>QCRE01000056.1 GCA_003212005.1 Prochlorococcus sp. AG-459-M13 | reverse complement strand
CCCTAAAGATTTTTTACATTTACCAATCAGTAAAGTTTCGGCGGACAATGTAAAAGCAAAAATTAGAGATGCAAAAGATAAAAAGTTTGTTGTTCTTTGTCATGCTGGCATTAGAAGTTATAGCTTTGGAAAATGGACATTAGATAATAATCTAGTTGATGAGATATGGAATCTTGAAGAAGGAATAGATGGATGGAGTAAGTATATTGATCAAACAATACCTAGATATTAATTAGTCAATATCCAAAGACGATGCGACAGTATTAACGTCTTTGTCACCCCTGCCAGAACAATTAATGACTATTTCCGTATCTTTATCTAACGTGGGACATAATTTTTCAAGCCAGGCAAATGCATGAGCTGTTTCTAGTGCAGGAATTATTCCTTCCAGTTCACTTACTAATTTCAAAGCATCTAAAGCTTCAGAATCTGTAATAGAGCCATATTCAGCTCTCCCAATATCTCTTAAATAACTATGTTCAGGACCTACCCCTGGATAATCAAGACCTGCACTTATAGAATGCGCTTCTTGTACTTGACCATCCTTATCTTGCAAAAGAAGGCTCATTGATCCATGTAAAATTCCAACTGATCCTCTAGTGATTGTCGCGGCATGTTTTTCAGTATTGACTCCGCTCCCTGCAGCTTCAACCCCAATAAGTCGAACTGATTTTTCTTTTACAAAAGGATGGAAAAGACCCATTGCATTTGATCCGCCTCCTACACAAGCCAGCAAAATATCAGGTAATGAGCCGAATGATTTTAGACATTGTTTTTTAGTTTCTTCGCCTATCACCGCATGAAAATCTCTAACAATCATTGGGAATGGATGTGGTCCTGCAACTGACCCTAAAATATAGTGTGTTGTTTCAACGTTGGATACCCAATCTCTTATAGCTTCGCTAGTTGCATCTTTGAGAGTTGCAGTACCTGAAGTAACAACTTTTACTTCCGCTCCTAAAAGTTTCATCCTAAAGACATTTAACGATTGTCTTTTTATATCTTCCGCTCCCATGTAGATGATACATTTTAAACCAAATCTCGCGCATACAGTAGCAGTAGCAACTCCGTGCTGCCCAGCACCTGTTTCTGCAATTATTCTTTGTTTACCCATCCTTATCGCTAATAAAGCTTGCCCAAGTGCATTATTGATTTTATGAGCGCCAGTATGATTTAGGTCTTCTCTTTTGAGCCATATCCTGCTGGTTGAGTTTTTCGTTTTGTAATGTTCAGTAAGTCTTTTAGCTTCATACAAAGGAGTTTCCCTCCCAACATAAGTTTTAAGTAAATGGTTTAACTCATTAACAAATTTTTCATCTTTCCATGCATCAGATGCTGCTTTTTCAAGTTCAAAAAGTGCAGGCATTAATGTTTCAGGGACATATTGACCTCCATACTTTCCAAATCTTCCTTCTTTAGAAGGTTGATTTAAATCATCATTTTTATTATTTTGATTCTGTCGGGGAATAGTACTAACCAATTTTCTATACTTAGTGTATTAACTAACTATAGATTATATAAAGAATAATGGGAAAAAAAAATTGGATAGAATTTGAAAATAATGAAAACATTTATCAAAAACCTAAAGAAGAGAATCCTAGAAAAATATTAAAAATTAATATCTCAAAACAAAAAAAAGGTAAAAAAGGAAAGACTATTACTTTAATAAAAGGTTTAGGAATTAAAAATGTGACAGAAGTTAAGGAATTACTAAAAAAATTGAAAGTGTTTTGTGGCACTGGAGGAGTTTTAGTAGGTGAAGATATTCAATTGCAAGGAGATATGGTAAATAAATCAATTGAGTTTCTCCGTAATGAAGGATTTCAAAATTTATGAAGCAACGGTTAGGATAGGTTTTTATTTTGATGATCCAAAAAATGAAAGAACAAGATCAAACAACTTCAACCAATATAAAGTGGCACAATTTATCTATTAATAGAGATAAGCTGGAAAAGATGAGAGGTCATAGAGGTTTAGTTATTTGGTTTACAGGTTTATCAGGCTCGGGTAAAAGTAC
>QCRE01000055.1 GCA_003212005.1 Prochlorococcus sp. AG-459-M13 | reverse complement strand
AAAGAGTTGGTGACGGTTTAGTTGCAGCTCACATTATTGCTCGTCCTCATAGAGAAGTTGAACCTGCTTTAGGTAACGGCGAATTTCTTGGTCAAAAGGACTAATTAAGTAAAGCAAGATTTATAGATTTTGCACAATAATTATTTTCCCTATACTGACCTAAATTTATCCTTATGAGTAAAAAGTATGATGCAGGGGTAAAGGAGTACAGAGATACCTACTGGACTCCTGAATATGTACCCCTAGACACCGATTTACTAGCCTGTTTCAAATGTACAGGTCAAGAAGGTGTTCCAAGAGAAGAAGTTGCAGCAGCTGTTGCCGCTGAATCTTCAACAGGTACTTGGTCAACAGTTTGGTCCGAGTTACTTACAGATTTAGAATTTTATAAGGGACGTTGTTATCGAATCGAAGACGTTCCTGGAGATCCTGAAGCTTTTTATGCTTTTATTGCCTATCCTTTAGATCTTTTTGAAGAAGGTTCGATTACAAACGTATTAACATCTCTAGTAGGAAACGTTTTTGGATTTAAGGCTCTCAGACACTTACGTCTAGAAGATATAAGATTCCCAATCGCTTTCATCAAAACTTGCGGTGGTCCACCAAATGGAATCGTAGTTGAAAGAGATCGTTTAAACAAATATGGAAGACCTCTTCTTGGTTGCACCATTAAACCTAAATTAGGATTATCTGGTAAAAACTATGGTCGAGTTGTATATGAGTGCCTCAGAGGTGGCCTTGATTTAACGAAGGATGACGAGAATATAAATTCTCAACCATTCCAGCGTTGGAGAGAAAGATTTGAGTTTGTTGCAGAAGCAGTTAAGCTTGCTCAGCAAGAAACTGGAGAAGTTAAAGGTCACTACCTTAACTGTACTGCTAACACTCCTGAAGAACTCTACGAAAGAGCTGAATTTGCTAAAGAGCTAGATATGCCAATCATCATGCATGATTATATAACTGGTGGTTTTACTGCAAATACTGGATTAGCAAACTGGTGTCGTAAAAATGGCATGCTTCTACATATTCATAGAGCTATGCATGCTGTTATTGATAGACATCCAAAACATGGTATCCATTTCAGAGTTCTAGCAAAATGTTTGAGACTCTCTGGAGGAGATCAATTACATACTGGAACTGTTGTTGGAAAACTCGAAGGTGATCGTCAAACAACTCTTGGTTACATTGACAACTTAAGAGAGTCATTTGTTCCTGAAGATAGATCAAGAGGTAACTTCTTTGATCAAGATTGGGGTTCAATGCCAGGAGTATTTGCTGTCGCATCAGGAGGTATTCACGTATGGCATATGCCTGCACTCTTAGCAATTTTTGGAGATGATTCTTGTCTTCAGTTCGGTGGAGGAACACATGGTCATCCATGGGGTTCAGCTGCTGGAGCTGCAGCCAACAGAGTCGCTTTAGAAGCTTGTGTGAAAGCACGCAATGCTGGTCGCGAAATCGAAAAAGAGAGTAGAGACATTCTTATGGAAGCTGCTAAACACAGTCCTGAATTAGCTATTGCTCTTGAAACTTGGAAGGAAATTAAGTTTGAATTTGATACCGTCGACAAACTCGACGTTCAAGGTTAAACCAGATTTCAAAATTGAGGAGATTCTTCTTCTCCTCAAACTTCCACAAATCTCGTTCTATTACGAGTAATTTCATTCACATTTAAATTAATTATGCCTTTCCAGAGCACAGTAGGCGACTATCAAACAGTTGCAACCCTGGAAACATTCGGTTTTTTACCACCGATGACCCAGGAAGAAATATACGATCAAATTGCATACATAATTGCTCAAGGCTGGAGTCCTGTTATTGAGCATGTCCATCCTAGTGGAAGTATGCAAACTTATTGGTCTTATTGGAAACTCCCATTCTTTGGGGAAAAAGATCTTAACTTGGTTGTAAGTGAATTAGAGGCATGCCATAGAGCATACCCTGATCACCATGTAAGAATTATCGGATACGATGCTTACACTCAAAGCCAAGGAACAGCTTTTGTAGTTTTCCAAGGACGTTAAATCTACTTTATGTAGTTAA
>QCRE01000054.1 GCA_003212005.1 Prochlorococcus sp. AG-459-M13 | reverse complement strand
TAGGTTTATTAATTAGTTTCAATCCAGCAACAGTTTTATCATTAAGGTTAAAATGAGTTATTTCAACGATTTCATTTGATAAAGAATTTGGATCGATAGCAAAACCATGATTTTGACTTGTTATTTCAACATCATTATTAATACCACAAGGATGATTTAATCCACGATGTCCAAAGGGTAATTTATAAGTTTTTCCTCCCAATGCTAGGCCAAATATTTGATGGCCAAGACAAATTCCAAACATAGGAATTGTTCCATGATTAATTAGTAATTTGGCTAAATTAATTCCATCTAGGACAGATGAAGGATCACCTGGTCCATTAGAGAAAAAGATACCATCAGGATCATGACCTAAAACATCTTCAAAAGATGAATTTGAAGGCAAAACCAATACTTCACATCCATGTGAAACTAATCTATTAAGAATTGATTTTTTGATGCCAAAATCAATTGCTACAATTTTTAACTTAGTTTCGATATTAGTTAATTTTTCTCTCTTATCAAAATCAGTCTTAGAATTCTCTTTCCATAAATAATTATTCTTAGTAGAGACTTCTTTTGATAAATTTAAACCTTTCATGTCAGGAGCTTTTGAAATAAGCTTAAGACAGGTATCCAAATCATTATTTTCTGAAGTTATAAGTCCATTCATGGAACCATTTGATCTTAAAATTTTAACTAGTGCTCTTGTATCAATCCCATAAAGTCCAACAATATTATTCTCAATAAGCCATTGGTTAAAATTTAGCTTAGATCTCCAATTACTATTATTGTTTGAATAATTACGAACAATTAAACCTTTAACAGAAATATTAGATTCAGAATCTTCATAGTTTATTCCTGTATTTCCTATCTCTGGATAAGTAAAAGTAAGTATCTGTCCAAAATAACTTGGATCAGTAATTACCTCCTGATAACCAGTCATTCCTGTATTAAATACAATTTCGCCAAGAATGGTCCCAGTGGCTCCAAATGAGTAACCAAAAAAAGTAGTTCCGTTGCTTAAAACAAGTTTTGCATTTTTCTTAAAAGGATAATTCATTATTATGAAGAAATATTCTTAGGAATCAAGATAAGTTTTCAACTGTAAAAATTTATCCCAAGGTTTTGCATTAACCATAGAAAATGAGGCTTTTTCAAATCCTTCTTGAATATTATCCTCAATACCCGCAACCCAAAGAACTAATGCCGTATTTAAAGCTACAACGTCCATATGTGCTTTTCTACAAGAACCTTTCAAAACAGACTCTAATATGTCTTCGTTGGATTCATTATTTGAGACTGTTAATTCATCATTAGGAGTATTTTGATAATTAAAGTCAGATACATTAAGTTTTGAATGTTTTAATTGGCCTTTTTCAACGAAAATAAGTTTATTATCTCCCTCTAGAGAGGCTTCATCTAGTCCTCCATATCCATGCACAACAATTGCTCTATCCATACACATGTTATTTAAAGCTGAAGCCATAGGACTAAGAAGTTCTTCAGAAGCAACACCTAAAACTTGAGCATTAGGTCTTAAAGGATTTACTAATGGACCTAATTGATTAAAGACAGTTCTAATACCTAGACTCTTTCTCAAAGGGGCTAATTTAATTAAAGATTTATGCCAAATTGGAGCAAATAAAAAAGTTATCCCGATATCCTCTATTGAATTTATAACCTTTTCAAGAGAAGAATTAAGATTAATCCCAAGATTTAACAAAACATCTGCCGAACCAACTTTTCCACTTGCACTTTTATTGCCGTGTTTTGCTATTTTCACACCACACGAAGAGGCGACAAAGGCTACAGCAGTAGAGATATTAAAGGTATTTGCACCATCACCTCCAGTGCCGCAAGTATCAACCATAAATAAATCTGGTCTTTTGAGAGGTAATTTACAAGCCTCTAGAAGTACTTTTGCCATAGAAGACAATTCGCTACCAGTAGCCCCTTTTGATCTAAATGCACTCAAAAAAGCACCAGTTTGAACATCTAATATTTCGTCATTTAGCCAGCTTATCATCAAGGATCTTGAGGTTTCATCATCGAGGTTTTGTCCATACAGTAATTGCTCGAGAATTTCAGTATTGGTTTTATTTTTAGACATTTGTTTTATAAATATGATAATAAAATATTCAGTTCGAAGTATCAAAACCTGAACCCACTAAATCTTTAGAAGTATTAG
>QCRE01000053.1 GCA_003212005.1 Prochlorococcus sp. AG-459-M13 | reverse complement strand
TATGCAGTTGAATGACTTTTATTAAAGCAATATTCGGCAAATAAAACCATTTGATCAAATAGATCATTAGCAATTTTTTCATCCACGCCTCTCTTGCGAGAACCCTCAATGAAAATATTACGATGTTTAACCATTTCAGATACTTTCTTTTTACCCATAGCTCTGCGAAGTAAGTCAGCATCACCAAGAGAATATCCTGCTAGATCTTGAGCAATTTTCATGATTTGCTCTTGATAAACCATAATTCCGTAGGTTTCAGTAAGAATAGATTTAATGAAAGGATGTGGGAAATCAATTTTTTCGCTGCCATGTTTTCTATTTATAAACTTTGGAATAAGACCTGCATCAAGAGGGCCAGGTCTATAAAGAGCTAAAATAGAAGAAATATCTTCAAGAGAATTAGGCTTAAAGTCTTTAACAACTTGTTTCATTCCAGAAGATTCAAGCTGAAAGATGCCTTCTAAATCTCCTCTACCAATAAGATCAAAAGTTTTATTATCATTTTGAGGTAATTCATCAATATTGATATTATGCCCAGTAGAGGATTTTATTAAAGAAATTGTCTTATCAATCATAGTTAGATTTTTAAGACCTAAGAAATCCATCTTTAATAAGCCTAGTGACTCAATATCATCCATTGAATATTGAGTAATTATTTGTCCATCATTATTTCTTTGAAGAGGTACAAGCATATCTAAAGGCTCTGATGCTATGACAACTCCTGCTGCATGAACTCCATAAGTTTTGTTAGTGCCTTCAATTCTTAATGCCAAATCAACCCATCGTTTAACTTTAGTATCTTTTAAATATTTTTCCCTAAATTCAGGACTAGGAGAATGTTTATCAATCATTTCACTAAGTTTGTAAGGTTTACCTCTTACAACTGGTATTAACTTAGCTAATTTATCGGATTCCCCATATGGGATATCTAGAACTCTAGCTACATCCTTTAGCACAGCTTTAGATGTCATTTTGTTAAAGGTTATTATTTGCGCAACTTTATCTTCGCCATATCTATTTGTTACGTAATCAATAACCTCATTCCTCCTATCAATACAAAAATCTGTATCAATATCAGGCATTGACCTTCTTGCTGGGTTTAAAAATCTCTCAAATAACAATCCATGTTTAACAGGATCAATATTTGTAATTTGAAGAGCATACGCAACAAGTGAACCAGCTGCAGATCCTCTCCCTGGACCAACAGGAATTGAATTATCTCTAGCAAATTTTATATAATCCCAAACGACTAAAAAATAATCTGGGAAACCCATGTCATTAATAATTTTCAATTCTGATGATAGTCTTTTTGTATAAATCTCTTCAACATCATCAAGATTAGTTTCTTTGAGTCTTTTTAAAAGACCTTCATAAGATATTTTGGTCAAAAAGGATAAAGAATTATTCCCTCCCTTCAGAGGGAATTTTGGCATTCTGTAAGAACCAAACAACTCATATTCTTCAATCTTATCTGAAACTTCAACTGTATTATTTATTGCTTCTTTAATTGATTTATCATCTATGTGATCACGAAAAAGGCGGAGCATTTCGTTCTCACTTTTAATATATTCTGTCCCTGTATATCTCAATCTCTTCTCATCACTAATTAATTTTCCTGTGAGAACGCATAGTAGTGCATCATGTGCCTCTACATCCATATTAGATATGTAATGTGCATCATTAGTTGCAATTACTTTAATTTGGTGTTTTTTGCCGATTCTTATTAATTCAACATTTACAATCCTATCTTCTATTGAACCATGATCTTGTATTTCAAGATAGAAATCATCTCTGAATAATTTTTTATACCAAAGCGCAATATTTTCAGCAACATCAATTCTTCCTTTTAAAATTGCCTGGGGAATTTCACCACCTAAGCAGGCTGTAGAAATAATCAGACCCTCCTTATATTTTTCTAAATATGATTTATCAATACATGGTCTAGAAAAGATGCCTCTACCCCTCATTCCATTTAGATGACTAATAGTTGTTAGTTTTACAAGATTCTTATAACCTTTATAATTTTTAGCTAAAACTACCAAATGATACCTTTTTTCTTTCTTTGGCTGAGGATCATCAATAGAACCATTTATGATATACATTTCATTACCAATAATTGGCTTAATACCAATTTCTTTGCATTTTTTTACTAAATCAAGAACTCCATACATTACTCCATGATCAGTCAATGCAATTGAAGTCATTCCAAGTTCAGATGCCCTCTCAACTATCTTC
>QCRE01000052.1 GCA_003212005.1 Prochlorococcus sp. AG-459-M13 | reverse complement strand
AAATAAAATTGGATGTTTCCAGTTTTTATTTCAAATAAGAAATCAGCTATTACTCCAATCTTTGAGCCTTCTGAGTTAATTAAATTAGCTTCTACTAAATTAGGCAATCTATTCAAAGTTGCAACATCTGAAATTGCAGGATCTCCTTTAATAAAAATATCATTATCTATTATTTGATTAATTTGATTTAATCTCCAAACATTTCTTTTTAAATCAAAATTAGAAGGACGTGAATACCAACCCAAAATTCTATGAACCGGTGGGTGCATCCAAACATTCTCACCAGTGCCATAATTAACAATTGCATTACCTTTTACATTGTGACTTAGTAATTCGCTTAATAAAAATTCTTTTGGTAATTTCAAATTAAGAACGTACTTGAACAGGCATAACTAAATATGTAAAAGAATCAACATTATCTTCTGGTACAAGAACAGCAGGAGTTGTGGGTTGATTACATTTGAAAATTACATTTTTACTGGAGATAACCTTTAAACCCTCTAAGAGATATCTTACATTAAAAGCAATATCAAACTTATCAAAATCAAAAGATACAGGTACTAGCTCATTTGCACTACCTATATCTTGAGCATCTGCACTTACTAAAGCTAATTCTTTTTTATCTAATTTTATTTTAACAACACTACTTTGTTGATCTGCTAATACTGCTATCCTTTCTAATGCTTCAATTAATTGTTTTCTATCAAAAATAAAAAGCTTAGAGAAAGTATCAGGTACTAATTGAGAATAATTTGGATATGAACCTTCCAATGTTCGTGTTGTAATTATTTGATTAGAAGATATAAATACTAGTTGGCCTTTATCATAAAAAAGTTTGATTGAATTTTCAGAGCTACTTAAACTAACAAGTTTTTCAATTTCTCTTAAAGATCTTGTTGGAATAGTTACGGATAAATTGTCCTCCTCAGATAAAAATTCTTCTTTGTCTTCAATATTTTCTTTATTTCCAACTAAAACAATAGCTAATCTATGCCCATCAGTTGCAGCAGATTCTAAGTTTTTCAGATTAAATGTAAAATTTACCCCTGTTAATAATTGCTTTGATTCATCGCTACTACTGGCAAATATTGTTAGCTTTAAAGCCTTAAGAAAAGAACTGGGATTAATATCTAAAGATGTACCGCTTTCAACAAATGGTAAATTAGGAAAATCTTCTGAAGGTATACCTTTTAGATTAAATGAACCTCTATCACTTTTGATAGAAATATTATCTGAACTCTCATCAACGTCAATTGCAACAGGAGTTTCACTTGGTAACTTATTTACTATTTCAGATAATAATTTTGATGGAATAGTGATTGCGCCGCTTTTATTTACAGTTGCATCAAAAGACGTCTGTATTCCTAAATTCAAATCAAATCCTGTCAAACTGACTTTATTTGTTCCTTGATCAGCGGTTAAAAGCAGGTTTGCAAGAATCGGATGAGTAGGTCTTGTAGCAACAGCTTTACTAACTAATTGAATAGCGTAATTAAATTCATTTTGATTACAAATAATCTCCATCTGCATGCATAACTTTATTCACATATTAGATCTATTTTCTTCATAATTGCAATTAAATATTTTTCTTTTAACTGGTCTATATTTAATTATAAATTTCTTAATTAATAATATAAATAGTAGTTGTAGAGGTTGTGGAAACTGTGAATTAATTCAAAATTTAATTGTTATAATTGAAGAATTTTGGTTAATTAAAAGTGGAAAAAATATTCAAAATGTTAATTATTTGATAAGATTTTAATCTTTACAAAAATTTGTCCACATTACTAATTTTCTTTTAATAATTAATTAACAGGTTTAAATAGACTTTTAAAATTTCTCCACAGCCACTTTTAATTTTGTCTTTGTTAGTATCCTAAAATTTTTGTTATTTCTTTTAAAGATGGCTCTATATTATTTTGAAAAATAGCATCATTATTTTTAATTGCACAATCTGGATCTTTTAATCCATTACCTGTAAGCACACAAACTATAGTAGATCCTTTTTTTATCCTGTTTTTATTTTTAATTAGTCCAGCAACAGACGCCGCGCTTGCTGGTTCACAAAAAATACCTTCTTTTGCAAGTTTTTTATAGGCTTCAATGATATTTTCATCTGTAACTGATTGAAAATCACCTTTGCTTTCTTTTCTTACAATTTTTGCTTTATCTCTATTTACTGGGTTTCCAATTCTAATAGCAGTTGCAATTGTTTCAGGATTTTTAACAACTATGTTTTTAACTAAAGGAGCTGAACCTTCAGATTGAAAACCCATCATAGTAGGCAATTTCAAATTTCTTCTTATTCTTGAATATTCCTTGAAACCCAACCAAT
>QCRE01000051.1 GCA_003212005.1 Prochlorococcus sp. AG-459-M13 | reverse complement strand
AGACTTACCTCTTGACTACACTTATGTTCTAATTCATTTGAATAGTTAATCTCAAGTTTTATGTGTGCGGTTAGAGGAACAAAATTGTACGGATTAAGGATCAAAAAAGACTCTCAAATTGAAAATAATTACCAGAAAAATATCTTCAAAGGTATTAATTTCAAATTTAAAAAAGTTTGGATAAAGTTTGGATAAAAAATTACGATTCCTTGAGATCCCAGTTATTGATAGACGAGCGTACTTTTCATTAGCCAAAACTTTTCTTCATATATATCAAGGGATCTCAGTGATTTTTAAAGCTTTGAGTAGGTGTTACTCAAACTTTTTGTTATAAATTAAATTTAATATAAGTAATTACAAATTAAATTTATGCTTAAATATTTCAGTTCTCATTAACTTACAAATGTATTATTCAGAAACTAAAGTGATAATAGGTGGTCTAGCCCATGTTCCAATATTAATTTTCATAGTAAATTTTATTAAAGGAAAGTTTGAATCTATCGCATCAAAAGTAGTTGAAGTAAAAGCGGAAGATCTAAAGGTAAAATTAGTTGAAGTTAAAGAAGAGGAAGTAAAACCAGAAGAGGTAAATACAATTGAAGTTAAAGAAGAATCAGAATAACGGGAAGAAAAAGTTAAAGAAAGAGTTTTATCCCTCCAGTTTAGATCGACTGTCAATCAGTATGTATTCTAGATTATCAGCATCTCTTGCAAACAAGCATTTATTTAGCCAGAACAAGAAAAAGCACCTGCAAGAATATTTTTAAAAATTGGTGCTTGACCTAATGCGTATAAGAAGAAAGTGGATGATGCGAGAGTAATAGCTATTTTAGAAGCCCTGTTAACTTTCAAATTTGAGACTTTTGTAAATGCAGAATTCATTTGTTCCTTAATGTGATGAAATTATATTAGCTGAATAGAAAAAATGTTCAGCATCAAAATTTACCAAAAATTAATTTTATTGCTGCTGTTGCTGCTCCTGCATTTTTTTTATATGTTCGAATTCTTTTTTAGAAACTATTCTCATTTTGAACTCTGGATACCTTGTCTTCCACCATTTATTTATTGAAATAGCTACACTCCTTAAATCTTGGGAACAAATATGGACCCATAAAATCTTAGTTTGTTCTTCTTTATAGAATTCCCAACTCGAAGGTGAAGCCATTAAATCGTGAACATATCGTGAACATTTTTTTATAGGTTTTTGAAATCCATTGCTAAAACTACTGGCACATAGTTCATTAGCCAAAGCTTTTCTCCAGTCATAATAATGGATCTTAGGGATTTTTGAGGCTTGAAGGAGGTGTTCCCCAAACTTTTGGTTATATATTTTTTATCCAACAAATTTACTTTTTGCGATAATGATGTGTGGTGCGGAGTAATTTAATGCTTAAAAATATTTTTTTAATTACTTTTTATGGATGAACTTTTGTATGTCTTCAAATAAGTTAGATTTTGATCTAAAAAATCCATTACTTTTTAAATAAGATTTTCCTTTCTCTATATTTTCAATTCTTTTTTCATATGAATTTTCATTTAGATCTTTTTGCATAAAAAAAAATAGTTTGAATCTTATTCTGAACAATGCTCAAATAAAAGCGGTAACCTTAAATACAAAATTTAAATTCTTTTTTGAATTGCTTCTTATTCAAACTAAAGATTTAATAAAAAAGTTTCTTTCTTAAATTTCTAATATTATTAATAAAAAATAAATTAAAAATAAAATTCTTAGAAAAAATATGATTTAGGTAGGAAACACTACATCAATTACCTATTAGGAATAATTATTTTATAAATATAAATCTATTTCACATAATTATGGAATTCGCTAAAAAATTCATGACTGAAAAAGCTGAAAAGCTTAACGGTAAAGCTGCAATGCTCGGAATGTTTGCTCTAATAGGGGCTTACTATTTTACAGGTCAAATTGTTCCAGGTATTTTCTAAACAAAAAATTATTTAAATTTTTGGTGGGGTTGGATTTTTCAACCCCTTTTTTAATTGATTACAAAGAATCTTTTGATATTTTGTTCTTCATATCTTCAATATTATTATTTAATTCGTCTAACCATTCTGTATTGTCTTCTGGTTTTAGATATTTAATTTTTGGTTGATTAATTTCTAGTGTCTCGAAATCTCCACTCATAAATTCTCCTTTGTAAATTATCCTAGGCTATATACATTTTCTAATTGATTTGAATAAAACAGTGCGTATCTAATGTGTGCGGTTTGAGGAACATTTAGGTACGGAAAGAGGTATGTTTTTTTAGCCATTTAAATCTATGGCAGACCTAGATTAAAAATATGGTTGTCATGAGTCGGTTGCGTAGCTACAACTGAAATCAATCATAAACTTTAAATTGCATTTAATAAAATGACTTACTACTATTGCTT
>QCRE01000050.1 GCA_003212005.1 Prochlorococcus sp. AG-459-M13 | reverse complement strand
TTGTTACAGTCACTGCGTATCCCGAAGCTAAAAAAACGATTTCTCATGACGATCGCAGTTGGTAGCGCCCCACAAAGAGGATGGTTCGATGTCCTCGATGATTGGTTGAAGCGCGACCGCTTTGTATTTATTGGTTGGTCCGGACTACTTTTACTCCCTTGCGCATATCTTGCTATAGGCGGATGGTTTGTCGGCACAACATTTGTTACCTCATGGTACACACACGGAGTTGCAAGTTCATACCTTGAAGGTTGTAACTTCTTAACAGCAGCTGTAAGTACCCCTGGTGATGCCATGGGACACAGTCTTCTATTTTTATGGGGTCCCGAGGCCCAAGGTAGTTTTGTTAGATGGCTACAACTTGGAGGTCTTTGGAACTTCGTTGCATTACATGGAGTATTTGGCCTAATTGGTTTTATGCTTCGTCAGTTTGAAATTGCTGGCCTTGTTGGTATTAGACCATACAACGCATTAGCTTTCTCAGCAGTAATTGCAGTATTCACAAGTATTTTCCTTATTTATCCTTTAGGACAGCACAGTTGGTTCTTCGCACCTTCATTTGGTGTAGCAGCAATCTTCCGTTATATTCTGTTCATCCAAGGTTTTCACAATATCACTTTAAATCCATTCCACATGATGGGAGTTGCTGGAATTCTAGGTGGTGCTCTACTTTGCGCTATTCATGGTGCTACAGTACAAAATACTTTGTATGAAGATACAAGTATCTATACAGATGGTAAGGTTCAAAGTTCAACATTTAGAGCTTTTGATCCAACTCAAGAAGAAGAAACTTATTCAATGATTACAGCGAATAGATTCTGGAGTCAAATTTTCGGTATTGCTTTCTCTAACAAGCGTTTCTTACATTTCTTGATGCTTTTTGTACCTGTTATGGGTATGTGGACATCTTCAATAGGTATTGTTGGCTTAGCACTAAATTTAAGAGCTTATGATTTTGTAAGCCAAGAAATCCGTGCAGCAGAAGATCCAGAATTTGAAACTTTCTATACAAAAAATATACTTTTGAACGAAGGTATGCGAGCATGGATGTCTTCTGTGGATCAACCACACGAAAACTTTGTATTCCCTGAGGAGGTTCTTCCACGTGGAAACGCCCTTTAATAATTTATTAAGAGCTCCAAACCAAAGTATTGAGGAAACTGGTTATGCCTGGTACGTAGGCAACGCTAGACTAATCAACTTATCTGGACGTTTACTAGGAGCTCACATTGCTCACTCTGGACTAATAGTCTTTTGGGCGGGAGCAATGATGCTCTTTGAGGTTAATCATTTTACTTTTGATAAACCAATGTGGGAGCAAGGTCTAATTTGTATGCCACACGTCGCAATGTTTGGTTATGGAATAGGCCCTGGTGGTGAAGTTACTGATATCATGCCTTTCTTCCAAGCTGGCGTGGTTCACTTAATAGCTTCTGCTGTTCTTGGTTTTGGTGGTATTTACCACTCATTAGCAGGTCCAGAGAAACTTGAAGAAGATTTTCCATTTTTCTCCACTGATTGGAGAGATAAAAATCAAATGACAAATATCCTTGGATATCATTTGATTGTTTTAGGTGTAGGTGCACTAGCTTGGTCAGTAAACTGGTGTTTTATTGGTGGTGCATACGACACATGGGCACCTGGTGGTGGTGAAGTAAGGCTTGTTAATCCAACTTTAGATCCAAGAGTTATTCTTGGTTATCTATTTAGATCTCCATGGGGAGGAGCTGGTTCAATAATCGGTGTTAACTCCATTGAGGATATTGTTGGCGGACATGTTTATGTGGGTATTACTGCAATTATTGGAGGAATATTTCATATCTTCACCAAACCTTTTGGATGGGCAAGAAGAGCATTCATCTGGAACGGTGAAGGACTATTAAGTTATGCTCTAGGTGGAATTTGTGTTGCAAGTTTTATTGCTTCTACATTCATCTGGTTTAATAACACTGCTTATCCATCAGAGTTTTATGGCCCAACAAATGCTGAAGCTTCTCAAGCTCAAAGCTTTACTTTCCTTGTGAGAGATCAAAGAATTGGAGCTAACGTAGGTTCAACAATGGGACCAACAGGTCTAGGTAAGTATCTCATGAGATCTCCTACTGGTGAAATTATATTTGGTGGTGAAACAATGAGATTTTGGGATTTCAGAGGCCCATGGTTAGAACCTTTAAGAGGACCTAACGGATTAAGCCTTGAGAAAATCCAAAATGATATTCAGCCTTGGCAGGTAAGAAGAGCTGCTGAATATATGACTCATGCCCCTAACGCTTCTATCAACTCTGTTGGTGGAATAATTACAGAGCCTAATGCTGTTAACTTCGTAAACTTAAGACAATGGTTAGCTGCAGCTCAATTCTTCCTAGGATGGTTCACATTCATCGGTCACCTTTGGCATGCTGGACGTGCTAGA
>QCRE01000049.1 GCA_003212005.1 Prochlorococcus sp. AG-459-M13 | reverse complement strand
ATTTTAAATCTAAAGAAGAAATAATAACTAATAATAATGAAATCGTAAATAAAAATATTAATGAGGATTATAAATATGATTATAAGTATATTGAAAAAGAAGAATTGCCATTACCTAATATAAATAATTTAAGAAAATGGATTAAAAACGAGAAAAAAGCCAGTTAGATTTTTACATCATTCCAGGCATACCCATGCCGCCCATTCCAGGCATACCCATACCACCCATTCCAGGCATACCCATACCACCCATTCCAGGCATACCCATGCCGCCCATTCCAGGCATACCCATGCCACCCATGCCACCCATGCCACCCATTGGATCTGCTCCTGGCCCTCCAGGCGCTGCTGGCTCAGGTTCTGGTATGTCAGCTACTGCAACTTCTGTAGTTAGAAGCATTGCTGCTATTGATACTGAATCTTGAAGAGCTAATCGGATTACTTTAGTAGGATCTAGAATTCCTGATTCGTTTAAATTCTCATATTCTCCTGTATTAGCATTAAATCCCTTATTAAGTCTTTTTATATCAGCAACAACTACATCTCCATTAAAACCAGCATTTTTGGCAATTTGCTTAGTAGGTTCTATAAGTGCATTTGAAATAATATCTATACCAGTAGTTAAATCATCTGATGTCTGTTTACGTAAATTAGAAAGTTCTTCTGCAATCTCAATTAATGTTTGTCCGCCACCTGATACAACTCCCTCTTCAATAGCTGCTTTTGTTGCGTTAAGTGAATCTTCTATTCTTAATTTTTTATACTTCATCTCTGTTTCTGTCGCGGCGCCAACTTTAATTAGAGCTACTCCTCCTGCAAGTTTAGCTATTCTCTCATTAATTTTATCCTTATCGTATTCTGATTCCGTTATTTCTACTTCTCCTTTTAATTTCTCAATTCTTTCTTGGACTAAGTCTTTGGTATCTTCAAAAGCTACAATTGTTGTTTTATCCTTTGAGATTGTTATTTTTTTTGCTTTACCAAGATCATTAATAGTTACTTCTTCTAATTTCATTGATTTGTCTTCGCTAATTAAATTAGCTCCGGTAAGAATCGCAATATCCTCTAAAGCAGCCTTTCTTCTTTCTCCAAATGATGGAGCTCGAACAGCCGAGACATTTAATACGCCACTATTCTTATTTAATACGAGTGTTGTTAAAGCTTCGCCCTCAATATCTTCTGCGAGGACTAAAAATGGAGAAGCAGATTTCTGTATTTCTTCTAGAATAGGAATTAAATTTGTTAATGAAGAAATCTTTTGATCAGTGATCAATATCTTAGGATTTTCAAGTTCGCAAATTTGTCTTTCTTGATCTGTTACAAAATAAGGCGAGCTATATCCTCTATCAAAAGACATACCTTCAGTGATATCTAAATCTGTTTCAAGTGATTGTGATTCTTCTACGGTGATTACCCCATCTGAAGTTACAATATCCATTGCCTTTGAAATTATTGCACCTATTTCTTCATCTCCTCCGGCACTTACTGTTGCAACTTTTTGAATATCAGATCCATTTATTTTGATACTTTTTGATTTTAATCTCTCTAAAACAAAAGCTAATCCCTTTTCCATTCCTTTTTTTAGCTCAATAGGACTTGCACCTGCAGCTATATTTTTTAATCCTTCTTGAACCATTATTTGAGTCAAGATTGTCGCTGTGGTTGTTCCATCTCCAGCACTTTCTTTAGTTTTAGAGGCAACTTGTTCTATTAATTTTGCACCTAAATTAGAAATAGGGTTTTCGAGGTTAATTTCTTTAGCAACCGTAGATCCATCTCTAACTACATCTGGCGAACCGAATTTTCTCTCAATAACAACATTCTTTGCCTTGGGACCAATAGTTACCTTAACCGCATCAGCTACAGTATTTACTCCTTTTTCGATCGCTTCTCGTGATTCGCTTGAAAAACTCAATTGTTTTGGCATTTTATTAAATTCTTTTATATTCTTATTCTAATCTCCCATGTAACTATATTTAAGTGATACTTAATTAAGTGGGGAAAGCCGAATTTCTCTTAAACAGTTATCCAAATTATTTAAAAAATGAGTATCTTATTATTATGGATAAAACTGGAAATCTTATTTTTACTTTAACTGCTACCCTTGCAGTTGCAATGACTCTTATTTATTTTCCTCTAAGATTTTTTTTGACTTTAACTGCTAGAAGCCGAAGATTAAGACTGTTGCAAAAAATTAGAAGATTAAGGGATGAATTAGGACAACCATACGAAAGTAGTTAATTAAATACTCATGCCACCATCAATACTAATTGTCTGTCCTGTAATGTAACCTCCCGCGTCGCTAGAAACTAGAAACGAAACTAACTTGGCAATTTGTGAGCAACTTCCTAGTTTGCCTAATGGGATAGCCTTGATTATTTCTTCATTATTTAGTTTTTCAGTCATCTCGGTTTCTATAAAGCCGGGGGCAATAGCATTTACATT
>QCRE01000048.1 GCA_003212005.1 Prochlorococcus sp. AG-459-M13 | reverse complement strand
CTAATCCTTTGTTTATAAATAAGTTATCCTCATTTATCCATCTTTCGGTCATTTCTTTAGTTGACTCGATGTGAAATTGTAATCCGTAGGCAAAATCCTCAATCTTAAATAATTGCTCTATACAGCGTTTACTACTAGCAATGAGCTCTGCATTCTTCGGTAATATAATTCTATCCCCATGCCAATGCAGGACATGAAAAGGAGTTTCACAAAAATTGCTTAAGTGATTGTCTGATTTATTAAAAAAAACTGGAGACCAGCCAATTTCTGGACAAGGTTTAGGGGGTAATCCATATTTTAAAGTTTCAACATCTCCTCCTGCTGCGTTTGCTAATAACTGCGCTCCTAAACAAACCCCGATAATACGTGTCTTTTTTTTCAATTCTGATTTTATGAAATCTCTCTCAGGTTTTAGCCATGGATACTTTATACTTCCAATGTCTTTGACGCCCATTGGTCCACCCATTATTAAAAGTAAATCGTCTTCATTAGTTCTTGGAAGTCCATCTCCAAGATCAAGACGAATGATTTCTATATTCAATTTTCTCTCTTTAGCTATCTGATAAAAAAGCCCTGGTCCTTCGATTTCTAAATGTTGTAATACTAATAGACGTTTCATTTTTGATTTTTATACAAAGATCAATTAAAAAAATTTTATTTTGGACATAAAAACTTGAATTAAAACTAGTTATTTTTTTTCCCAAAATATATCAAAGCCAAGAATAAAAGTGAACTTACGATTGCTATTAAATACCAACCTGATGATGAGTTGCTAGAAATTTCTGACATTTATTTTGGGTATTTATCTGAAGACTTAATAATTTCAGAAAAAATCGATAATGAGGCTAATAAAAATATCCAAAGCATAAAAGTGATGTTCATTTATAGAAATATACTGACTATGAGAAAAATAATTCCCAAAACTACTGCAATTATTGCCCCATCAACTAATAAGTCTTTCCATGTGTAACTTTTAAGCATCTTTATTTTATCCTCTTCACTCATTAAATTCTTTAACCATGACCAATCCAAGAGTTTTGTCAAAGCTATAGCAAATATTAAATGTCCCACTAAAATTCCAATTAAGTCAATACGAGAAATTTCTTTTGTAAAACTAGTGATACTAAAATATTCCACTATTTTTTATTTTTATTGGAAAAGGCACCGCCCTCATCCTTATATTTTTCCCAGGCTTGACTTATTTTTTCTTTTGAAAAACTTTGTTTACTCTCCTGAAATTTGATTTTTAAGTTATTAAAACTATTCGAAAGTTCTTTTTTTGTTGGCTCATCCAGAAAGTTTGTAGTTAGTTTCCATAGATACCAACTGCTCGCTGCAAGTAAAATTAAACCTAATAATTGCATAAATTTTATTTTTTAACATCCTACAACCATTTAAATTTAATCGACATAGATTAACTAATTAAAAATAAAAATTTATTAAAAAAATTTTTTTCAATCAACTTTTTAAAACTTCAACCAGTGAAAAATGATTCTTTCTAAGAGCCATATTGTTAATCCCCCTTCAATAAAAGCTAACCAATACATTCCATAATCTGAAAATCCCATCTGCTCTTTAACTGTACTTATTAACTTTTTATGAGCCTGAATGAGATCCTTCATTTTAAAATTATATTTTAATAGTTAAAGTCTTTGTATTTCCTGAATTAAGAACCCTTTTCCGTAACAGCAAAGACAAGTCCTCGCTTCATCTAATGAAGTTCTTAAATAACCTAAACCATTGCATTTAATACAATTAGTCTTATTTTTTGAATAAATTTTAGATTTTAGTTTAGCAGCTCTATTCAGATATGAAACAGTCTCTTTGCGACCATTTGCTTTATCAGCTTTGTTTAAAAGCTTCTGGTAATTTACTTTAAGTTCTTTTGTAGACATGGAGTTAAAATGATTTGCATTAAATTGAATTCGTTTAATTTTTTAGAATAAACTTTGTATTTTCTTGATATTTATAAAAAAATATATTTTTAAAATCTCATCTAAAGAGATTTTTTTATCTTAGCAAGGATTAACTGCTATCGTTATGATTGGTCCCCTAAATATTCTTTGATTTAACAGAAAATTTATATTTTCTTAAGTTAAACCAGAAAATAACAACAATTTATATTGCTGATTTTCTTATTTTTTAAACTTAACTGAATTGCTTTATTGGAAGCTAATATTTTAAAAATATTAATTTCAAGCAGCTCTATATGAGCCACTTGGTCTTTTAAGGTTTTTATATAAATGATCATTTTCCTCTGTAAGAATTTCAAGATTTGATTGCTGAAAATTTTTTCGAGTATTGGATGATGAATTCTTTGGAGTTGTTTTATCAGTCATCAAAGTCTAAAACTTTTATAAAAATTCAATTAAGATGATATCGTTACGAAAAAAAATCTGCGGGACATTTTTTACAAAAAAACCTTATATTTTCTTTCGCTCATAGAAAATCGAATTTAATCTACAACTTGTGGAAAAACCTGTTGAAAAAGGCTAAAAAAGTGGATAACTTGTCGGGATCATGGCCAAAACTAGGTTTTTTGGCTTATTTTCTGAGT
>QCRE01000047.1 GCA_003212005.1 Prochlorococcus sp. AG-459-M13 | reverse complement strand
CGAGCCCTCAGCTAAATCATATAAATTTTTAATAAATAATAAAATAGATTTAGAAGAATTAAATTACAAGCCTTACCCTTTTCTTCTCGCTAATACATTTGAAAAAAAAGTAATAGAAGAATCGATAGGTGATTTTCAATTTGAATGGAAATGGGACGGAATTAGAATTCAATTAATAAAAAGATTAGGCAAAGTATCAATATGGACTAGAGGACAAGATTTAGTCAATAAATCGTTCCCAGAATTAGTCGAGAAAACGTTTTTTATAAAAGATGATTTTGTAATAGATGGTGAATTATTAGTTTGGAATTTTAAAGAAGAAACTCCTATGAATTTTTCTTCACTTCAAAAAAGAATAAATAGGAAATCCCCATCAAAATTAATCCAAAACAATTTACCAATTATTTTTATTGCCTATGATCTTATTGAACTAAAAGGAAAAGATGAAAGAAATTTAGAACAAAATTAATGAACGAGATTTGACAATACAAGAACTAAGAGATATGAAATCAAGACTATCTACAAAGATGGTTGGAGAAAGTTTAGAAATACATTGTGAAAATCAATTTAATCTTAATAGGGCAACTGCTTTTAAGAATTCATATTTTGAAAAAGATAATGATGCAAGTTCAGGAAGTAAAGGCGATTATATTTTCAGAGAGATTGATGATAATAAAATTGAGATTGTCTCAATAATGTTTGAGATGAAAAATGAAAGTGAAGGGGGAAACAATAAACGTAAGAACGAAGATTTCTTTAAAGAATTAGATAAAGATAGAACCCAGAAATCTTGCGAATATGCGGTGTTGGTATCATTGTTGGAGCCAGAAAGTGAACTATATAATTCAGGTATAGTTGATGTGTCTTATAAATATCCAAAAATGTTTGTTATTAGGCCACAATTCTTCCTACCAATTATTTCTCTTCTAAGAAATGCCTCTTTAGAAACTTTAAAATATAAAACTCAAATAGATTTAATGAAACGAGAAAATTATGATATAACTAATTTTGAAAATACTCTTAATCAATTCAAAAATGCAGTAGGGAAAAACGTAGCCTTAGCACAGGATAGATTTAATGATGCTATTACGGAAATAGAAAAATCTATAAGCCATTTACAAAAAACAAAAGAGGCATTGCTGATTTCTAAAAAACATCTTTTATCTGCAGATAGTAAATCACAAGATTTAACAGTTAAAAAATTGACAAAAAATAACTCTACTATGAAGAAGAAATTTAACGATTTAAAAAGTTTTAAAGACTAAAGTAAGTCTATTCAACAACAGAAACCTTATAAAAATTTCATATTTACTAATTTTGAATCAATCAAGATATAATAGTAAATATGATTATTTGAAAAATTTATAATGACTTCTAACACTCCTATTTATGTTATTGCTAAAGAACTTAATATTGAAAGTAATAGAGTCTTATTAGCTTGCAAATCAATAGGTATTCTTGCAAAAGGGTCAACAAAAAGACTAAATAAAGAAGAGTTAGAAAAAGTAAAAAATTACTTTGAAACTGGAAAAAATGTTTCTGAAGAAATAATTGAAATAACTAAAAAGGATACTAAAACAAAAAAATCAAAAATAAAAAAAGATACAAAAATAAACTATTTCCCAAATAGACTTATTGCCAAATCTTAAATAAAACTTATTTTCTTCTTTTTTTAATGTAAAGGTACCACAGTAGAAATAATAAATTAATTAAAATGAGTAAAAATACTTAAATATGAAAATAGCAGAAGCTTTAAATTCTCTTGAAAGATCTTGGTCAAGAGAAAATGTTTTATTAAAAATTAAAAATGGAGAAGATTCCGAAAAAATTATAAATGACTTTTTTAATAATAAAAAACAAGAAATTAAAGTCCTCACTAGTTTTATTAATCCAGAAAATAAAGTTCTTTTAAATGAATTAGAGAGCCTATCTAAGATTGAGTCAAAATTAATTAATAAGATTAAAAACTATAGTTTTACTAAACTTGATTTTTCAGAAAATGAAAAAGCTCAAGAAAAGAGATTAGATTCTGAACAAAATAAATCATTTAATTTAGGTTTATTCATGATGAAATGGAGTAATAAATTTGTATTTATCTCTCTTTTAGTAATATCAGCAATAGCTTTAACTAAACAGGCTTGGGCATAATTAGCTAAATTAAATCAACTAAACATTTTTTTATTTTTGATTAAAGATAGTTCGGAATTAATAAAATATAGTGAAAACGGTTTGTATTGTGAAATTGCCGAAATTTGGATTGATCCTCATAAACCGGTAAAAAAAGCATTAATTACACATGCTCACATGGATCATTTCACTTTCGGATGTGATGAATATATTTCCACATATGAGACCTCGATAATTTTACAAGAAAGAATAGGAAGGGAAATCAACATTAAAACATACGATTATGGAAAAGAATTTAAAATAAATGGTATTAATATTTCTTTCCATCCTTCAGGACATATACTCGGATCGAGCCAAATCAAGTTTAATTTTGCAGGTGAAATATGGTTAATAACTGGTGATTTCAAACGCCAAAAAGATTCTACCTGCAAGGAATATGAAAAAGTTAAGACTGATTATCTAATAAGTGAATCAACTTTTGGATTACCAATATTTAATTGGAAAGAACCTCAAGAAACTGCCCGTGACATTTCAAAATGGGTAACTTCTTCCCCCGATAAAGCTTCTATATTATTTTGTTATTCCTTAGGAAAAGCGCAAAGATTATTAAATGAAATTAGTAAATCTAATTTTAAAAATAATCTTTATACGCATAGTAGTATTTATAAGATGAACAAGTGTTATGCGAGATTAGGAATTAATATTGTTAGTACAAAGCAATTTGATAAAAGACAAAATATCAATGAATTAAAAGGGAATCTTATCTTACTGCCACCAGTATTAAATAAAGGTTCTTACCTTAAAAATTTTAAAGATATCCAAACTAGTTTTGCTAGCGGATGGATGACAATTAGAGCATTAAGAAAAAGATCGGGATATGATAAAGGGTTTGCTATCTCAGACCATGCTGATTGGGAGGGTATTTTAAAAACCGTAAAAGAATCAGAAGCAAAAAATGTTTTTTTCCATCATGGAGATAGGGAAGCTTTAAATAGATATATAAATGAAAATGACTCTATAAATGTTTTAAATTTTAATTCTAAAAAATGAGTTTAAATCAGTTTTCAGAATTGTTCCTAAATTTAGATTCAAGTAAATCTATTAATGAGAAACTTGATATATTAAAAAATTATTTTTCAAATAATAATGATTTAGAAAATTCCTGGTCGATATATTTACTTACGGGAAAAAAGAATAAAAGATTTATTAGCGGTAGATCATTAAAAAAA
>QCRE01000046.1 GCA_003212005.1 Prochlorococcus sp. AG-459-M13 | reverse complement strand
CTAATCTATTGGCATCCCTTGCTGATTTTACTTTTGACAATCCTTTTATTCCCAAAGCCAGTAAAAGTACAGCTAGTAGGTCAATAACAAATTTTATTATAACGGGTAGATTCATGTTAAAAATTACTTCTTATTTGATGGTTTACGGCTAAACATTGCGAGCATTCGATCAGTTACAAAAAAACCACCCACAACGTTAAAAAGAGCGAATCCTAGAGAAACTGAACCAATAATTAATAGTGGTAGGTTACCTCCTGCTTTAACAATTAAAGTCAATGCTGCCAGCATTGTTATTCCTGAAATTGCATTTGCTCCACTCATTAGAGGGGTATGAAGAGTAGGAGGAACTTTTCCTATTAACTCTAGCCCTAGTAAACTTCCAAGCAAGAGCACCCAAAGAAGACTTATAAAAGACATAATTTTAAAACCTCAATTTTCAAAAACTTTGTTTTGAAGGACAACTCCTTCATCGCTTAATAAACATCCAGAAATAAGTTCATCCTCTTTATCTAATTTAATTAGACCATCTTTTATAAATGGTGTAATCAAAGATGTTAAGTTCTTAGCATAAAGAGAACTTGCATCATAAGGAACTGATGAGGGTAATTCACCGGCCCCTATAAGTTTTACACCATCTTTGATAATAGTTTCATTTGATTTTGTTCCTTCACAGTTACCTCCTTGAGAAACTGCTAAATCAATCACTACAGCACCAGGCCTCATTTTTTCAATCATTAGAGCGTCAATTAAAACAGGAGCCTTTTTACCTATTACTTGTGCTGTACAAATAGCAACATCAGCTTCAGATAAATATTTAGTTAAAGTAGCCTTCTGTTTTGAAAGAAATTCAGGAGTTACTGCTTTTGCATAACCCCCTGTCTCGCCTGGTTTTTCGTCCAATTCAGGTAGTTCTATAAACCTGGCTCCAAGTGACTCTACTTGTTCTTTAACAGCAGGTCTTATATCGGATACAAAAACTATTGCACCGAGCCTTTTTGCAGTAGCAACTGCTTGCAATCCTGCTACACCTCCACCAAGGACCACCACTTTGGCGGGTTGAACTGTTCCTGCTGCAGTCATGAGCATTGGGAAATATCTATCTAACTCACTTGCAGCTAAAAGAACTGCTTTGTAACCGGCGATATTGGCCTGTGAAGAAAGCGCATCAGAAGATTGAGCTCTACTAATTCTAGGAAGCAACTCTAGTGATAAAGTTGAAATCTTATTAGTATTTATAATATTAAGAAGTTCCTTATTACCATAAGGATTAAGAAGGCCAAGAAGTAGAGCACCTTTCTTTAATTTAGTTAAATTGTCTTCTGATGGAGTTTGAACACAAAAAATTATATCCGCTTCACCCCAAATATTCTGATCTAAATCACTGATTATTGTGCCACCAGAATCTTTATATGATAAGTCACTAAATCCTGATAATTTTCCCGCTGAACTTTCAATATAAACATCACATCCAAGGCTTTTTAATTTCTTTACTGCTTCTGGAGTAGCTGAAACTCTCCTCTCTCCAAGGCATGTTTCTGTAGGAATGAGTATCTTTGTCAATTTATTTATTTTTTAACATACTAAATATAAATTGAAGAAAGTCAAAAGTCTTGGATTTTTGTTAAAAATATATTTTCTTTTTTGAAAAAAATAGCTATCTAGAATATATAGGTACTAAGAATCAAATGAGTTTAAAAGCAATCGAATGTCCAGATGGGGTATGTCATAGCCATCATGGTGGTCATGCTGTCCCCAGACAAGCTATGCAAAAAAATCTAGAAAAGCACGGTAAAGACTGGTGTGAGAAATTAGCAGAGAGAATTTATGAGATGTCAGTCGATACTTATTCACAGACAGTAATGCCTAGTCTCCACTCTGCTGGTTGGCAAAGAAGACATTTAGATTGGGAATTCAAGTTAGCAGAAAACGATTCTGAACCTGATGAAGCTCTTGTTGAAGGGATTATCAATGCTACAGAAAGCTTTTTAAGGAGTAGTGAAGTCCATCGATTATTTATTCAGGAATTAGTCCAAGGTACGTTTGAAGAAGCAAATGACAAAAAAATAATTTCTAAAGCTATAAAATCTATCATTGAAGAAGAAATTGTTAGTTCATTAAGGGAAAAGAAAGAAACTCTTTTGAAAAAAATATCAGCAAAATTAATATCAGAAGAAAAAGTTAGCGAGGAGCTTGCAATCAATTCAGCCAAAGAAGGTTTTGAGGAAGTCGAAAGGCTACTTGCAAATCATAGCGAGGCAGTTTAGTTCAAATTCTTTATATTTTCTTCATAATTCGCATAAAATAAGGGCCAAATATAAATTAAAAATTAAATTATTGTTTGGAAGTACGAAGTTGTAACTTATTAGACAATATATACATTATTCCATGTGCTTACCTATATAGAACTTTTAAAGTTTCAATGGAGAATTTCATTAGAAAAAGAATTGATATTGCGACCTGTTGGGCCACCAACAGAATTTCTGCAATGGATACTCTAGAGAGATATGAGGACAGTTATGCAATTGCAGAAGAATTTAGAGAGTGGATATTACATATTGGAGAAAAAAAAGAAAATTTAAAAGATACTGTTTTAAACTTCCCAAAGGAAATAGAAGAAATACTAGATCAAAAAGTTAACGATTAAATAACAAATCGATCTTGTTAAATCCGACCTTCAGTTTTTTGGTTTATTTATTATCATTAAAGTGAAATACGCAAATAAATGGAAAATATAGAGAAAAGTTCAAATGTAGAAAATGTTGTAATTATAGGCTCAGGTCCTGCAGGTTATACAGCTGCAATATATGCGGCGAGAGCAAATCTTCAACCTTTGCTTGTAACAGGATTTAATTCTGGTGGGATTCCTGGCGGGCAATTAATGACTACAACATTTGTTGAAAATTATCCAGGTTTCCCCGATGGAGTATTAGGTCCTGAATTGATGGACCTAATGAAGGCTCAAGCAGAAAGATGGGGTACAAATTTATGTGAAAGTGATGTTATCTCTGTTAATACTGATTTGCATCCTTTTGAATTAAAAACATTAGACGGGACTATAAAAGCGAACTCAATTATTATTGCAACTGGAGCAAGTGCAAATAGATTAGGTGTAATAAATGAAGATAAATTCTGGAGTAAAGGAATAAGTGCTTGTGCAATTTGTGATGGAGCGACCCCACAATTTAGAAATGAAGAATTAGCTGTTATAGGAGGAGGCGACTCTGCATGTGAAGAAGCAGCATACCTTACAAAATATGGAAGCAAAGTACATTTGATTGTTAGATCTGAAAAATTAAGAGCTAGTGCAGCAATGGTTGATAGAGTAAAAGCTAATCCAAAGATAGAAATCCACTGGAATACAAAAGTAGAGAAAGCTAATGGTTCTGAATGGCTTGAGAAAATAGA
>QCRE01000045.1 GCA_003212005.1 Prochlorococcus sp. AG-459-M13 | reverse complement strand
TTCTGATATGGAAACAATTCCTAGTCATTATGCAATATTATCAGAAGAAAAGGTAATGAATTTTGGAGTTCCAGATTGGGATTCTAGACAGTCTTTGAATAAATTAATAAATGTAATTGGAGATGGTTATGTACCAAAAAGAATAATATTTTACGATGGTATTAATGATATAATGCATCATTGCAGACAAGATTTAAATAAAGAAAAAATACCTCACCATAATCGGCAGTTATTATTTGCAGAAGCTATTAGGAATCAGGAATTGCCAAAAACTATCTTTTCTCAATTTCAAGAAAATTTATTTAATTTAAAAGAATTCTTAATCAAGCCATATAAATTATTTTTCTATAAAATTGGATTTACTGAAAACAGTCCATATATAAGTAGTGATCAATTATTAGTTCAAAGTTCTTGCCTGAATAATCCAAATAAAGCAAATTTAGTAGCTCAGCATCTCATAAATAATTGGTATGTTGCTTATCAACTTGCGAAATCTAAAAATATTAGTTTTTTAGCTGTTCTTCAGCCAAACTTATACTCAACTGAATCGATTTATTATGATTTTATGCCAGATAAATATAGGTTTCCAAACTTTAAAAAGATAGTAAATATTATTTATCCTTTAATTAAAAAAGAGATGAAAAATTCTTGTGAATATAATCTTAAATTTTGTGATTCTTTGATTGATGGATCTAGGTGGATTCCATCATCAGAAAAAGTATTTAAGGATACGGTTCATCTTACAAGCAAGGGTAATCTAATAATTGCAGATAGATTTGATAATTTAATTAAAGAAAAATTCATAGAGAATTAGTAATTTCTTGATAACCTTATATAAAACAAACTTACTTATAGTATATTTTTTATCACTTCCATATTTTTAATAATTAATTTAAAAATTAAATTTTTATTTAAGAGTTTACTATACAAGTAATGTTCATTGGACTGATAATCTTTTTATTAAGATAAACTATTCAAAGTTGCCAAATTGAATTTTTAAAGACAATCAATATAAAATATTTTTTTGTTTGAAATCTGAGCAAATACTTTCTGAATTTTTTTTAAGTTCGCCTTCTAAAAAAAGAGTCTTCCAAGCTATTGGTATTGATGGTTTAATAGCATTAGAAATTATATTGCTTTTAGTATTTACCCAAATTTGATTACCAAATAGATTTCTTTTTTTATAAAATTTACTAGCATTTAATAGTTTTTCAATTTCAAGTTTATTATTTGATATTTCAACTAAAATTATATGAATAAAAATCTCATTAAAGTTAATTGATTTCAAAACATCTAAATCTCCTCCCTCACAATCTATAGATAACAAAAATACTTCTTTAACAGAATTTTGTTTTATTACTATAGAGAGTGGCAAGGCCAAAATTTGAATTTCTTTTCCTAAGGATGATGAAAAAAACTTCTTATGTTGTTTACTCATCTTTGAAGATATTCCTCCTACAGCACCATCGCAAATAAATTTAACTAATTCTTGTTTATTAGATATCGCATAATTTAAGCAAATACTTTTTGGGCGATTCTTTAAAATTTTTTTAAAGTTGTTAGGATCCGGCTCTATTAATACAGTCTTAAGTTTAAATTTATTTTCAAGCATGATGGTATTAGAATATCTTCTTCCATCAAAAGCCCCAACTTCAATAAGATGCATATTTTTAAGATATTTACTTGGAGGAGTTAATTCATTCAAAATATAAATATCTTCAAGTTGTTGGCTATAAGAAGTTAGGATTTGGTATCCTTTTAATCTATATTTGATTGTTAATATTAATCTTTTAATTCTCTGAAAATTAACTAAAATTTCATAGATTATTTTATTTTTTCTGCCAAAACTAATCATAAATATTTTTACTAATATCAAAATTTATCATAACTTTTCTTTTCTTTCAATAATTAATTCAAGGATAAATAGAGATCGCTGATAAACTTTTTCCCCTTATTACCTGGCTTTAAAATATACTTAATTACTACTAAAGGTTTTGATTAAATAATCACCTATCTTATTTTTTCTTCCTCTTTGTATCTTGGATATTTTCTCTAATTATTAAATTAGTAAATAAGCCTCTGGGTAAGTATTTGAGTAGGGAAATTTTCTAATCTAGATAACTTAAAATGCAACATTACTAGCAAATCTTTGTAAAGAACTTTTGAAATTGTATTTTAAATTTTAATAACTATTATAGAAAAAAATTTTTTTTTGATATTTCAAATTTATTATTCTTTTTGATGACCTAATACCAATAGTCAAACGCTATAATTTCATCACATTTAGTCAATGAATGGACACCCTTAATTTTTCTATGGAAATCAGGAGAAATGTATTCTACCTCTTCTTCAAGAAAATATTCTTCTGAAATTTCTTTTATTTGCATTATTTTCATTGATTTTCCGTAGTTATTAAATCCACTTTGCTGAGCGATTCTATAATAATTTGCACCATCAATTATTAAACCGGCGTTTCTAGAGTATTTAGAGGATATATAAACTGGATTATTTTTATGAGGTTTCCATTCTCCAAAAATAGGATCTTTTGAAAAATAAATATACATCTCATTTTCAGAAGATTCGTCTGCAAAAATTAGCCACCAATTACTATTAAATTTAAACATAACTGGATCTATAGGAATCTTATAATCGAATTTAAGTTGTGAAACAATTTCCCAACTTAAAGAACTACCCATATTACGGTAAATATTTATAGTTTTATTGGCTGAGCTTTCAACAGACATATATAGTTCATTTTTAAATAAAAATGTAAAGGGAAATGATATATGGTATTTTTCATCAATTGCGCATCCAATTTCTTTAAAACTTTTCTTATCTTTAAATATTTCATAGCATTTAATTTCGGCTTTTCCAGAATAATAATTACAGTCCTCAACATAAATAAAATATTTTTTATTAATTTTGACAATGTTTGGATCTGCATTAAAACGTTTTTTACATGATGGAATTCTTATACCTTTTCGCAGTTCAAATTTTTTCCAATTATTTGTTAACAAAAAAGAAGTTTCCCATTTAGGTTTTTTCTTTATTAAAAGTAATAAAGATTTTGTTATCAAGAATTTAATCCTACTTAAAGCATAAATACATATTTCATTTAATAACGGAGTTTGATAAAGCCTTCTTGAATAAATCCCAAATTCTCTTTTTTGTATTATTAATTCTTCGCCATTTAAAATTTTTTCAATAATTCTTTTAGCTTCTCTTAATGCAGCATTTCTACTAACTAAATTATTATTTTTCCAAAATCTCTGAGTGGTTGTATAACCCTTGGATATTATTTCACCATTATCTAGATCCTCGCTTAACCTCTGAATAACAAAACCTGTGAAATCTGATTTATAAAATACTTCCCAAAAACCAGGAGGGCCTCCCCTATTAATATAATTATCAGCATGATGAA
>QCRE01000044.1 GCA_003212005.1 Prochlorococcus sp. AG-459-M13 | reverse complement strand
TTTATTTCTAAATTATTTGAAAAATGCGGATCAAACCCTCCAACTTTTGATTTAACATTATTAGGTCTTGGAGACGATGGTCATACAGCCTCACTATTTCCTTATAAAAAAAATAATAATGTAGATGATTTTGTTGTTTTTAATGAAGGTAAAGGTTTAAAAAGAATTTCATTAACTCCAAAGGTTCTTTCAGCCTCTTCAAAGATAGTATTTTTAGTTAGTGGAGCTTCTAAAAGAATTGCTCTTGAGAGATTATTAGATGAAAAAGAGCCACCAGATAGAACACCATCAAAATTAATAAAATCTATTAATCAAATTTCAATATTTTGTGATCAGGAATCAGCAAAAGAATTAGAAATTTAGTTAAAGTCTATTAATAATTTTAATTATCTAATGAGTAAGAAAAAATTTTTATTCCAAAAAAAGGAGTTCGATGGTTGGAAAACATTAAATGATACTGTTATGGGCGGATCAAGTTCAGCTTTTTGTGAAATTTCAAATTCGGGTTTGATATTAAAGGGTAATATTGTCGAGAAAGCAGGAGGATTTGTTAGTTGTAGATCGTCTATATATAAACCTTCTTTAAATATATCTGAGTATTCATCCTTTGAATTAAATATTAATGGACAAGGAAGAACTTTTAAATTTGCTGTCGCTTGTGAAGATGATCTATTAGGACTAACCGAATTTATTCCGGGTGGACTTAGATGGATTAAATCATTCCCAACAAAAAGATTCGGGACAACAAATGTTCAAATTCCTTTTAGTGAGCTAAAACCTTCAGTAAGAGCAAACAAAGTACGTTTTCCATTTAAATTTAAGCCATCTAAAATTAAAAGATTGCAACTACTACACTCTAAGTTTGGTGATGATGGATTACTTAATAATGAGTTTAAACAGGGTTCAATAAAAGTTTTAATTAAATCAATAAGTGTTATTTGAAAATCCACCTAAAAATATAGAGAGCTTAATCGCTAAGTCAGCAGATTTAACCAATAAACCTTTTGTTCATTCTGTCGTAAAAATAAATGGTGAATACGAAGTCGAAGATGAAGATATTGATTTAACAGTTAATATCTTATGTCGAGATAAAGAAGGTAAAAGATTAGAAATTTATGATCTTGAATTAGAACTTTTTAAATCAAATAAAGAGTTGGTTTTAGTAATCTCTAAGCTTAATTTCCCTGATGAACCAATATTATGGTGTGGAGTTAAAACATTATGGATGGGTAGCAATAATGGGAAAAAATGCAACCCACCAAAATATTTCGCTAGATTGGAAAATTTAGCAAATAGGATAAAAAGTTTTATTGATTAAGAAAATAAAATTTGAGGTGATTTATAAATCAGTTACAGCCCCTAAGCTTGAGGTACTAACGATTCTCGAATATTTTGAAAGAATTCCTCTTTTGTATTTTTGAATAGGTTTTACCCAATCATTTTTTCTTTTTTCTAATTCTTCGTCAGATAAATCAACTTCAATTAGTTGTTTTACGGCATCTACTGTAATTAAATCACCTTGTTTTATTAGAGCAATATTTCCTCCTACAGCAGCCTCTGGAGCTATGTGACCCACAACAAGACCATAAGTACCTCCGCTAAATCTGCCATCGGTAATTAAAGCCACCTTCTCTCCAAGACCTTGACCAACAATCGCAGACGTTGGAGCTAACATTTCTCTCATGCCTGGACCTCCTACAGGACCTTCGTTTCTAATAACAACAACATCTCCAGCTTTGATATCATTATTTAATATCGATTTTAAACAATCCTCTTCACTTTCAAAAATCTTTGCGGGACCTGTTAATACAGGGTTTTTTACTCCGCTAATTTTGGCTACAGAACCTTCGCTCGCTAAGTTACCTTTTAAGATCGCTAGATGTCCTTTTTTATAAAGAGGATAATCTATTTCTCTTATGACATTTTGATTTGTTGGAGGCTTATCTGGAATATTCTGTAAGTATTCTGAGATGGTTTTGCCTTCAATGTTTTTGCAATCGCCATGAATTAATCCTGCATTCAAAAGTATTTTCATTACTTGTGGAATCCCACCTGCCTTATGAAGATCCACCGTCACATATTTACCACTCGGTTTAAGGTCACAAATAACGGGTACTTTTTGTCTGATTCTCTCAAAATCATTAATGTTGATATCTATTCCTGCAGTATTAGCAATAGCTAAGATGTGCAATACCGCATTTGTTGATCCGCCAATTGCCATAATTACTGATATTGCATTTTCAAATGCTTTCTTAGTCATTAGGTCTAGAGGTCTTATATCTTTTTCTATTGCAGAGACTAATATCTCAGCACTTTTATCTGCACTAAGTTCTTTTTCAAGATCTTCAGCAGCCATAGTGGAGCTATGAGGAAGACTTAACCCTAATACTTCAATAACCGCAGACATTGTATTAGCTGTAAACATTCCTCCACAGCTACCAGCACCAGGAATACAATTTTTCTCAACTTGGATTAGCCTTTCTTCATTAATTTTGCCTGATGTTAATTGTCCAACAGCTTCAAATGCACTAACAACAGTAAGATCTTCTCCATGCAATTTCCCAGGCTTTATTGTCCCTCCATAAATGAAAATTGAGGGAATATTCATTCTTGCAATCGCAATCATGGCACCCGGCATATTTTTATCACATCCACCTATAGCAAGTACTCCATCCATACTCTGAGCATTGCATGCTGTTTCAATTGAATCAGCAATAACTTCTCTTGAAACTAGGGAATATTTCATGCCCTCTGTTCCCATAGAAATGCCATCACTTACTGTTATAGTCCCAAACATCTGAGGCATCCCACCTGATCTTTTTATTGACTCTTCAGCTTTTAGAGCTAGCTTATTTAAACCCATATTGCATGGTGTAATGGTGCTGTATCCATTTGCAACTCCAATAATAGGTTTATTAAAATCTTCATCATTAAATCCAACAGCTCTTAACATTGATCTGTTAGGGGATCTTTGCACACCTTGGGTTATTGCAGATGATCTAAGTTTATTCATATTATTTGAGAACCTTTTTTATTCTATTGCCCCAACTCTTCAAGTTGCTTCCTCACATCAGCAATTGCAGAATTAAGTTGCTCAACTTTCTTCTCCAGATTCTCTCCTTCAACTTCATTTATTTTTTCATTTGAATCAATCGCTTCTGAGCCATCTTGAATTCTGGAGGAATACATCATTGCTTTTTGTTTTTTTTCCTCCTTTCTTTTGTCTGCTTCGGATATTAACCACCAAGCTAGACCTGCTGCTCCAATAAAAGCACCGCTTATTAATGATAAAAGATTATTTGAGGACGAATCTCTGTATTCAGACATTGGTAAAATATTTATTCCTATATTCTATATTAGTTCTTATCTTGAAATATAGTACTTAAACGCGATAGAGGATTCCCAATACCCGGTACTAATAATTGTGTTTTTTCGTCTTCCTCATCTATACAAGAAGTGTAAATTACCTGATTAGGGAGTAATTTCGCAATTTCATTTAACCCTTTATTTGAGCAAATTGGAGTTATTAAAAGAATCCTATTTGAATCAACACCTAATTCCTTTAATTTAATTAAAGTTTTTAATGTTGCTGATTTTGTCGTTATT
>QCRE01000043.1 GCA_003212005.1 Prochlorococcus sp. AG-459-M13 | reverse complement strand
TTTCTTGGGCCTGAACTAATTCCATATCGATTTCCCTTGTCTCATCTAAAGCCTTATTAATCGCCTTTTCAGTAATTTCATGAAAAACCATGCGCTTTGTTGGAATTTTTGGTTTAAGAATTTGCATCAAGTGCCAACTTATACTCTCACCTTCTCTATCTTCATCAGTAGCTAATAATAATTGTTTAGCATCTTTTAAAGCATTTTTCAAATCTTTAACTACCTTTTTCTTCTCCTTCGGAACAATATAAAGAGGTTCAAAATCTTCAGTAGTGTTTACACCTATTCTTGACCATTTTTCTTTTTTAACTGATGCAGGAATTTCAGCAGCTCCTTTTGGCAGATCTCTGACATGTCCCATAGAAGCAAGAACTTCAAAATTAGGAGGCAAAAATCTCCTTATGGTTTTTGCCTTAGTAGGACTTTCAACAATAACAAGTGTGTGATCCAAGGTCTATTTCGATAAATTAGTGTTTTTTAATCAATTAGGTCATATTATGATTAATTGAAACTTCTTAAAGCATTATTGCCCCAGAATTTCAAAAATCATACCCACAATTTATAATTAAGTTAAGATTAACTCTTACATACTTACAATCAAACAATCAATTTAATTAAGTGCCCAACGAAATCTTTACAATTAATTTAAATGCACAAGCAATTATTCCAGAAGCTTTTATTTTGCTTGGCATAATTGGCACTCTTCTTGTTGATTTAGCTGGAGAAAAAACTGCCTCGAGATGGGCGCCTGTAATTTGTTATATTTCACTAGGAAGTTCTCTTATAAGTCTGGCTTTACAATGGAGTAACCCTGTCAACAATTCATTTTTAGGTTCTTTTGATTCAGATAATTTAGCTATTGCTTTTAGATCAATAATTGCATTATCAACTCTGATTTCATTACTCATTAGTTGGCGTTATACAGAGCAGAGTGGGAGTCCAATTGGGGAATTCGCTGCAATAATTTTGTCGGCAACTTTAGGGGCTATGCTTTTGTGTGGATCTACTGACCTTGTTACCGTATTTATTTCCTTAGAGACGTTATCAGTCGCAAGTTATTTACTTTCTGGCTATCTCAAAAGAGACCCCAGAAGTTCAGAGGCTGCATTAAAGTATCTTCTTGTTGGATCTGCTGCAGCCGCTATCTATTTATATGGTTCCTCATTCCTTTATGGTCTAAGTGGTTCAACAAACTTGTTAATTATAGGAGCAGATATAATCAATAAACCATCCTTCATTACATCCTTATCTCTAGTCTTTGTATTATCAACTGTTGCTTTTAAGATTGCTGCTGTTCCTTTTCATCAGTGGACACCTGATGTTTATGAAGGCTCGCCAACACCAGTAGTAGCTTTTCTATCTGTTGGTTCTAAGACTGCAGGATTCGCTTTTGCAATAAGAATTTTAAGTACTACCTTTTCCTCTTTTGATGAACAATGGAAGTTATTATTTACTATTTTAGCCATCTTAAGCATGGCCTTAGGAAATATTGTTGCATTGGCCCAAACCTCTATGAAAAGAATGTTAGCTTACAGTTCTATTGGTCAAGCAGGATTTGTAATGATTGGCATAGTTTCTGGGACTCAAGACGGTCTTTCGGCAGCCGTCTTATATTTAGCTGCTTACTTATTTATGAATCTAGGAGCTTTTTCATGTGTAATACTCTTTTCTCTAAGAACGGGTTCAGATAGGATTTTAGATTATTCAGGGCTTTATCAAAAAGATCCATTAATTACTTTGGGTTTAAGCCTATGTCTCCTTTCTCTTGGAGGTCTACCCCCTATGTTGGGTTTCTTTGGAAAAATATATTTATTCTTTGCAGGCTGGGCTAATCACCAATATCTTTTAGTAGTAGTTGGATTGGTAACTTCAGTAATATCTATTTATTACTACATCTCGGTTATAAAAATGATGGTAGTAAAAGAACCACAAGAAGCCTCTGAAATAGTTAAATCTTATCCTGAAATCAACTGGGGTATTATTGGATTACCTCCTTTAAGAATTGCTTTATATGCATGCATTGCTGTAACTGCTTTAGGAGGAATACTTTCTAACCCTCTTTTTAAATTAGCAAATTCGGCAGTATCAGAAACTCCTTTTTTACAAAATATTCTGGCTGTTACTAATATCCTCTAAAAATTTTGAGCATAATGAATAAAAAAGTTGCAACCTTAAAAAAAGTATCAAAAACTTATGGTAAAGATGATCTTATTGTAAAAGCCCTTGACAACATAAATTTAGAAATTTTCAAAGGGGACTATTTGGCTGTTATGGGAGCAAGTGGTTCAGGTAAAAGTACTGCTATGAATATTATTGGATGTTTAGATAGACCAACGCAAGGTATTTATAAGTTAAATGGAACACCTGTTGAAAATTTATCCGATGATGAACTGGCTGAGTTGCGAAACCAAAAATTAGGATTTGTTTTCCAACAATTCCATCTTCTCTCAGACGCTACAGCACTGGAAAATGTTTTATTACCTATGATTTATGCTGGTGTAAATCCTATGGAAAGAGAAGAAAGAGCAAAAAACGCATTAGATAAAGTTGGGCTTTCTAATAGATTTAATAATCGTCCTAATCAGTTATCAGGAGGGCAGCAACAACGAGTTGCAATCGCTAGAGCAATTATCAATAATCCTGCACTTTTATTGGCCGACGAGCCTACTGGGGCTTTAGATTCAAAGACAACAGAAGATGTGTTAGACCTTTTTGATAAGCTTCATGAATCAGGTATAACTATCGTTTTAGTTACTCATGAAGATGAGGTTGCTAGTCGTGCAAAAAAAATTGCAAGGTTTAAAGATGGGAAAATAGTTGAATTAAAAATTAATTAAATTCAAAATCTTTTTAATACCTTCTCTTTGATTCCATTATAAATATTTAAATTCCCATTATTGTCTATCTCTCTTATCTTCCAATTGCTAGAGTTGTAACCACTTGGTAAATATTTCTTAGCAAGATATTTATTTGCGATTTTAATAATATATTCTTTTCTATAATTACAAAGGGCTGTCTCATGAATAGTCTTAAGAATTTTCGCAGTCCAATAATATTCGCATATGTTTTTATTATTCATTATTTCAGATAAAGCAATACCTTCCATAGGAGTTTTATTTAAAAAATTCATTCCAAATCCTATCCTTAAGTATGTAATTTCTTTTCCTCTTGTTATAACCTTAGGTAAAAAACCAATTAATTTTTTAGAATCATAGAAAATATCATTTGGCCATTTCAAATTAACTTTTATTGATTCCATATTAAACATTTCACACAGTCTAATTGCGAATGAGAGACTCAACATCTCACTTGAGAATTCTGAAGAAAATATCGGATAGGCAGCACTTAACCATATTCCTCCTTTAGGAGAATACCATGTTCGAGAATTTTGACCTATCCCTAATAATTGCTCTTTAGCTACTATTGCTATTGGTTTATATTTTTTGATTGGATAATCTTGAAGCCAATTTGTTAATTCATTTTCCGTGCTTTTACATTTTAATTTATATTGAAGTCTCCAGTATGGAGAAAATCCTTGAATTTTTTTGTAATAGTGTAATGTCTTTGCTCTCGATCCTAAAACTTTCACAAATCCTTAATGTTAAAAAAACAAGCAATCTTTATGAGATTAA
>QCRE01000042.1 GCA_003212005.1 Prochlorococcus sp. AG-459-M13 | reverse complement strand
TAAGAGGTTATACTTACGCAGCTGGCGGTTGTGGGCTATTAAGTTGTAAGAGAGGAAGTAACTATGAAGATTTTCCAGATGTGGTCGAATTATATATTGCTGATAAAAGTTTTAGGCTTTATGGAGATAATGGAGAATATGTTTTACCACAAAGCTTCGTTGAGGAAATTAAAAGATCTAATCAAAATACTGAATTAAATATTAAGTTAAAAGGAGGAACTGGTAAAAATGCTGTTGTACCAATTGGTGATAAAACTATTTTTGCATTAAAAAACCTTTATTCTAAAGGCATACAGACTTGGGAGAAGCCTCAAATAAATGTTGTTGCAGCAAAGGTTTCAAAGCAGAAGCTTGATACAGAAGATATTGCAAATAATACACTTCCTTCAGTTGTGATGTTAAAAAATGAGAGAGGATTAGGCAGTGGATTTGTTATTGACAATAATGGGTTAGTCATAACAAATAGACATGTAGTCTCGGGAGGAGACAGACAATTTCAAATAATAGGACATGCGGGAATTAAAGCAGAAGGAGAAGTAGTTTATGTCGATCGCAAATTAGATTTTGCTTTAGTTAGATCAAATGGTTTAAAGAAAGTAAAGCCTCTCCCTATCTGCTATCAGAGTTACCCGAATCCTGGACAAAATGTTGTAGCTTTGGGTTCTCCTGAGGGATTTGCTGGAACTGTTACCAGAGGAATAGTTAGCGCTGTTAGATATCCTTCTGGTGATCTCAAAGGGGTCGCCCCAAACTACGTAACATTAATTCAAACTGATGCTTCAATTAGCCCTGGCAATAGTGGTGGCCCATTAGTAAATACAAGAGGTGAAGTAATTGGAATAAATACCTTTAATATGGATTACGGTAGATCTCAAAATTTAAATTTTGCTGTTTCTATGATAGATGTATTCAAAGCTCTTGAAGTTCGAGGTGTACCTTACAACGCTAAATTTAATAAATGCGGAAATATTGAAGAATAAAAATTAAAATAATTATTCCACAAAAAAGGGGGCTTCTCCTCTAGTTTACGATCTACAATTAATCAATAATTTTTTACAGCTCCATAAGTACTAGTTAGCAGATGGGCGACAAACTGGCGAGTATTTATATATTTATGTATAGTTTTGTACACTTTTAACATATTTCTGAGACTCATAATTTCATAAATATTGCAACTAACTTGCCACAGCATCACATGTTAATTTTTTTACCGTCTCAAATTGGATAACGGGTGCTTTGGGAGCACTAGGTCGCAGTTTCGAATCCTTTCGCCTTGATCAGTTATAGCAGCAGTTCTCGGATATTTGTTAGCAATCTCAAGTGAGAAAGGAGCTCTAGTATCTTCAAAGATTCTGAAAAGGTGCTTACTTTGCAGCAGAGTTGCAAGTAATAAGCGTTTCAATTTTTATTGTTAACTAACCCATAAATACATAAAAAAGGATTCACTATTAAAACAATCCAAAAAGGAGGAGGAGGGCCTCCATCAACAATTGTCCCAGCATTAATAGTATTAAATAGAGCTACTGCTAAAAAACAAAACATCAAAGCTAATTCACCTAATAAAACTTTTCTTAAAGAGGCTTTATCTTTTATGGAACTACAAATAATCAATAAACAACCAATTCCAAAATTGCTTGCTGCTACAACATCAGCAGTACCTCTAACAAGAAGCAATGTTTCACTCGAAGCATTTCCTGCTATAGTTTCTACTGAAAAAATGAGTAGGGAAATGATTAACAACCCCAACAGGATATGAAGAGCTCCAGTAGTTTTTAAAATATTTTTTAACTTCATAAAAAAAGGAGCTAATTGCCCCTTATTTTAGATCGACTATCAAATTCTCACCAATATTTACCTGCTAATTCCATAATGACAAATCTGAATCTCCTGATGATCTTTGCATCCAATGGATTTTCCAAATCCCACCAATCTTTTTGAAGATGGAGGTGACAGTTGGCAAATCATCATTAGGAGTTCCTTTGTAAGTGAATTTTGCCCCAAGTGTAAAAACACACATTGCTACATCAGCAGAAAGAAATTCAAACTTATGAATTTTTGTAATTTCTGCTTTTTCCTGAACCACATCGCCTGAACTCATCATTTCCTCGAAACCCTTTGCACTTATTGGATTTCCACTAGGCCTAATGAGTAGAAAATCTGAAGTTGCATTATTTACAAAAAATGAGCCCATTTTCTGAGGTGTTGCTAGCTCATACAACATTGATTCAATTGTTTCTCTATCTGTCATAAAAAAAAGTTTATTGCCCCTTATTGTAGATCTAATTTTTAAAAAGGCTTTTATTTACTACCCAAGTAACATTAAAAAATAGATTTTTGAGGGGAGCGCTAAGTTTTATAAACATCTTTTATGATCTTCTAGGATTATGCAAGAAGCTGTATCAAACTCGTTCCACCCTCTATGATTACTCTTAGCTAAAACAAAAGTCTCAAGTTTTCTTAAAAACAACTCACAGTGCACCCAAAGCATTTAACAATCCTAGTAGGACACTATATCTAAGAGACATAACTATATAGTTGCAGAGTATTGCTTAATTTAACATGACAATATGAGTAATAATTTGAGGACATATTCACGGCTGTTTAAATTAATTTCTAAGCATTTTTTTGTAATAATTTAAAGCCAGATATGACAGAGATTATTGAGGAAATACCAAGAAATATCGAATAAAAGGGCTGCAAATTAAAAATTCCAAAATTACCAGTATGCCATTTGATTAACCAAAAAGCATCTACTCCTAATGGCTGAAGAATACTATAAGCAGTTCCAGACATAACAGTAATTAGTAAAGGGATTGCAGAAAGTGAAGCTACTTTTCTATGTATTTTCCTTTTGTTAATTTTCGTTCTTTGCATTTACTTTCTTAGGTATCTATGTAATTCTTTTTCGTTCTTACAAGGAAGCCATTTATCTTGATTTTTATGTATCCCTTCGCAACCAAGTTCTAATGATTCTTTTTCGGCATCTTTTTCTGTAGAAAATGTCCCCTTCATGTGTGCATTAGAAGAAAGATTGAAATTTAAAAATATAAAAAAGAATAAAGTGAAAGTTTTTATTTTCTCAAAAACAAAAGTCATAATTTAATTGATCAATATTTTTATGGCGAAATTTTGTCAAATATTTTTGTTTTCCCACTTTCAGTAAATGCAACCACTTCATAACTTTCATAGTCATGCGAATGTGATTCGTGTGAGTGCATTTCCATTCCGGGAGAGCCATGTGGCATTCCAGGAACAGCTAAACCAGATATAAGTGGTTTCTCTTCCAAAAGTTTGTTAATTGATTCAATCGGAACATGAATGCTCCTGAGCAACAAGCCATGTTTAAAGAGATGGGAGTAAAAACATTTTATATTGGAAAATCATTAGAAGACCCTAAAAGAGCAACTGTTATGTTTCAAGGACCAGTAAATACTTGTTACGACATCTTTATTAACCCAGAAACAAAACCAATAGTTGAAGCATCTGGTCATATTTATGAAGGGACAATAATTAATCGCTGGATTTCTGAATAATTTTGAAATGCTTACTACTTATATGTATTGAGTAAATTTATATAAATTCCTATTAAACTAATATAGCTACACATATACTAACAACTTTAATTGGTTGATTTTGCCAAAGATTATTTAAAAATTCCATAATAATCATTTAATAAAGTAAATAATTCCGCCAACAAAAGTGCTCCCTACAAGCAGCAAGACCATAAGAAAGGCAATTATTTTAGGTAAGCTTCCAACTTTCATTTTTTGGAATTCATTTTAAAGGTTAAATATGCAAAGCTGCCAAGTAATAACAAACTAACAACTCCATAAGTAATTGCTATTCCATACATATGAGTCAATAAAAGTAACTCCTAAATATAGAAGTTTTCTTCCAACCTTTTTTCAACAATTCTTCATATTCTTTTCTTGCAGCTTGAATAGTTTCTACCCTGCTACCTTTCATAACTGGTTTACTACTCCTTTTATAAACGCAACCATAACTAATCATCATTGCATCAATGCTTAGCGAAGGCTTGGAAA
>QCRE01000041.1 GCA_003212005.1 Prochlorococcus sp. AG-459-M13 | reverse complement strand
TTCTCATAATATTATCTAATGTTCTTCTAAAGTTTATTCTTATTAGAGTTTTTGCTGGTTTTTATTTAATATACTTATTCATCTCCAATGTTTTTTTAAATTCAGATATAGAAAACGCTAAAAATGGAACAGATAACAATAAAAATAATTTTAGATTCTTAAGGGTTGTAGCGCTTCTTTCAATTACTGATTTTGCTTTTTCCATAGACAGTATCACAACTGCAGTAGCTATAAGCGATCAATACATATTAATAATATTTGGTGCAGTAATTGGTGTATTAGCATTAAGATTTACATCGGGCATTTTTCTAAAACTTCTGGATATATTTTCTAGATTAGAAACAGCCGGTTACGTAGCAATTTTAATAGTTGGGATTAAACTTTTACTAAACACGTTAATTAAAGAATCTATTCTTCCAGACTATTATTTTTATTTTTTGATATTTTTCGCTTTCATTTGGGGATTTTCTAAAAAAGAATCTAAAACTTAATCTAAAAGATATTCACCTACTGAAGGCTTTAACTGTTGTACTAATTGCTTTTTGCTAGAAATGTTTTTGCCTTCTAGTTTAGCTTCCAATAAAATAATTGGATCAGTTTTAGTTGAAATTACTATTCCTTCATTTTCTATTACAGCAAGAATAATACCTGGTCTTGAATAATTGCTCATGAAAAGGTATTTTTCATTTTTAATTTCTTCACTACTCAAAACTTTGATTTTAAGTATTTTTAAGTTCTTACCTCTAAAAGTTGTATTTGCTCGTGGATATAATGCTTTTATTTTTTGTGAAATTTTAATTGCCTCATTATCCCAATCAACTTTAAAGTCTGATTTTTCAATCATTCTTGCGTAAGTAATTTCTCTTCCAAGGGTATTTTGTTTTGTTAATTGAGAATTAGTATTTTTATTAATATTTTCTTCGAGTACTGATGTAGCATTTAAAAATAATTTTGCAGATAAAATACTAAGTTTTTCCGATAGTGTATTTAAATTATCTTCATTATCGATTTTAATTTTTTCTTCCAATAATAAGTCGCCAGTATCTAGTCCCTCATCCATTTTCATTATTCCTACACCAGTAAATTCATCTCCTTTTATTAGGGACCATTGGATTGGGGCAGCACCACGCCATCTTGGAAGTAATGAACCATGTGCGTTCCAACAACCAAATTTTGGAATTTCCAATATCTCTTTGGGTAAAATTTTCCCGTAAGCGATAACAACAAATAAATCACAAGATAGTGAATTAAGTTCATTTATAAAATGTATATTGTCCTTGATTTTTGCTGGAGTATAAATTTTTATAGATTCTTGCTCGGCAAAGGTTTTAACAGGTGAGGATATTAATTTATTTCCTCTAGATCTTTTCTTATCCGGTTGGCTAACTACTGCAATTACCTCGTGCTTGGATTTAATAAAAATATCAAGGCTGGGAATTGAATATTCAGGTGTTCCCCAGAATATAATTCTCACGCGTCACCAGTTATTGATAATTCATCTACCCATATATGTGGAGAAATTCCAGTTGTTGTTACCTCCTGGCTTGATTCAATATTTACTATATTTTTCAAAAGATATTTGATATCTCCTGCTACAGTGGCAGATTCTATTGATTTTTTGTTACCGTTTTTGTAAAGCCATCCATCAAATGGAAGAGAGAATGAACCTTGACTTGCTCTGACACCTGCATGGATTGCATTTAATTCTTCAATATAAACAAATTCTCCCTCATAAGTAGAGTGATCTAATGATGTTTTTAGATCAGAGTTTTCATCTGATTTCTCAACTACTATCCAATCAGGAGATACTGAGACTTTTGATCCTAGTCCAGCGTGGCCTGTAGGGTTTGTTTTAAATATTCTTGCAGTTGATTCAGAATGTATAAAATTTTCAATTCTGCCTTGGTTAATTAAACATAGTCTTTTGGTAGGAGTTCCCTCTCCATCAAATGGTGATGATAAAATATTCTTTTCGTGAAGACCATCATCATATATATTAAGTGCTTCTATAGATAGCTTATCTCCAATAGAATTTTTATTAGATAAGCTAACTCCATCTAAAATGCTTCTAGCATTAAACATTGAGCTAAAGGCATTAATAATAGTTAAAAAAGACTCTGGGGAAAAACATATTAAATATTTATCAGTTTTAATAGGTGAATAATTTAAATGAGAAATTGTTTTGTTAAAAGCGTCTTTAATACATGACTCTATATCTATATCTTCAACACCATATCCTAGTTTTACAGAACCTGAGCTACGAGGTTTCTTATTTTTCTCTTCTGCTCTTGCATATAAATAAAGTGCAGCTTGACTTTTGGTATAACTCCTAAAGGCACCATCACTATTTGCATAAACTCTTTCATAAAAACTCTCAGATAGACCATTATACGGAACAGATTTTATGGATTCATGGCTTTCTATTAGTTTTACTTCTGCTTCTCTTAAAAGCGTAAGTAATTTTTTAATTCCAACAGGATTTCTTTTTTTTGCGTCCTTAACTTCAATAGGAACCTTGGCTAGTGGTGAGAATTCTGTTCTTTCATTCTTGTTGCCAAAATCAGATGCAATATTTGCTTGCTTTAGAGCCTTTTTAATACCAGATTCACTGATATCACTTGTTGTTGTAATACCAACTAAATTAGATTTATTCCAAACTCTTAAAGTTAATATTTGCTTTTGAGATGCCTTAAGTTGTTTAGCCTCACCTTTATCTACTTGCACAGAATAATCATTAGAGAAGCTTGCACCATAATCCCATTTTTTAAGATTTAGGAAATCTGCAGCTTTGGAAATTTGAGCTGTAATTTCTTTTGAATTCATATCCTATCTTCCGCCAACAGTTATTGAATCAACCTTAATGTGAGGTTGACCAACAGTTACGTTTACACTCCCGCTAATGGATCCACAGAATCCAGGAGCTAATTCGAGGTCATTTCCACACATTGATATTTTTGGCATAACTTCTTTAGCCTCACCAATCAAAGTTGCTCCCTTTACTGGACAAGTTAATTTTCCATTTTTAATAAGATATCCTTCTTCTACCGCAAAATTAAATTGTCCTGTAGCACCTACACTGCCACCACCCATTGATTTGCAGTAAAGACCATCACTAATACTGTTGATTAAATCTTCTTTCGAGTGCTCACCTTGAGCTATATAAGTATTTCTCATTCTTGAAGCTGCGGCAAAAGAATAATTTTGTCTTCTTCCACTTCCTGTTCTTTTATGTCCAGTTCTTAATTCACCTGCCCTGTCGGATATGAATTTTTTTAAAATTCCATCTTTTATAAGAACTGATTTTTCGGGTTCCATACCTTCATCATCTACTGATAATGAACCAAAGGATCCTTCTGATATCCCTTCATCTATTGCTGTTACGGATTCATGTGCAATTTTTTCATTTAATTTATTCTCAAATGGTGTTGTACCTCTCTCTATTTGAGTAGTTTCAAGTAAATGACCGCAGGCTTCGTGGAATATAACGCCACCAAATTTATTAGCTAATACGACAGGCATTTGTCCCGCTTCAACATAATCTGCATACAACATGTTCATTGAGCTTTCAAACACATCATTAGCTGCTTTTTCGTGATCCCATAATCTGAATTCACTAGGCATTCCTGATGATCCAAATCTTCTACTTCCACTAGATCTATATTGCGCATCACTTGCAATTACGTTGAGTCCAACTGTTTGATGCAACCTAATATCTGAGACATAGGTTCCATCGCTGGAGGCTATGATTACTTCTTGCAAATTTCTTGAGTAACTTCCTTTTCTAGTTATTATTTTATTATTTTTTTTTAAAGACTTTGTGCTGACTAATAGTTTTTCACTTATCTCATGAATAGATGGCACTTCATTAATCCATTTTTTCTTGGATAAACTATAGTCCTTATATTTATTTAAACCGTTAAATTCTTCTCTTTTTTTGTTGTCTATTATGTCTAACATCTCAATAGCCTGAGATACTGATCTCATCAAGCCATGCTTTGTTAAATCATTTGTACTTACAAATCCATCTTTTTTTTCTTTGAAGATTCTAATGCCAGCGCCCCTTCCAAATGATGGACTTACACTTGTAATAAAATCTTCTTCAGCTAATACGCTTGAATTGTCGGTATTCTCTATAAATATTTCTACAAAATCAGCGCCAAGTCCAATACCGTAGAAAATAA
>QCRE01000040.1 GCA_003212005.1 Prochlorococcus sp. AG-459-M13 | reverse complement strand
ATTCATGGGTAAGCCCAGGTGGGCTTACTAGGGTAGCATTAAAAAAAGGATCATTAGTCGTCAACTCTTCTCAAGGAGGAGGATGCAAAGATACATGGGTTGTAGGTAAATAATATGCTTTTAAGTCGTGTAGCAGAATCTCTTTATTGGATAAATCGTTATTTAGAAAGGGTAGAAAACATATCTCGTTTTGTGGAAGTGAGTGAAGCAATGTCATTAGATTGCCCACCAGGGAGTGCAGAACCTTGGCTCCCATTAATTGATGCTTCAAGTGACAGAGAATCATTTGATAAAAGATTCCCAGAGAAAAAACCTGATGACGTTATTAATTTTTTAATAAGAGATCGTTTGAATCCAAACAGCATAATTTCTTGCATTCAAATGGCAAGAGAAAATGCAAGACAAATCAGAGACGTCATGACCACAGAAATGTGGGAACAAATTAATATCTTATATTGGAATATGCAAGAAGGGGAGGCCATATGGAATAAACCAAGACAAGAACAATTAAGTGAAATAAGGAGGGAATGCCAACTTTTTTATGGAATTACAGATGCAACTCTAAGCAAAGACCTTGCCTGGCGATTTAGTATTCTTGGAAGATTAATTGAGAGAGCTGATAAAACATCGAGAATTTTAGATGTTAAATATTATTTACTTCTACCCAGCTTAGATGAACTTGGAGGAGTTCTTGATGAGTTGCAATGGATTGCACTCTTGCGTTCAGCTGGAGCTTATCAAATGTTTAGAAAAGCAGAGCAAAATTCAATAAAGCCTAATTCAGTTGCAAGATTTCTTCTACTTGATCCAATTTTTCCGAGATCAGTAAGATACTGTCTTGATGGGATAAGCAACACTCTTAAAATGATAGATACCTCTCCACCTCCTGAAAATCCTTCAGAACTAGAATGCATGAGAGGTTTGCTTAAAGCAAAGTGGAGTTTTATCAGAATTGAAGATATAATAAATGATGGTTTACATGAGGCAATCGATTCACTACAAATTGATCTAAATAAATTAAATGATCTCATTCAAGAAAAATATTTTATTAATTAAGAAGTTTATTAATGAGAATTAAATACATTCACAGACTTGAATATAAATATGAATACCCTGTCCAATTAGGCGAGCACAGATTATGCATAAAACCAAGGTCAAATGGATTCCAAAAATTGAAGAATTTTGAACTAAAAATATTACCAAAGCCAGAAATTATTTATCCATTACTTGCTGCCAGTGGCGAAGAGATTAGTAGAATTAGATTCAATGGATTAACAGATAATTTAATTATTGAATCAATTAGCGAAGTTGAAACTATAAAACATCCGAACATTATTGATGGGGTTAAAAATAGAGATTTAACATTACCTTTTTGTAGAAGCATAATTAACAGAGATTTACAGGGCGCCTTAGAGGGATGGATGCCAAATGGACAACACGATCCCTCTGCCGTTGAACTCGCCCAAGAAGCTTTGTCAGGAAGCATTAATAACGCATTATCATTCACCTACCAACTAATAGAGATCATTCAAGATCGGGTTAAATATACAAAAAGGCACACAGGTCCTGCATGGCCTGCGAGTAGAACACTTAGAGAAAGAATAGGTTCATGCAGAGATTTAGCAATGCTGATGGTTGAAGCTTGCAGGTCTATTGGTATCCCAAGCAGGTTTGTAAGTGGTTATCACTTTGAAGATCCGTTACCTTCTGAGTTGGATTTACACGCTTGGGCTGAGTTATATATTCCAGGTGCTGGTTGGAGAGGTTTTGATCCAAGCGGAAAAGGATTAATAGACGAAAGATATTTAACATTGGTATCCTCTTCCAAATCTAATTTGACTTCTGTCATTACAGGAAACTTTATAGGTAAAAATAATCTAGAAAATACTTTATCCTGGCAAATCAAACCTATTGAAATCAAATAAACCTTTATAAAAATCTTTATACAAATATTTAATATCTCACCTATTAAAAATAAGAAAAAAGGGGAATATATATATGTTTCCTTTTTAGTGTTATTTGATACGTTCTTGGATAAATATATCTGTTTTCATTTGTTTAATATTTAAAGAAAATTGAACTCAAGTTTAGAAATTCCAGTTATCAAATCAAACAAATCAAAAATGTTTGAATTGTTAAGTTATGAAAAATTTCGCGATACTAAAGATGTTAGATTTTTTGACATTAGTGTTAATGAATCTAATTATAGAGATCTAGTTATTCACAGTGGTCCTGCAGTTAGTCCGCCAAATGATGACGAATTTAATAATTGGCAATTTTACGTACATCACAACCAAGAAGATAATCTATTAGCTATCTCTGGGGGAAGAACATTTTTTCTTGTCAATTTTGGTTGGGATTATCCTTTTTATAAAGTTAGATTAGAATCTTGTGGATATATTCTAAGAATACCTAGAGGAACTTTTCATAGATCAGTATCGGACGAAAACGGTTCAATAGTTTTAAATCAAGCCATAAGAGATAAAAACGGTACGGTTGAATCTGAATTCAAGGTTACGAATAGCAAAGATAATAAAAGACTTCTAGATTGTATAACCACTCTAGAACCTAGATTTAAAATTTATAGTGTTAAATAATTTTAAAAAGGAGTTCAAAATTTATATATCAATTTTAAAAATTATCTAATTGTTATAAAATAACAATATTCAGATTATTTAGTATGAAATCTTTAAAGTTTTTAAGATATTTTTTATGCATAACTTTTTCTTTTTTAGTTTTATCCTCTCCAGTTTTCGCTGGGGCAAATGTAGCTGTTAAGGGGGAGGGAGATGAAGTTCCAAGTTATGTGAGATCTAATATTACAGGATATAATTTCCATGGAGAAGATCTTCATTTGTCTTCTATAGCTGGAGCAGTTGCAAGAGACGCAGATTTTAGTGACGTTGATTTACATGGAACAACTTTAACCCTATCTGATTTAAAAGGTTCTAATTTAAATGGAATCGACCTGACCGATACACTTTCTGATCGAGTTAATTTCCAAAAAACAGATCTTAGAAATGCTGTTTTAATAAATATGATCGCATCTGGTAGCAGTTTTGCAGGGGCTCAAATAGAAGGAGCAGATTTTTCTTACGCTATTCTTGACAGCGAAGATCAAAGAAATCTTTGTGAAATTGCTGCTGGGATCAATCCAACAACAGGGGTTTCAACAAGAGAAAGTCTTGAGTGTAGTTAGAAATTAAAATTATAAATAAACTTTCTTTCCATTATTAAATTTATAAATTCTTTGTTCATCATCTTGAAATATCATTTCACCATTTAATTTGGATTTCTTAAATTTTGAAAGTCTTGCTCTGTGTATATTGGATTTTCTATTTATATTATCTTCGTTATCATAAGCTCTAATATAAATATTTATATTAGGATTTGAAAAAGTTTTTTCTTCCTCTCTTAAAAAAATTCTTTCAATATTTGTTTGCGTGCTCTGCAGTTTATTTTTAAATTTATCTAATTTTAAGTTCTTTGGTTTTTTAGAACAAATTTTTTTGTAGACAAAAAAAATAACTCCTAAAATCAGAAACCCTAAAAATATATTCATTACTTGATTTTTATTTTTATATCTACACCTAAGTTACTTTTAGTAGTTAATATTTCTTTTTTTATGATTCCATAGGTAAAAATTTTAGATAAAGTTTTTAATGATTTAAAAACTAAAAAAACAGTAAATAAAAAGAAAACAAAAATGTTTTCTATAAGAAGATTTTTATTATTATTATCTAAATTGCTCATATAAGTATTAAATCAATTTTTTTCTTCACTATTTGCATATGGGCCGAAAAATTCACTGGCGTCTCTCCCCATTACTTTAGCAAGATTTAAACTTTTATCTATATCCCATTTAGATGCCATTCCATAAAGAATACCAGCCGCAAAAGAATCGCCACATCCATAAGAATCAACCTTTAATTTTTTGTTTTTAAGAGCCTCATATCTTCCTCCTGGAAATAGTATGCCTCCCTTCTCTCCCTCAGTTTTAATAGTATATTTGGGTTTTAAAGATAATTCTGAAAAAGAAAAAACTTCCCCAGGATCAAGATTACTGCCTATTAATCCATCTAAAAGAACATTTGATTTATTTATTGTTTTTAATCCTGCCCTTGGCGTTGTACACAATATTGAAGCTGATCTAGCCATTTTAAAAATCTCTGAATCAGATGCAGTAATAAAAATTCCGTCCATTTTTTTTAAAATATTCCATTCTAACTTGTCTTTATGAGTTGGAGATAACCTTTCTCCAATAACTGTTATTGCTCTTTCACCTTGAGAGTCAATTAAACTAAACCCTCTTCTAGTTGGTTTGTCACGCCAAGCTACATGCAACTTAATTCCCATATTTGAGAGAATCTTGAAACACTTATCTCCATAATCATCATTACCTAATGAAGTAAAAAAATGAATTTGGTTTAAAGTTAAATCAGAAAGTATTTTCGCAATAATAGAACCACCACCAGCTGGATACTCAAGGGACTTTTCAGAATGAGAAATGACTCCGGGTTTTGGTAATTGATCGACCTTTAAGAAATTTATCCACTCAACGTGACCAACCACAGCAAAATTTAAATTTGCTTTTTTAATTTTATAGTCTTCAACTTTATTATTCTTTTCAACAACCATAAGCATTTAAATACTATTATTAAAAGAAATATTTTTGACAAGTGAATTCATTCAACATTTTAAAAGATAATAAACAGATACTATCTTATCTTTACCTTTTTCTATCAATTTTGGGTGCTGTCCTTCCAATGATGGCAAATTTCGAATTTGCTAGAGAATATGGAAAC
>QCRE01000039.1 GCA_003212005.1 Prochlorococcus sp. AG-459-M13 | reverse complement strand
ATAACAATTTTGGAAGGAATAAATTTTAATCAAATCGGAGTTTCATTTAAGGGTAGTGGAAGTTATGTGCCAAATCAAATTCTCACTAATCAGGATATAAGTAAGAAAGTTGATACTAGTGATGAATGGATAAAATCTAGAACAGGTATATCCAATAGAAGGATATCTGGGTTAGAAGAAGATGTTAGTCAAATGGGTTATGAAGCGGCATTAGCAGCAATTAAGATGACTAAATGGGATGTAAACTCAATTGATTTAATAATTTTAGCCACTTCAACCCCAAATGATTTATTTGGTTCTGCACCTAGTATTCAAGAAAAACTGGGAGCGATTAATGCTGTAGCCTTTGATTTAACAGCTGCATGTAGTGGTTTTTTATTCGCGGCGATAACTGCTTCTCAATTTTTGAAAACAGGAAGCTATAAAAGAGCAATAGTAATTGGCTCTGATCAACTTTCAAGTTACGTAGATTGGAACGATAGAAGAAGTTGTATTTTATTTGGAGATGGGGCAGGTGCCATAGCAATGGAAGCAACGAATGAATTTGATAATTTAATTGGATTTGATATGAAAACTGATGGTCAAAGAGGTTGTTTTTTAAATCTCCAATCTCGAAATAATCAAAAAATGATTGTTGATAATATAAATTATTCAAATGGTGGTTTTTCATCAATTTCAATGAATGGTCAAGAAGTTTATAAATTTGCAGTTAGAGAAGTACCATTAATTATCGATAATTTATTTAAAAAAACTAACTATAGTTCTGAGAAAATTGATTGGCTTTTGTTACATCAAGCTAATCAAAGAATATTAGATTCTGTTGGAGAAAGATTAAATTTTTCAAAAGGAAAAATTCTTAGTAATTTGCGTGACTATGGAAATACCTCGGCTGCAACAATTCCTTTAATACTGGATGAAGCTATAAGAAATAAGAAAATTAAACAAAATGATATTATCGCCACAAGTGGTTTTGGCGCTGGGTTAAGTTGGGGTGCAGCCTTGATTCGCTGGGGCTAAATTAAAAAAATTTATTATGACAGTAACTTGGGTATTCCCTGGACAGGGCTCACAAAAAATTGGAATGGCAAATAAGGTAATAAATTTGCCAAATGCAAAGGATAGATTTAATTATGCCTCTAAAGTATTCGGAAAGAATTTATTTAAAATTTGTGAACAATGTCCTGAGAATAATAATCTTGATGACGACATAAACAATACAAAGAACACGCAAATTTGTCTTTTTTTGGTTGAATCTATTTTATTAGATTCTTTAAAGGAAAATGGGTTCGAACCAAATTTTACTGCTGGACATAGTTTAGGTGAAATCACATCTTTATATTGTGCAGGTGTTATTTCTTTTGAAGATTGTGTATCACTTATAAAAGAAAGATCTAAATTAATGGCAGATGCGCCACAGGGATCTATGGCAGCATTAATTGGTTTTGATAGGAAACAACTTGAGTTTTTGGTGGAGGAGATTGATGAACTTGTAATAGCAAACGATAATAGTGATTCGCAAGTTGTTCTATCAGGAAGTGAAAAGGCTTTAGATAATATTTCACAACGTATTACTTGTAAAAGATTTATTAAATTAAATGTCTCAGGTGCTTTCCATTCACCTTTTATGAAAGAACCATCAATTAAATTTTCAAAATATTTGGATAGTATCGAGTTTAGGCATCCTAATTTTCCTGTTATAAGCAACTCTAATCCTTCTTTATGTATTGATCCAGATCAATTGAAAGTTAGATTAAAAAATCAAATGTGCAATGGAGTAAGATGGCGCGAAACTATGAATTTAATGGTAGAGAATAATAATCTCCATATTGTAGAGATTGGCCCTTCTAATGTATTAGGAGGTCTTGGGAAAAGGCATTTGAAGGAAGTAAAGATTTCTCAAGTATCTTCTTCGGATCAAATTAACTATTGATTTTATGAAAAGTAACTTTTATCAAAAAATAATTTATCAATTGGTAAGTTTAATAATAATATTTCCTATCTATAAATTACTGTTTCGAGGTATCTTAATTGGCAAAGACAATATTCCTGAAAAAGATTCTTTTATTTTGGTATCTAATCATGGATCCTTGCTTGACCCACCTTTATTAGGTCATGCTGTTGGTCGAAATATATCTTTTATGGCTAAATCAGAACTTTTTAGCATTCCTTTGCTTGGCTTTATAATAAAATCCTGTGGAGCTTATCCAGTAAAGAGAGGTATAGCTGATAAAACTACTATTAAAGTTGCATGTGAGAAATTGTCAAATAATAACAGTATTGGGGTTTTTATTGACGGAACTCGTCAAAAAGATGGTCGCGTGAACAAGCCAAAACAAGGCGCAGCGCTTCTAGCTTATAAGAACCAAAAGTTGTTGTTGCCCGTCGCAATTATTAATTCTCATAGGTTAATTAGATTCAAATTTTGTATACCATTTTTTACAAAAATAGTTATTAAAGTTGGTCAACCCATAAAACCTCCGAAAGTTTCTTCAAAAAATGATTTATTAAAGGTAACCACCTATTTGCAGGAATCTATAAATAATATGCTTGAATAAAGTTTTAATTGATCGGTGATATTGGATACAGTGGGAGAACTTTATCCCATGAATTGAAATTTGAATCTAGTGAATTTTTATCAGATAAATTTAATAATTCTTTTAAATCTTCCATTTCATTATATTCAGCTTTGTAAGAACACTCTTTATTCGTTAATTCTTCAAATATTTTTGGTATTAATTTCTCTTTTATATTAATATCTTTTTTGTTTTTTTCAGAGATATAGATTTCATATTTTCCTGCAATGTATCCTCTTCTCTTTAATTTTTTAAAAATCCAGAATACCTTTTTATGTGAAAATATACAATTTTTTTTAGCAATTCTTTTCGCCATTAATTCAAAAGAACTAAAGCTATCTAATGAGCAATTGATTTGCTGAGAAAGAGTTCTTGCTAATACAACTATTTGTCTTGAGGCATTAAAATTAGCTGGTCCTATACTCACAGATATTTTATTGATTTTCTGAAAATTCTCTTTTTTAATAAATTTTGTTAGATCAACTATTAAATTATTACATAAATCTTTCTCGAATTTTTTAACAAAAAAATTATCAGACAACTCATTTTTATTTTCTCTAATAGCGAAGCCAAAAGAATTGTCAGTGCTATGAATTGCCAAGGTTAATTGACTTAAGTTTTTTTGAAAATTGTGAGACATCTACCTTAAACAGGTAATTCTAAGCCTGGGTTGCACTTAGACCACTTTCCATATTCTTCAAAAAAACTTGCACAAGATTGAACATCCCAATCTGTTTTATATTCACCATTTTCTTCTTTGACTATGCTTACATGTATGTAAGGGTTTTTTGCTTTAAAATTAGGAGAATGGCAAATGTTTTCAACACCATGATTGTTTTCAACATCATGATAAGTAATACATCTATCCACCCACTTACAGTTAATGCAAATGCACATAATCAAGAAAGAAAATCAGAAAAATAACTTTTTCCATGATCATACACTAATAAGTTCTGAAATAGATACAAGTATAAAATTTTATAATTGGGATTTTATAATATCCTATTTACCTTCTGGTTCATTTTTAGTAGGTGGTTTTATAAGAGATCTTATCTTAAGAAGATTAAACAAAAAAATTGATGTTGATATTGTAGTCCCAAAAAATGCTCTTGAGATCGGGAAAAAGATTGCCAATAAATTTAATGGTAAATTTATTATTCTCGATGAGGTTAGAGAAGTAGTAAGAATAATTTTTAAACACATAACTATTGATATCGCTTTGCAAATTTCTCCATCTATAGATAATGATTTACTTAAAAGAGATTTTTCAATAAATGCGGTTGCTTTTTCTTTTGAGAAGAAATTATTAATTGACCCATCAAATGGATTAATTGATATTCAAAATTCTTTGCTTAGGACTAATTCAACAAAGAACTTAATAAATGATCCATTAAGAATATTAAGATGCTTCCGTTTTGTCTCTGAATTAAATTTTAGTATTGATGAAGAATTAATTGATCCTATAAAAAAATATAGAAATAAATTAAGACTGATAGCTAATGAAAGAATTAATTATGAAATACAGAGAATAATAAGGGGGGAAAATGCTCTTCTATCAATTCAATTAATCAAAAAATTTAAAATTTTTGATTTTATACAATCAGAAAAAGATTTGATATTTCTGGATTTAAATAATATTAATTTTAAAACTTTTAATCAAAGTGAAAAGAAAGAATTTTTACCTTTATTTTTTTTATCTCAAATTTTAGACGAAGTTTCTTTAAAAGAACTTTCATTCAGCAAATCTGAAATTATAAAAATTAAGCTATTAAGAAAATGGAAACTCAAATTAGATAAAAAAAATATTTATGAATTAAACGAAAAAGAACGATTTGATTTGCATAAAGAATTAGAAACAATTTTTCCAGCATTTATTCTTACATTGCCAGAAACATTTCATTTGGATTTGATAAATAGATGGAGAGATAAAGATGATAAATTATTCCATCCATCCAATTTAATTAATGGAGATGTTGCAAAAAAGTATTTAAAAATTAAGGATGGACCTCTTTTAGGGATGCTAATTAATTATCTTTCTAGAGAGCTTGCATTTAATCGAATAGATAATTTTGATGAAGCTATTTATAAAGGAAAGCAATGGATTAAACAAAATGCGCCAAAATGTGATTAAATACACATAGCTTAGTTTTGTTTAAAAGTTCAGACTTCAAATTATTTTTTAAAAATTTATGAGCATTCGTATTTACATTGGCAATTTACCACAAGGATTTAATCCAAAAGAGTTTGATAGCATTTTAAAATCAGTATCAGATTCTATTAGATTTAAAGCTGTTTTAGATAAAGAAACGAAAGAGTGTAGAGGATTTGGTTTTGCTACAACAAACAACGAACAAAATGCTGAAATAATAATTGAAAAACTTAACGGCTTTGAATTTAATGGTTCCAAATTAAGAGTTGAACTATCAGAGAAAAAAGATTCTTCCTCAAATAAAAGAAATAATTTAGGTTCTAATAAAAATAAAAAGAAGAAAGATTTTAAAAAGATTGTTCATAGTGATGCCCCTAATCTTGAAGCTCCTGATCCTAGATGGGCTGGTGAATTATCAAAATTAAAAGATTTACTAGCTAATCAGAAAACTCCTGCTTAATTATTTAATCCTTGAGATTAAAAAAGATATTGGAATTTCAAATGCTTTGACGGAATTTTTTACAAAGGCTCTATTATTAAAAACATCATAATCCAATCTTTCAATAGAATCTAAAATTCCTCTGTACAGTCGTAATGATGTCCATACAGGCCATCTCGCATCTGATGATAGCCATTTAATACCATCTTCAGATTTTTTGAACCAGTCCCGTGCTCTTGTTAACTGAAAGTTCATAAGCATTCTCCATTGATTATTTATTTCACCTCTTAACAATTCTTCTTCAGAATAGTTAAATTTCTTTATTTCTTCTTGGGGTAAATAAATCCTTCCTCTTTGTCTATCTTCCCCAACATCTCTTAAGATGTTAGTAAGTTGATTGGCTATTCCTAATGATATAGCTGCTTCTGAAGGGTCAGGCATATTGCTCCATGGAGCTGAAGTGTAAGCAGTATCGATGCCCATTACATTCTGGGTCATCAAGCCAACTGTTCCTGCTACTCGATAACAATATAGTTTTAATTCAGCAAAATTTTCATACCTATATTTTTTGAGGTCCATTCTCTGGCCATCGATCATGTCTAGATATGGTTGTATTTCTTGAGGAAACTTTTCAATTGT
>QCRE01000038.1 GCA_003212005.1 Prochlorococcus sp. AG-459-M13 | reverse complement strand
TTGTTTGAGCTTCCCTAAAAGGTGAGATGCCAGCCGAGTACAAACTTTCATCAGCATAAATATTACCTATACCTGCCACAATTGTTTGATCTAATAAAATAGCTTTTATAGATTTTGTTCTTTTTGAAATAACTTTTCTAAGGTATTTTGTATCAAAGTCCTTAGAAAATGGTTCTGGTCCTAATGAGCCTAAACCTTTAATTATTTTATTGGGCGATAACCCTTGCTTAATCCACCACATTTGGCCAAAACTTCTTACATCAACGTATCTAAGCTCATTATTGTTTTTATCGAAAAATCTTATTCTTGTATGTTTACAGGGCGGAGTAGGGTTATTAATAAACTTGAAATATCCAGTCATTCTTAAATGAACTACAAGAAATCCATTATGTTTAAATATTATTTTGTTATTAATTTGAATATACTCATTTTCAACTTTTTTTAGTTCAGCTATTAAATATTTCCCTCTCCTGTTCCATTTGGAAAAAAGCGAATTCTGCAGTCCCTTAATAAATTGTTCCTTGCTATCAGGGAATGCTACAGTTGAATCCCTACAGACATCTATTTTTTTAATAATAAAGTTATTAAGTTTTTGTTCTAAACCTTTTCTAACAGTTTCTACTTCAGGTAACTCCGGCAATTATTTAAGCTTTCTCTAGTTCACTTTCAGCAAAATTATTTGTATTAGCACCAGCATCAGTTCCGCTTATTCCAGCATAGTTTACTTTGTCGAATCTAACTACACAGTTATATTTAATACCTGATGTATCAACTGAAGCAACTTTACCTATTTCGTTGTACCAATATGATTCTGGTCTTTTTACTCTTACAAGGTCTCCTCTTGAAATTGCCATTACTGTTAACTTAACTCTTTAAAGAATAACCCATTATTAATAGTCTAAGACAAATTATTCACACATATTAATTAAAGTTTTAACAAAAATCATTTATTAAATTTTTTTCGAAATCTTCTTTAGCAGGCTCACCTCCCATCCATTTTCTGCCTGGAATTCTTACATCTAATTCATTCGTATCACAATTAATTGAGATAATAAGTTTTTTATTTTCTTGATTTAGTACATTTAGCAGTTTTCTACCTTTAATTTTTTCATAAGATTGACTTTGAATAATTATAGGACCATAAATTTTTTTTCCTAATTCAAGTAATTCATTATTTTTTTTATTGTTAATGACTTGATTATTTTCTGAACTAATTAGTTTGTTTTTGCTTAAGAACAGCTTTTGCCCAACTTTTATAGAATCTGGATTCTTGAGATTATTAATATTTATCAAATTTCCCACACTTAAATTGTATTTGTTTGATATTTCAGTAATACTCTCACCTATTTCAACAATATGATAATAAGTTTTTAAATCTGATTGTTTTGTAAAATTTTCTCTAGATTCGGAGACGATAAGATTTTGACCAACAAATATATAATTTTCATCTTTTAAATTATTTAGTTTAATAATTAAATCTTTATTTATTGAATAGAATTTTGCGATACTTGAAACTGTATCTCCAACTTTAACAATATGAATTTTTCTTATTTCAGTTTCATCTTTAGTAAATGATTCTTTATTAGCAATTTTTTCAATTTTATTATTTCCTGAGTCAATCCTCTCTTCAGACTTTATCAATGAGTGATTAAAAAAATTAATAAATATGGTAATTATTAAAAATGCAAATTTCATAAAAAACACTTTTTATTTAAAGATAATCTTTTAAATTAAAATCGCTAGGTTTTTGAAAACAATTTAAGTAATTAAACTTGAAAAATAAACTTTAAAAATTTCTTTACTCTTTCGTAGGGAGGATACCGCAAATTTGAATCAAATAAAAAACCTTTAAAAGTGATAGATTTTTGATTTGAAAAATTTCGGAAACCTTCCTCTCCATGAAATTTACCAATACCACTTTTCCCTACACCTCCAAACGGTAAATTTGGAATAAGTACTGGCAACATCACATCATTTATACAAATTGTTCCTGAGCTGGTTACTTTTGAAATATGATTATGGATTTTTTTATTGCCTCCAAATAAGTAGATTGCTAATGGTTTTGATGTTTGACTAATCTGTTTTAAAGCTGATTCTTTATCATTGATTCCAATTACTGGAAGTAGTGAACTGAATAGTTCTTTCTGCAAAATATCTGTTTCATTTAATTTACATCTCAAAATTGTAGGAGATATTTTCAACTTTTTTTTACTAAAAGTCCCCCCAAATAAAATTCTTTTTTCTTTTTTATATTGTTTTAGAATTTCTACAGTTGATGTGAATTGCTTTTTCTCTAATTTTGATAAGTTTTTGGAAATAATTGGATTATCTCCGTAAAAATTTAAAATGCATTTCTTTAATTTTTCTATAAAAATAGTTTCAATTTCTTTATCTACAAAGATATGATTCGGAGCCATGCAGGATTGACCAGAATTAAAAAATTTTCCCCAAACAATTCTTTTAGCAGCTACTTCTAAATTTGTATTTTTGAAAATAATTACAGGATTTGTTCCGCTTAACTCAAGAGTTAGTGGAGTTAAGTTTTTTGAAGCTAATTTCATTATAGATTTTCCAGTTTCAGTACTTCCTGTAAAAAATATGTGGTCAAAATTTTGTTCAATTAATTTTATGGATTGTTTATAATCCCCCTCTACAGTTAAAAGGACATCATTATGAAAATATTTGGAAGTAAGCTTTTTAATAAGTTTTGAAGTCGCAGGACATTTCTCTGATGGTTTTATTACTGCAGTATTTCCTGCTGAGAAAATATTTACCAAAGGCTTTAAAACATAAAGTAGTGGATAATTATAAGGACCAAGAATTAAAACACACCCAAGAGGTTCATAAATAACTTTGGAGGATGATGGAAATAGATAAAAAGGTGTATCAATCTTTTTTGGTCGCATCCAAGAATTGAGTTTCTTTTTAATGAGAGAAATTTCTTCTTTAACTAAAAGGATTTCTGAAAGCCCTTCAATTTCAGATTTACCTAGATCAGTAAAAAGTGATTTTATTATCTCTTTTTTATTTTCATCCAAAAGTTTAGAAACTATATTGAGATGTTGGATCCGCCATTTTATATCTTCCGTTTTACCAGTAAGAACTGTATTTTTTAATTTATTAATGTCTTCTAAATGAAATTTATCAGAAATTTTCATTTTATTCCTATGAATAGTATTAAATATATCAGAGGATAAATTTTAAATAACTGAGGTTTTTAGCCACTTAAATCAAAGTGAATGATTTATTAGAAATAATCAAATTTATTAATATTATCTTTAAAAATTCAAATTTTTCTTGGTTAGTATATTTCTATGACGGAAAATCTTTCAATTAGACTGATATCTACTAATGAAATACCAGAAGTCACAAACTGGGCAAGGTTAGAAGGATTTTCTCCCGGAATGGATGACGTATCAATTTATAGAAATACAGATAAACAAGGGGTATGGGTTGCTTGTCTCGAGAATAATCCTATAGCTTCTATTGCGTGTATAAAATATAATTCCTCGTATGGTTTTATAGGTTTATTTATTGTTAAAAAAGAATTCCGAAATAATGGATATGGAGTGAGATTATGGAAACATGCCCTCGAATATTTAAAAAATGTTGATTGTATTGGTCTTGAGGCTGCCCCAAATAGATTGAATGATTACGAAAAGTGGGGGTTTAGAAAATCTTCCATTACAAATCGATGGAAATTAAATGGGTCTCAAGATTTGCCATTGAGAAATTTCTATAAAGATCAAATTCATTCTTTTAAAGTTGTCCCAGGTAATAAAATTTCCTCTGAAGCGGTCTTAATTTATGATGATCAAAGAGAACCTAGCCCCAGACCACATTTTTTAAATGACTGGTTGAAAAATTCTCATGGTAATGTCAGTGCAATTGTCGATAATAATGGAATGTGCCATGGATTTGGCAGGATAAGACCTTGTGTACTTGAGGATAATGAGCAAGGTTGGAGAATCGGACCTCTTTTAGCGGATACTCCACCACTTGCTGAATTATTAATAAGGGAGTTAATTGGTGATTTAGATGCCCAAATCTTATTGGATTGCTCTAATCTTAATCCTTATGCCAATTATCTTTTATCAAGTTTGGGATTTGAGGAAATATCAAAAACTTACAGAATGTATAAAGGTATTCAACCTCCCTGCCCAATGAATCAGGTATACGGACTTGCCTGCTTGGAACTGGGGTAATTCCCTTCAAAGCGTGCATTTTGCTTTTTGTTTTTTTAATATTTAAGGAAGTTTGTTTGATTATCCATAAGCTTAACTTTCAGAAGGTTTCAAGATTTTTTCTACAATATCCGCGTTGATTATAGTGATCTCTCCATTATCAATATTGACAACTTGAAATAAGGTCCATGAATTTGGATTTCTAGCTCCTCCAATACAGTCGATAACTTGACCGATCCAATAATTTTTATTCTTTTCATTAGTATTTTCGCAGTTTTCTTTTTTAATTGTGACATAATCACCAGGCCTAACGAAAAGAAACTCAGGAGTTGCTGAGCTCACAATAAATAGCTGATAGTATATACGTACTATAGTAAGTTATTGGTTTTGTTGCCGAACTTTGAGTTATTTAGCAAACTCGCCGTAATTCAAAAATCAAATGGGATCAAATGAAATTGATATATTTTCAACATTATTGGAGTTAATTTTAGCTTGAACTGACGCTTATGTAGAAAGAAATATTCCTGGATAATATTTTCAATTCATTTTTTAAATTAAATAAGATTTAAGCTGGTCTAATATGTCGGCACGGTTGGAAACTAATTTTGTAAAAACTAAATATATCAACCCTCCCATTGCGAGTCTTCCGTTAATTTTCTCCAACTGCTTTAGTTTTCTCAACGAAATTAATTTTGCGATTAAACAAAATTTAAAGGGTATGGAAAATAAAAAAGTATTGATTACTTCAAAATTAAAAAAAATTTTACAAATTTATAGAAATATTATTTCAAACACTAATTAAATTTAAAGCCAAGCCTCTTTCATCTCTAGATAAAGTCTCTCGCTCTCAGCAGAATTAATTTTGTTGTCTGAATAGGATTGTTGTTGTTGCTGCTGCTGCTGCTGAGTTGTATTAGTGTTAGGATTTTGGACTTCGCTCATTAGAGGGAAAAATAATTTGTGTTTATTCTCTCATATTTGGAGCTTTTTTTGTCAACTTAAATTCTTAAATTTTATTTAAATTTTGTATGTTTTTAATTTTTCTGTTTTTGAGTGAACTTATTTCGCTACAGTGGTTTTGGCATATAGGAATTTAACTTCCCAATATACGATTGCTAGAAAGATAGCACTTGCAATAATAATTTCAGAAATGGCTAACATTTTATTTTTCAATACTACTTTAATTTTGGTATCGATTTACACAAAATGCAATAGGTACTATTTACATTTAAGATTTTTAAAAAATCTTATTTAATAAAATAACGCGTCGAAATAATATAAAATTTTAAGTAAGATACATATTATTTCCGTGGGAAATTTCATAAATTCAATAATTCTTATACCTTTAATACCTTTAGTTACCTCTTTGTTTATTCTTATTCTATTGGTGAGTTTCAACAGAACACTTAACAGGCTAACAAAACCAGTTACTGCACTTGTTGCATTATCTTTATTAAGTTCTGCTTTTATAAGCTCATTTGACTATTTTAAAAAAATAGAAGAAGAGTTAGTTTTATCTAAATTTATTAAATCTTTTGAAGAAAAAAATTTAGTTATACATCTCAATTTAGTAAATGAAAAAATTTTAATTTTTTTCTCATTAATAATGATATTAATTGTTGGGATATCATTTTATAAATTACCTAGGAAAAGAGGTTATGTCTCATTGATGATTAGCCTAGGATTAATATCTTCTTCAGCGATGCTCTCAATATTGTTAATAGATTTGTCAGCACTAATCTAGACTGTAGTAAGCATTGACAAAGCTTCGTTAAGTTCTTGTACATGATTTAATTCATCTTGAGCAAT
>QCRE01000037.1 GCA_003212005.1 Prochlorococcus sp. AG-459-M13 | reverse complement strand
CTAAAGATCCAGGCAGGATATTGATATTTGATACAACTCTTCGGGATGGGGAGCAATCTCCTGGAGCGAGTTTAAATCTTGAGGAAAAGCTTGCGATTGCGCAACAGCTAGCCAGATTAGGAGTAGATGTTATTGAAGCAGGATTCCCCTTTGCTAGTCCTGGTGATTTTAAAGCAGTAAATAAAATTTCTGAAGTAGTAGGAGGAGAAAACGGTCCAATAATTTGTGGATTAGCTAGGGCTTCACGCAATGATATAAAAGCCTGTTACGAAGCTATTAGTCCTGCACCAAAAAAAAGGATTCATACCTTTATAGCTACTAGTGATATCCATCTAAAACATAAACTTAAAAAATCTAGAAAAGACGTTCTTTCTATTGTTCCAGAAATGGTTAGTTATGCTAAATCTCTAGTGGATGATATTGAGTTTTCTTGTGAAGATGCCTCCAGGAGTGATCCTGAATTTCTGTTCGAAATAATTGAACTTGCAATAAAGTCGGGAGCTACAACTATTAATATTCCAGATACTGTTGGTTTCACAACTCCAAGTGAATTTGGGAAACTTATTTTTGATATTAATAACAAGGTTTCAAATATTGATGAGGCTGTAATTTCTGTTCATGGACATAATGATTTAGGATTAGCAGTTGCTAATTTTTTAGAAGCAGTGAAGAATGGGGCAAGACAATTAGAGTGCACAATAAATGGTATAGGTGAAAGAGCAGGAAATGCCTCCCTTGAAGAATTAGTTATGGCGTTACATGTTAGGAAAAGTTTTTTTAATAGTTTTTTTGGAAGAAGTTCAGATTCACCTACCCCTTTAACGGCTATTAGAACAGAAGAAATAACAAAAACTTCTCGATTAGTATCAAATTTAACGGGAATGAATGTTCAGCCTAATAAAGCAATTGTTGGGGCAAATGCTTTCGCTCATGAGTCAGGAATCCATCAGGATGGCGTCCTAAAAAATAGACTTACATATGAAATTATTGATGCAAAAACAGTTGGTTTGAATGACAATAAAATTTCATTAGGAAAGCTTAGTGGAAGAAGTGCTGTAAGAGCAAGATTAGAAGAGATGGGATACGATTTAAGTAGGGAAGATTTAAATGATGCTTTTGCTCGTTTCAAAGATCTCGCTGATAGAAAAAGAGAAATTACAGACAGAGATTTAGAAGCTATTGTTAGTGAGCAGGTTCAACTTCCCGAATCAAAATTTCAACTAAGTCACGTTCAAGTAAGTTGTGGAAGTTCATCCAAGCCTACGGCTACTGTAACTCTTATAAATACGGAAGATCATACTGAAGATACTGCCGTTGCTATAGGTACTGGACCAGTAGATGCTGTTTGTGAAGCACTTAATGCATTAGCGAAAGTTCCAAATGAACTAATAGAATTTTCAGTTAAGTCTGTGACTGAAGGAATTGATGCCTTAGGCGAAGTTACTATAAGAATAAGAAACAATAACAAAATATATTCAGGACATTCTGCAGATACAGACGTAGTTGTTGCTGCAGCGAATGCATTTGTAAACGCCTTAAACAGGCTTATATTTTCACAGAAGAAAAATTCTATCCACCCCCAATTCGATAATTTAGAAAATCCTAAGAAAGAGAAATTATCAAATTCAAAAAAATAAGTAAATTGCGGGATTATTAAGCTTACTCATAAACAAGTAACTTAATAATGTAGATTAGAGCTTTAAATTTAAATTTAATAAAGTAATGAGAGAAAGGGTATTAGGATATTGGACTCTTGCATGGGTTGGTTTGATAAGTAATATAATTGCTTTACCGATAATAGCTTTAATAATTAGTTATGGACCTCCATTAAAAGTGGCTAATATTTCACTAGCTATCAGCCTTGGTTGGCCTTCAGCAATTGTTGGTATTGTCTCTTCTTCTGCTCTTTTAGCAGAGAAAAAATGGGGAGTCACCTTAACTATGGTTTCTCTATCAATGATTATTTCTGGAATGGCTCCATATTCTATTTTTCGATTAGTTACTCTTAATGATATTTTTGGAATTGGCGGTTTTACATTTTTATCAGCTTTATTTAGCATCCTGGCATTGATATATTGGTGTAATCCGAAACATAGAAGAAATATAAGACTATAAAGAATACCAACTTAAGAAAAAGTATTATTTTTGGTTGTTGGATATTGTATTCGTCTATGTCTAATTCGTTTCCAAACATTTAAAAAAGATTTTTTTATAAGAAAAATTTCTCCCTTTGAAAGATTACTATCATCTAACTGGCCATCTAATTGTCTTGAAGTAACTATTTTTGATATTGTTTTAAGTGCTTCATAATCAGAAGCATTAATGTTCATAGCCCTTAATGCCGCTTCACATCCATCAGCAAGCATTAAAATAGCTGTTTCTTTTGACTGAGGTATAGGACCCTTATATCTAAAATCACTCTCATTAAACTTTAGTTTTTTCTCTTCAGCTTTGTGAAGAAAGTATCCCATTTTGAGAGTCCCTTGATGTTCAGGTATGAAATTAGCTATTGGTTTTGGCAATCTATTTTTTCTTGCAAACTTTAGGCCTTCATCTACGTGGGCTTGTAAAACCTCAGCACTTTTGAAAGGATCATCTATTTCATCATGAGGGTTATTTGATCCATCTTGATTCTCAATAAACCAATTTGGAGCATGTAATTTACCTATATCATGATAAAGAGAACCAGTTTTAACAAGATCAATATCACCTCCAATCATTCTTGTCGCCTCTTCAGCTAGTCCACATATCAATAATGTATGTTCAAAAGTCCCTGGAGCTTCTTTGGAGAGTCTTCTTATGAGTGGTTTTTCTTTATCTGCCAATTCTAATAATCTTGCCTTAGTTAATAACCCAAATATTGATTCAAAAATAGGAATAAATAATATTGTTATAAGCATAATAATTGCCAATAAAAGGGAATCTGAGAAAATCTGACCATTTAAAGAAAAAAAATCTTGGTTATCTACTAAGGCAGTTTCCTCATTTCCAATTAATACCCATTGTGAAACAAATGCTCCAATTGGAACAAATATTGAAAGTTGAAGTAACTGAGCTCTACTTCTAATTCTACCTCCAAGAACCGAAACAAAACCTGAGCAAATTAAAGTTATGAGTATTAGATTACTGTTAATATCAATTATGGAATCAGGCCAACTTATGCTTGCTATCGACACCCAAGCAAGAGCCGTTATGGTTCCCATACCCTGCGAAATAATTAAGGCAGGAGGCACGATAATCGATAAAGGACTAAGTCCAGGTCCAAATATGTTTTTTATCAACTGAACAATTAAAAGAAGTGAAGTAATTAATAGGATTTGTCTGGAATTAATGTTTGGATTTTCTTTTCTAGAAACTAATATTAAAAAACCGCAAATAAATAAGACCTCAGCAAAATTGACACCCCAATAAAAAACATCAGAAATTTCTAAATTTGGAACAAGAAGTCTTTTATATGAAGATATAATAGAAATAACAGTGCATATTAAAAAGATAATTAATTTATCTATTGTTGAAATTTGTATAGGCCCTTGTTCAGGAAATTGACTTCTTTTCCAAAAATAATTAAATTTTTTTAGAAAACTTGTAGGGTTTTGCACAGAATATAATAAAACCTAATTGTTTAATTTAAAATTATAGGCATGCTAGGAGTAAAAAGGAGAAGTTTTTCTAAATGTCATTAAAATTAGATGGTAAAAAATTATCTTTAGAAATTGAAGAGAAATTAAAAAATTATGTTTATGTTAATAAAACAATAACAAAAAGAAGTCCTGGGTTAGCTGTAATAAGAATAGGCGAAGATCCAGCAAGCGGGGTTTATGTTAAAAACAAAGAAAAGGCTTGTTACAGAGTTGGGATAAAGAGTTTTATCTTCCATTTAAAAGATACGGTAGAGCAAAAAGAAGTTGAACAACTAATAAATAAATTAAACCTTGATAAAGATATTGATGGAATGTTATTACAGCTACCCATACCAAAAAAATTTGATGAGCAAAAATTGATTAGTTGTATCAATCCAGATAAAGATGTAGATGGATTAAATGAGCAAAATATTGGCAAATTAGTAAAAAATGAGCCTGCTATGAGATCTTGTACACCAGCTGGGATTATTAATTTACTAAAATCTCAAAATATTACAATTGAGGGCAAGAATATTGTTGTTGTTGGAAGAAGTCTGCTCGTTGGGAAACCAGTATCTCTAATGTTATTAAATTTAAATGGTACAGTAACAATGACGCATTCGAAGACTACAAATTTAAAAAAAATTTGCAAAGAAGCAGATATATTAATTGCAGCTGCAGGAAAACCTAATCTTATAGACTCTAGTTTTGTTAAAGAGGGCTCAGTAATTATTGATGTAGGAATACATAGATTAAAAAGTTCTGATAAAAGCAAAACCAGTTTATGCGGGGATGTATTATTAGAAGATGTCATTCCCAAAGTATTTGCTTATACTCCAGTACCTGGAGGTGTTGGACCAATGACAGTAACTATGTTACTAGTGAATACTATTTTCAGTTGGCAAAAACAATTTAGTTTATTATCAGATCTTAAAGACCTCCTGCCATAATGTCCATGATTCATAAAAACATTCCTAAACATAAAAAATGAAAGAAGTTATCGATAATATTTCAGATTTTGATAAATATCTTAAAGACACAAAAATGGTCGTAGAAGAAGCTCTTGATTCTTCCTTAGGGCCAGAAAATCCTGAAATACTTAGGGAATCAATGAGATATTCTCTACTGGCTGGAGGTAAAAGGATACGTCCAATCTTATGTCTAGCATCTTGTTCAATGGCAGGAGGAAATCCTTCATTAGCTGTTCCTACAGCAGTTGCTATAGAAATGATTCATACCATGTCATTAATACATGATGATTTGCCTGCTATGGACAATGATGATTTACGGAGAGGCAGACCTACGAATCATAAAGTTTATGGAGATGCATTAGCTATTCTTGCTGGTGATGCATTATTAACAAGAGCCTTTGAAATGATTTCATTGAGGAGCCCTGGTGTTGATCCAAATAGATTATTAAAAGTGGTTGGAGAACTTTCCCTTGTAGCAGGAGCTCCTGGACTAGTTGGAGGTCAGGTTGTTGATCTGGAATGTGAAGGGAAAGAAGTTATCCTCGAAACACTTGAGTATATTCATCTTCACAAGACTGGTGCATTACTAAAAGCTTCCGTAAGAACTGGTGCAATGATAGCAGGAGCTAATGAAGAATTATTGAAAGCCCTCACCACTTACGCAGAAGGAATAGGTTTGGCATTTCAAATAATAGATGACATCCTTGATTTAACTTCAAGTAGTGAGAAACTTGGTAAAACAGCGGGTAAAGATCTTTTGGCAGATAAAACTACCTATCCCAAGTTACTTGGATTGGATGAATCCAAGAAAAGAGCTATTGATTTAGTCGATAAAGCAAAAAAAGCAATTGAACCGTGGGGTAAAAATGCCAAAAATTTAATCTCCTTAGCTGATTTAATTACAAATAGAGATAATTAAAATAACCATATTATGTCAGAATTTTCGGCTTTCTTTGATAATTCAGTTCTTTTCTGGAGTTTATTATCTTGTTTACTAGCTCAATTTTTTAAAATTTTATTTAATTTCTTTTCAACTGGAAAAATAAGATTTGGAATTATGTTCGAGACAGGTGGGATGCCTTCAAGTCATTCTGCTTTGATAACTGGTGCCACATCAGGGATAGGTTTTCAAATGGGATTTAATAATCCGGTATTTGCATTAGCAATTGCAATCTCCTTAATTGTTATGTATGACGCTAGCGGAGTCAGAAAATCAGCTGGTATTCAGGCTGCAGAAATAAATAAATTATCAAAAAAATTAGATACTAAATCCCAAGTGGATTTAAAAGAAACTCTCGGCCATACAAAATTTGAAGTTTTTGTAGGAAGTCTTTTAGGGCCATTAATAACTTTACCAGGAATAGTTTTTATAGGTTCTCCACTAAATATATTTAATTTGATAATAAACTAGAAAACTCGAGAATAATCAATTTGAGTAGCATTTACAAAGTTTCTTGCAACTTCTGGGCAACTTGGTATGTGGAGATGTATCCAACTTGCATGTAATTTTTTATCTGACCAACCTTCATTTTTAAATTTAGTTTCCCACGATTTAACCTCCCATGCTGAAGATAATTTGCTAGGATGCTCCATGTTTTTCAAATCAAATTTTGATAAAGAATGTTCAACTTCCCAATAATGAAATTCATGCCCTCTAATTAATTGATTTTTTTTAATAATTGGAGTATCTTTTAGACCCTTTATATATCTATAACCTACGGATAAATTACTTTTTTTTGAATTA
>QCRE01000036.1 GCA_003212005.1 Prochlorococcus sp. AG-459-M13 | reverse complement strand
TCCAATAAAAAGATAATTCGGTTTTCTCTCTGGTTTGTTTTTTCATTTCGAACATCAATCGAATAGATTGATTTAAATCTATTTATTACCCGAGAAATGTCAGACGTAAAAAAAGAATCAAAGAATTGTAACGGAAAGAAAAAAATTATGGTCGCTTATGGTTTTATTCAGCTTGGCTCTAGTTTCGTATCTGCAGTAGCTTTGGCTGCAATCGCTTTTGGCTTCTGCTCTGTGAAGAAAGAATCTAAAGTATTTAATAGTTGTGTAACTGAAATTGTTGAGAAGGGTAGTACGAATTCTGAGGCAGTTAGATACTGTAATGGGGGAAATTGATTTTTATAACTAAATGAATACTATTCATGATTTTATACTTTACTCTTTAAAAGACGAGCCAATAGGTGAAACAGCTCATTTTATTTGGTATATAACTGATATAGGGATTGCTGCCCTTTTTAGGGGAAATAAAAATTTTAAAATGTATAATTTATATGTTGAAAAAGAAGCAAAAAATATAAGTCTAGATATAAGTAAAGAAGAAAAAGAATATTGTGAAATTGAGGATAAAAAACTCTTCCTTTTCTACTCTTAATCTTAATTAGATTAATCAATAGGAAGGTTCTAAATTATGCACTGACTCCTTTAAGCTATTTTCACTAATTATCTCAAAAGTAAGTTCGTCATTTATAGCATTTATGTAAGAAGTGTAAAGCTTGCCCCATACGAATTCAAAGTCATCTTTACTAAGATTTTTAAAGAGAATTTCTCCTTTAAAGTAAATGTGATAAGAATCAAACATCATAGAAAATTATTCTTGCCCTTTTTTAACGCAGCTATACATCCTTGGCGTATTGATAGCTACTAAAAGTAAATTAAAAAACTTGTTAAAGCTTCTTTAATCAATACGTGTATTCATTTTTTGCTTTTTAAATAATGACACAGTCTCATCAAGATCTAAACAAGGTTGAATATTAATATCCATTAGTCTCCTCCAAGGATGCCACTGTTTCCATATTGTTTCTAAGGAATCTGCGCTAACAACGGAATGACCTATTCCATTTTGTACCATAAAAATCCACGAATGAACTTCATAATTTTCAGGCCTGTTTTGAGGTCCTCCTGATTCATACCAATTAAGAAGCATCTCTCCTCCTTCCTCTTGATCTTCTCCGTCTGTAAATTCATAGGAGATTAAATACCTTTGCATAAAAATTTAAATTTTAATTATCCTAACTTGATAATAAGATATTGCCTTTCAATTCTTGATTGCTCAAAATTTAATAGAAGTATCTGTTAACTATGATCCAAAAAATAGAAAAATTTAAAAAGATTATTTTAAGCAATTTCTCAATTACAAATAAAGCAATTTTAGAATATTTTCAAAAACATGACTTATTTGTCTAGTGTGAAGCTTGTAAAATTTTGACTTAAATTTTTTCGTACAAAGATTTATAGTATTAGCAGATATAAACGGTTGTAAAAAGTTTATGTGGAATAAGGAAAATAATTCTATTCAAACTGAAAACCTTGAATACGAGAAAATTCTTGAAGAGGAAATAATTAGTTCGTACGAAAATAAATATGGAGTTGATGTTGATTTAAAAAATCAAACATTTTATAGACTTAGAAGAACTTCTCTTGAAATAATCAATAGATTACTTTTCTTTTCCTTTGTAGGAAGCTTTATATTTTCGTTCTTTTTAGCTTATACAGAAAATAAAATTTGGTTCATTTTATATATTCTTAGCGCATTCTCATGTATTTTCTATACCCCAAATAGAAAAGCCCTTAAGGAATTAATAGCAGCTTGGCCTAACATAGAAGATATTATTAAGGGAAGAAGTTTGTGGAGGAAGAATAAATAAATTAATGAATCCAATTAATTATTTTAAAAAGTGGTTACTAATTATTCTTGTTCCTTATATTGAAGGATCTAATAAGTAGAAGGAGAATTATAAAGAATGACTGTTATGAGTATTGGAATAATTACTGAACTCTTGTTGTTAATTGGAGTTATATTTTGGATAAAAAAATTGAAAAGTATTAATAATAGACAACCATCTTTATCAAAAAAGATTATCAAAAATCTAAAGTTTTGAAATATTCTAAAATAATAATTTTTTTGGAAGATCTATTAGTAAATGAAATTTTTTGTTTTTCTCTCACTTTGTATCAAAAATTAGTTAGAACATTGGAATAGTTTTTAATAAGATGTCTTTTACTACTCAAGGCCTTGCTGCAATAACAAATCCCTTAAATAGTGTATTAGTGGAAAAGAAAATAATAAATGTTGATCAGAAGTTTATTCAACTTGTTTCTCTAGCAGAAAGTTTACCTAGAACTGAAGTTATTGAAAGTGGTAAAAATTACTGGAAAGGGGTTTGTAGAAGTGCAATCTTTAGATTTCCAGATGATCTTGAAATACTTAAAATGGATGTAAGAAGTTACGTAGATAGATCTAAAGGAATAATTCAAGTAAGATCTGCTGCAAGATTAGGTCAATCAGATTTAGGGGTAAACTTACGAAGAGTAGAATATTTGTTTAATCAACTAGAGAAACTTTAATTAAGTAATTAGACTGAATTTTTTTATTTAAGGTTCATTTCTTGGATATATGTGCTTTAATTCGAGTGTATATTTGAAATTTAATGCTAAAAATAATCTTAGTAGGAATTATTGTTGTACTTGTATATTCTCAACCTGATTTACGCCTGACTGTTGCTGATTGGTTAAGAACGGCTTCTGATTTTTTAATTGAATCTGTAAAAGTTGAACCAAAATAAATTAAAAGAATAAATTAAATTACACCTGAAACAGTAAGCATTTGTTTAATGCAAACACCTACGAAAATAAATATTATCATCCTGCTTAATATATATTTCACTTAAACAAATAAATAGTTTTAGGAACATAATAGAAAATTTTTTTGAAATTTTTGAATAGTTAACGATAATAAGAGATATGAAGCTTAGATTATTTGAGTTCTATTTTATTAAAGACTACTTAAGGCCTTGGTTTGGTCTTATTTATTCTTTATTCTTTCTGTTTTTTTTAGGTGCAATTGGGTATCGCATAACAGAGGGATGGGATTGGGGTGATTGCTTATGGATGGTTCTGATCACAATAACCACTATTGGTTTTGGTGAAGTTCAAACTTTAAGTCCTGAAGGCAGAATCATCACTGTTCTAATAATCGTTGGTGGATTAATTTTTATTCAATTTACCTTTCAAAAAGCTGTTAGATTATTTGAATCCGGCTATTTTCAAAGAGTAAATGAATTACGTTTTAAAAGAATTCTTAGAAAAATGGAAAATCATGTAATTTTGTGTGGATATGGGAGGGTAGGACAGGAGATATCTAATCAAATAAAAACACAAAATATTCCAATAATTGTTGTAGAAAGCGATGAAGATAGAAAAAAGATTGCTGAAGATAATGGTTTAGAAGTGCTTTGTGCCGATGCAACTCTTGATGAAACATTAAAACTAGCTGGATTAGATAAGTGTAAAAGTTTGGTTGTTACCTTACCTAATGATGCTGCTAATTTATATGTTGTTTTAAGTGCTAAAGGGATAAGAAGTTCAATTAGAGTTATTGCTAGAGCTGGAACAGAAGAAGCTGCTAGTAAATTGAGATTAGCTGGAGCAAGTATTGTTGTTAGTCCATATATAGCAGCAGGAAGAGCTATGGCATCAATGGCTTTAAGACCGATAGCCATTGATTTTCTTGATCTTTTGGCTGGAAGTGAATGTGAGATTGAGGAATTTGAATTGAGTAATGATATTAGCCTTTTTGAAACTGCAGAAAAGATAACTCTTTTAGAGCTTGGAATAGGGAAAAAGAGTGGAGCTAAAATATTGGCAATAAAAGAAGATGAAAAGTTAATAACTAATCCTGGGGGTAATTTTTTACTTCAGCCAGGTCAGGTATTAATTGCTTTTGGAAGCAAGGAACAATTAAATACCCTTAACGATTTATTAGGTAATCTTGTTGTAGCAGTAGAGTTATTAAAATAGATATATCTTGAGTAAGATTTAATAGCTAAATTAGTTGTAAGTGAAATAAATCAAATGAAAATATTTAAATATCTACTTGTAATTCCTGTAATAACTTTAATAATTATTTTTCAAACCTCTTTGCAAAACAGATATCTAATGGCTTCTGATATTAGAGATGGAGAAACAATTTTTAGAAATGTTTGTGCAGGCTGCCATGTAAGGGGTGGATCAGTCGTTCTTAAAGGATCCAAATCATTAAAACTTTCCGACCTTGAAAAAAGAGGAATAGCAGATGTAAATTCAATAACAATTATTGCCAATGAAGGAATTGGTTTTATGAAGGGTTATAAAAATAAATTAAAGGATGGTGAGGATAAGATCCTTGCACAATGGATCATTCAAAATGCAGAAAAGGATTGGGAGTAGATGAAAAGCTCTTAATAGATGTCAAATTATCATGAATTTCATATACCTTTAAGTCCTCTTAAAGTCTTTTACAGCATTTAGTAGTAGATTTATAGAGATATTCTTTTTTTAATGGAAGAGAAATTAACTCTTTTCAAGAATCGTAAAAGATTCGGTATCGAAAAAAATATAGATATTATCTTCAAGAATACTGCCCTAGTCTTGTCTAGTTTCGTAGCAATAATACTTTTAGGAATTATTTTAGTAGTCTTTTTTCAGTCATTTGAATCCTTTTCAAGGTATGGCTTGAAGTTTCTAGTAACCTCTGAATGGAATCCAGTAAAAGATGAATACGGAGCTTTTACCGCAATATATGGCACATTAGTAACCTCATTCCTGTCGCTATTAATAACTATCCCTTTGGGAGTTGGAACTGCAATATTTATTACTGAGGACTTTGTCCCAAAAGTTTTTAGAGAAATAATAGGTTCTTTAGTCGAATTATTAGCAGCTATACCTTCAGTTGTATTAGGACTTTGGGCAATATTTGTTATGGAACCTTTCTTTAGAGCCTTTTTTGTCTTTTTACATAAGTTCTTTGGTTGGATACCTTTTTTTAGTACAGAACCTACATCTAGGAATTCCTTGTTAGCAATATTGATTTTAGTAGTAATGCTTTTACCAATAGTGACCTCCATTGCAAGAGATTCACTCAATCAGGTTCCTAAAAAGTTAAGAAATGCAGCCTATGGAATTGGAGCAAGCAGGTGGAAAACAATATTTTCAGTAATTTTACCGGCGGCATTATCAGGAATTATGGCAGGAGTTCTATTGGCGTTAGGTAGGGCAATGGGTGAAACTATGGCTGTCACAATGATTATTGGCAATTCAAATGAATTTAGTTGGTCTTTATTATCTCCTGGATATACAATTTCATCCATGCTTGCAAACCAGTTTGGTGAAGCTGATGGAAGTCAGGTTTCATCACTTTTTTATGCGGCTTTTGTATTGATGATCCTATCTTTAGTGGTCAATATCTTTGCTCAATGGCTAGTTAAGAAATTTAGTCTCAAATATTAGATAATTATGAATTCACTCTATTACCAGAAAAGATTATCAAGAAATATAGGAGATAAATTCTTTACTTCTTTATCCGTAATTTGTGCACTTATAGCAGTAATTCCTTTGATTTTTCTTGTGACTTATATCCTTTACAAAGGTGGATCTCAAATCACACCAGAATTATTTACTTTAGAACCAAATCCTCCTGGAGATGATTTAGATGCAGGAGGTATTAATCCTGCATTAATAGGAACATTAATAATCACTACCATTGCTTCAATTATTGCAATACCAGTAGGTGTTGGTGGTGGAATATATCTAGCGGAATATTCTAAAGGCGGTGCTTTTTCAAGATTTATCAGATTCGGGGTAAATGTTTTAGCAGGAGTCCCTTCAATTATTGCCGGGGTATTTATTTATGCCTTAATCGTTTCAACAAAGATCCTATTTGGGAGTATGTATAGTGGCTTGGCAGGAGGATTGGCGCTTTCAATATTAATGTTGCCTACTGTGATAAAGACGACTGATGAAGGTTTAAAGTTGGTACCTAATGAATTGAGATATGCTTCTCTTGGAGTTGGAGCAAGTATGTATACAACCATATTGAAAGTTACTTTGCCCTCTGCCTTTAGGTCTATTGCTACTGGCGTTGTACTTGGAATCGCAAGAGCTGCAGGTGAAACAGCACCTTTGATATTTACGGCTTTATTCTCTTACTACTACATAACTGGTTTTGGAGATTTATTTTACGAGATGGGTTCTTTGGCTGTATTGATATACAACTTCGCTCTTGAACCATACGATGCGCAGAATAAACTAGCCTGGGCAGCTTCCTTTATTCTTGTTTTATCGATACTATCAGTAAATATATTTTCAAGGATATTAGCGGCCTTTACTGAGAAAACTAAGAGAGTATAAATGATTAAAACTAATAAAAAAACACCAAAGAATATCATCTTATCTCTTGAGAATGTCTCTATTAGCTATGGAACTTTTGAAGCAGTAAGAAATGTTTTTTGTAATTTTAAAATAGGAAATATAACCTCCCTTATTGGACCTTCAGGTTGTGGCAAATCAACTGTTCTTAGATCTTTAAACAGAATGAACGATTTAATTCCTAATTGTTCACTCAAGGGAACTGTGCTATTTGATGGAACTAATATTTATGATAAAAGAGTAGATCCAGTTGAAGTGAGAAGAAGAATTGGGATGGTTTTTCAACAACCTAATCCTTTTCCTAAATCTATCTACGAAAATATTGCATTTGGAGCGAGAATTAATGGCTTTACTGGAGATATGGATGAATTAGTGGAAAGTTCACTAAGAAAAGCTGCTTTATGGGATGAATGTAAGGATAAATTGAATGATAGTGGTTATTCCTTATCTGGTGGACAACAACAAAGATTATGTATTGCTCGAACAATAGCAATTGAACCTGAAATAATTCTCATGGATGAGCCATGTTCAGCTTTAGATCCAATCTCTACTTTGAAAATAGAAGAGACAATGCACGAACTTAAGAAAAATTACACAATAATAATCGTTACTCATAACATGCAACAGGCATTAAGAGTTAGTGATATGACTGCGTTTTTTAATGCTATCGAATATGAAGATGGCGACGGAGGAAAAGTCGGTTATCTTGCAGAATTTAATTCAACAAAGAAAATTTTTAACTCTCCAAAAGAAAAAACCACTCAGG
>QCRE01000035.1 GCA_003212005.1 Prochlorococcus sp. AG-459-M13 | reverse complement strand
GTACCCATCTACTAACAACATTTTCTAAAATTAAATTATTTTTTTTCAAAGATGCTTTTTGGTAAGCATCTTTCAGATCATCTTTTAATAACATAAATTTATTAATTTAATTTTCTATTTAACAGTGGTCTGATAATAATCAACGAAAAAACTGTTAGAGAAAATAAAATTGAGATACAACTCTTACAAGTTAAGTCACCATATGGGGCTTGTAAAGCCACTAACTCTAAATTCATCGTTTGAGTATAAGCAATCCTGATTGGTTCAATAGCAAAGGTTAATGGATTAACAGAGGCAAGCCACCCCAGCCAATTTGGCATAAAAGAGATCGGAGCCAATGCAGTGCTTGCAAAAAGAAGAGGCAAATTTATAACGAATATAAGAGCAATCAATTCGATATGACCAGGTAAAACGAATGCTAAACATAGGCTTATAGCTGTCACGAAAAGAACTAAAAGTATCAACGTTGCAAATACAATTCCTAAACCATAAAAATCAGGCCATCCATAACCCAAAATAAATGAAACTATCATTATCACAATGCTTTGTACAAAACTAAGAATTGTAATGTAAAAGAAAGAGGATAAAACAATAGATAATCTACTCGCTAAAGGTGCGACAAGTAATCTGTTTAAAAAGCCGAATTCCCTATCAAACATTAAAGGCAAGCCGGAATTTAATGCTCCACTAAATGCAGTAAAAACAATTAGTCCCGCCCCTAAAAAATTGCCATATGAATCAACTCCTGGTAGAAAACCTTCTGGGGCTTTTGAGAAAAGTGCTCCAAATAAAAAGAGCCAAATTATAGGTTGTAATATCCCAGCTAAAAGTGTGGATGGTCTTCTTTGTAATTGGATAAATAATCTTTTGGTTAAAGCAAAAGTTTCCTGGTACAAAAAATTTAATTTATATTGTTTTAATTCCATTTTTAAAGATCTTTAATAGTAATTATAATTACTTATCAAAATAATATTATTTTTTTATCTCATTGATTGCTTGGATTCTTTTTTAAGATCTCTTTTACCTGTCATTGAAATTTCAGCATCTAATAATGTTTTACCAGTAGCTTGTAGATATACATCATCTAAACTAGGTTGACTTTGAGTAAGAGAAAAAATTTCAAACTTAGAAAAAGCTAATTCTACTTTTAGTTTTGTAAGCAAATCCTTTTCTTTTTCTACTACAAAATTTACTGAATAACCTTGTGCCTTGTTTATAATTATCCGACTAATTCCATCTATTGAAGATAAAATTTCACATATTTTTTTTGACTCTTCTTGAGTACTAAATTCTCTTACTTTTAAAGTTATCCTATCTCCTCCTAATTTCTCTTTAAGAAGAGCTGGTTTTCCCTGCGCTATAACTTTTCCAGCATCAATTATTACCAAACTATCTGCTAACTTATCTATTTCATCAAGATAATGACTACTTAAAATAATAGTCATTCCATCATTCTTTAAATCTTTTAAAAGTTGCCAAATTATATTTCTGCTCTCAATATCCAGACCAACTGTAGGCTCATCTAATATTAAAACTTTTGGTAAATGTAAAAGACCAGCTGCTAAATCTATTCTTCTTTTCATACCTCCTGAATATGTTCCACATTTTCTATCAATCCAATCATTCATCTCTAGTTGATTTATTAACGTTTTTATTCGTTCATATTTTTCCTTTTTTTTCATATGATACAAATCTGATTGGAAATCTAATAACTCACGGCCCGTTAGGATTTTATCAAGAGCAATATCCTGTGCTACATAACCAATTAATTCTCTAATTTTTCTTGGATTTTTAATCAAATTGATATTATTTATAAAAACTTCTCCACTATTAGGCTCAACTAGAGTAGCCAGAATTTTTATAAGAGTTGATTTTCCTGCACCATTGGGACCTAAGATACCAAACAAAATACCAGCTTCAATATCAATTGATAAGTCCTTTAATGCATCAATATCAGAATATGATTTTGAAAGATTTTTAACTTGTATATAATTCATCGAACTAGAATTAAATATCTAAACATTTTACATCAATCTAATTATTAAATTTTGATACTAAAGATAAGAAAATTTGTATAGACTGCTTTTCAAATTCTACAGAAAGTTGAGTTCTTGAAATCAAAAGCAAAAGACAAATTCCAAACATATAAAGTATTGACCATCTAAATAATCCTTTTGCTTTTACTAAATCATCAGGGGAACTTTTCAATCTATTTATTAATTGTAAAAGTCTTCCATTAAAAGGTAAAAGCATTATTAAATAGAGAATCCCTCCTTCCGGTAAAGCCAAAATCCCAAGAATACTCATCAGAACAGTAGCCCATCCATAACGTGAAATAGCTTTCACTGTAAAAGCTGAACCTTTTACTGAAGGAAGCATAGGTATACCTACAGAGGCGTAATCATCTTTTAATAAAATAGCAAGAGCCCAGAAATGAGCTGGAGTCCAAAGCATTACCAAACCAAATAACCACCAACCACTAAGTCCTACATGACCAGTAGCAGCAGATGCTCCTACTAATGGAGGTATAGCTCCTGCTACTCCACCGAAAACAATATTTTGAGTTGTACGTGGTTTAAGAATGATCGTATATAAAATTACGTAACTACATAAACCCAACAATGTTAATCCAGCTGCCAAATAATTTACCCCACTTATCAAAAGCATTGCAGCTGCCAAAGTACAAGATACAGCACCTAAAAAAACGGTCTTGGATGATAATTTACCTGAGGGTAAAGCTCTTTTACTTGTCCTTATCATCTTTCTGTCTAAGTCCATTTCCCATAAGCAATTAAGTGCTCCAGCAGCAGCAGCTGCTAATGCTCCACCACCTAAAGTACATATGAGTTTTGGCGAGGATAAAGGCCATTCTTCAGTTAATGCCATCCCTCCCAAAGTAGTAGCCAGTAATAATGGAATCAATCTAGGCTTAGCGACTTCAAGCCAAGCAGGTAGTATTACTTTTTTTCTCGAAGGCACTACATGTTCGCGAATTGAAGTCTGTAATTTAAAGTTATCTAGATTACTTTTCATGAATTAAAACCTTCTATTAATGAGTTAAATGATTGATTGTTTTTTTCATATAAATTAGGATTCCTAAAAATCAATGTTGTAAGAATGGCAATTAATAATGAAGCATTTAGTTGATGACCAATAACAAAAATAGGTTCACTTAAGTTAGTTTTAAGACTTAATATTCCCAGGACAATCTGCGAAATTAAAAGCAAAAAAAGTGAACTAAGGTATTTCCAATTATTTAGGAATAAATTGTGCTTATAAATTGAAACAGCTAAAATTGATAAAATCGAAATAGAAATTGGGATAGCAAATATCTTATGAGTATCTAATATTAAGCACTGTTTGTGAAATGATAAGCATATATGTGTTGACCAAGTTGATGAAAGCCTTACTCCAATGAATGATTGAACCAAAGTAAGAATCAAAGGGAAAAATAAAAATATTTTCCACCAAATAAATGGTTTATTAACAACATTGTTTTCTAGATTTTGGTTAATAGTTATAGTTGTTATTAAAAGTAAAAAAGCAGTCAGAAGATGAGCAGTAACTGAATAAGAGTTAAGTAAATTAATTACTGTCAAAGCTCCAATAGAGCCTTGAACGATTACTAAGAAAACTAATAACGAATAAATTTTTGGTAACCAATTGGGGAGATCTTTTCTCCAAATTATTGAAAGTATAAATTTAGAAAGAATTAATAGCCCTACAAGAAAAGCATCTAAACGATGAAACCATTCCAGGAAAACTCTTAAATTCATATGGTTTAAAGGTAGAAATGTGCCATAACATAAAGGCCAATCAGGACAAGCAAGGCCTGCCTCCATAACCCTTGTGGCTCCACCAATAACAATTAAGGCTATTAATGCCAATACATTATGATTTCCTAATCTTATAAGAATTCCCTTATATCTTGGATTATATATTTTGTTGTTGAACAAATTTACTAAAGCTCATATTTTGCATAATAATTTAGATTTAATTATCAAACATTAATTAAAAGTAAATGTTTTATTTTTAAAATTTATTTGTAGTTTTAATCTTTTTTCCCTGACATATATCTGCAAAAAGTTATTTATAATACCTCTTTTGTTTTTTAAATCTTAAGAAGTTGTAAATTTCAATAATTTTCCATTAATAAACGATGCAAATTTTTAAAAAATGAATATGTTTAAATTATTAATAATAATTTTTTATTCAATTGTTAAATAAGAACTTTTATTTAATTCTTATAATTTCAGCTGTATTTGGTATATCTTTTTGGATCGGGATTAATGTTAATTTACTTCCTGCTGAAGCGAGTATAAATGCACCAATATATGATGAGCTTTTTAAAATTCTTTTCATCATAGGATTAGTAATTTTTATAGGGATGACAATTGCAGTTACTTATAGTTTATTTAAATTTAGGAAAAGGAAAGATCAATTAGGAGATGGAATAGCTTTAGAAGGTAATTTAAGCTTAGAGATTGTATGGACAATTATTCCTTCAATCATCGTATTAATAATTGGTTTATATAGCTATAACATTTACGATCGAATGGGCGGGATGAAAGAATTAAATCATAGTCATGAGATTATGACCTCGAATACAGAAAAGATTTGGGCAGGAATCAGCCAAGCATCAAATAATGATGTTATTAGTAATAATTTATCTGTTGAAGTTTCAGCTATGCAATTTGCATTTTTATTTAATTATCCAAAAGGAGAATTTATTTCTGGGGAGCTTCATGTTCCAGTTGATCATAAAATTTCAATGAAGATGGAATCAAAAGATGTGATTCATGCTTTTTGGGTACCAGAATTCAGAATAAAACAAGATATTATTCCAGGCCAGCCTACCATATTAAATTTCACTCCTACAAAAGTTGGGAAATATCCAATAATTTGTGCGGAATTATGTGGTCCTTATCATGGAGGAATGAGAGCATCAATAATAGTTGAAGAAGAATCAGATTACAAAGATTGGTTTAACAAAAACACTAAAACTGAGGTTAACTTATGACTATAACAATTGATTCTCAAGATTCTAAAAACAAAAGTCTTCAGCCTAAAGGTTGGCTAAGATATTTTAGTTTCAGTCTTGATCATAAAGTAATTGGTATCCAATATCTTGTATGTGGGTTTCTTTTTTATTTAATTGGAGGAACTTTGGCTAGTGCTATAAGAATAGAACTAGCAAGTCCAATGTCGGACTTTATGCCTAGAGATGTATATAACCAAGTTCTAACTTTACATGGAACAATAATGATTTTCTTATGGATCGTACCTGTAGTAAATGGTGCATTTGGTAATTATTTAATTCCTTTTTATGTAGGAGCTAGAGATATGGCATTCCCAAGATTGAATGCTGTAGCTTTTTGGCTCATCCCTCCTTCAGGGTTGATGTTAGTAGCTAGTTATTTTGTTGAAGGAGCAGCTCAGGCAGGATGGACTGCCTATCCACCTTTAAGTATAACCACACCTCAGTCAGGGCAAATCATTTGGATAATGAGTGTTTTATTACTTGGTGGCAGCTCTATATTTGGAGGGATAAATTTTATTGCAACAATTATCAAATTAAGAAGACCAGGACTAAAGCTTATGCAATTACCTATGTATTGTTGGGCAATGTTAGGAACAAGTTTATTAGTTGTTTTGTCAACTCCAGTTTTAGCTGGAACATTAATTTTACTTAGTTTTGATATTGTCGCACATACCGGTTTTTTTAATCCTGTTTTAGGTGGAAACGTAGTTGTTTATCAACATTTATTCTGGTTTTATTCGCATCCAGCTGTCTACATAATGGTTTTACCCGCTTTTGGTTTGGTTAGTGAAATCCTTCCAGTACACTCAAGAAAGCCATTATTTGGTTATACCACAATGGTTTTTTCCATAATGGGGATCGTTGTGCTTGGGTTAGTTGTTTGGGCTCATCATATGTTTACAAGTGGAACCCCTCCTTGGATGAGATTATTTTTTACTATTGCGACAGCATTTATAGCAGTTCCAACGGGTATTAAATTTTTTAATTGGGTTGCCACCTTATGGGGTGGAAAAATATCCATCAATAGTGCAATGTTATTTTCATGTGGTTTTATTATAAATTTTGTATTTGGGGGAATCACAGGAGTTGCTCTTGCTCAAGTCCCTTTTGATATTCATGTGCATGATACATATTTCGTTGTTGCTCACTTCCACTACATAGTTTATGGAGGGACTGTTTTTATTATCTTCTCATCTATATATCATTGGTTCCCAAAGGTGACCGGTAAGTTAATGAGTGAAAAACTGGGGATAATACATTTTACATTAACTTTTATTGGCTTTAACTTGTGCTTTGCTCCTCAACATTGGCTAGGTCTTAATGGTATGCCAAGAAGAGTGGCGGAATATGATCCTCAATTTCAATTTGTTAATCAAATTAGTAGCTCAGGAGCTCTCTTAATGGCTATAAGTACTATCCCATTTTTGGTTAATATATTACTAAGTATGAGGAATGGAAAGGATTCTGGGGATAATCCATGGGAAGCTTTAACTCCTGAATGGTTAACATCATCTCCTCCCCCTGTTGAGAATTGGGAAGGAGAAGCACCTTTAGTTGAAGAACCTTATGGCTATGGAAAAAAAATCTCTCAAGAAAATTAATCTAAGAAAACTATGACCACACTGGATAGTTCAAAAGAAATTAAAAAAAATAATAATTCTGCAATTGAACATCATGATGACTTTAGGATGTTTGGATTAATAACTTTTTTAATAGCAGATGGGATGACATTTGCTGGTTTCTTTGCCGCCTACCTTACATATAAAGCGGTTAATCCTTTACCAGATGGTGCTATATATGAATTAGAACTACCTATCCCTACATTAAATACAATTTTATTACTAGTAAGCAGCGGGACTTTTCATAAAGCAGGAAAAGCTCTGCTTAAAAATAAAAATTCGGAAACCCAAAAATGGTTAATAGTAACTTCTCTACTAGGGATTACCTTTTTAGTATGTCAATTATTTGAATATTTTAATTTGCCTTTTGGACTAACGGATAATTTATTTGCAAGTACTTTTTATGCTTTAACTGGATTTCATGGTCTACATGTCACTCTAGGAACATTAATGATATTAATTATTTCTTGGCAAACAAGATCAAATGGCGGAAGAATTACTAATCAAAATATGTATCCATTAGAGGCTGTTGAATTA
>QCRE01000034.1 GCA_003212005.1 Prochlorococcus sp. AG-459-M13 | reverse complement strand
GAGTTCCTAAATAAAAAGTTTTCGCCCATTTCTGAGTTTCTTTTCGGCATATTTCATATGCTTTGTTAAGTTGAGATAATGAATTTTTCAAAAAGCTTTTTTTTGTCTTGAGGATTTAATTTACTTTAGAAGTTTCTTTTAAAACATTATTATTTTTCTTTGAATATTCTTGATTAATAGATTCTGCACATAATTTACCACTTAAAACAGCTCCTTCCATGGATGCAAGATATTTTTGCATTGTATAGTCTCCAGCTAAGAAAAAGTTATCAATTGGAGATCTTTGACTTGGTCTAAATTCTTGGCATCCTGGAACAGCTTTATAAACAGATCTAGGTGTTTTTACAACTTTGTATTTTCTTAGTTGGGTTTTTTCATCGCCCATAAAATGGTTTGGAAATAATTTTTTGAGTTCTTCCATTGTTGCATCTACAATATCTTGATCACTTCTATTTATCCAATCTTTTGCTGGTGCAAAGACTAATTCGAGCATTGATCTGTTTGGATCCTCATATTCTTTGCAAGTAATACTCATGTCTGCATAAACGCTAAGAAGAGGCGATCTGCTGAATAATAAGTGGTCAATGTCCGTTAATTTTTTATCAAACCATAAATGAATATTTATTACTGGAACGCCATTTAAACCATCTAATTTTGAAAAGGCATTTATACCTTTCCACTGTTCCGGGATCATGAGTTTAAATAAATCTACAGGCATTGCACTTACATATGCATCTGCGGTAAGTTCTTTCTTCTCATCAGTATCTAAAGAAGCAATTGTAAAACTTTTAACGGTACTATCATTATTAAGATTAATTTTCCTCAAGGGACTTTTCATGTGTACTTCCCCACCTCTAGCAGTAATGTAATCAACCATTGGTTGGCAAAGTCGCTCAGGGGGGGCTCCATCAAGAAATGCCATTTTTGAACCGTTTTTTTCTTGTAAAAATCTATTTAAAGCCGTCAATAATACTGTTGATGATATTTCGTCCGGTCCGATAAAATTAAGCGCTTTGCTCATAGCTATGAATACTTCATCATTAACTCTTTCAGGAATATTGTGTTCTTTGAGCCATTCTGTCCATGATTTTGAATCACATTTATCTAGATATTTCTGTCCTCTTAACATTGCAGGAACTAATCCTAATCCGAATAAGATTTTTTCGTTCCATGAGAGCATATCATTGTTGCTAAGAATTGCTGTTACACCATTAGCAGGAGCAGGAATGTCGGGAAAATCAAACCTGCTGTAAGTTCCAGGCTCAGTAGGTTGGTTAAAAATCATTGAATGACTTTTCCACTGCAATCGGTCTTCAATATCTAATTCTTTGAAAAGTTGAAGCATATTTGGGTAAGCACCGAAAAATATGTGTAAACCCGTTTCGTACCAATCTCCATCTTCGTCTTTCCAGGCAGCAACTTTGCCCCCTAGAACATCTCTTGCTTCAAAAACCATAGGAATGTGACCATTATCGACAAGATATTTAGCGCAAGATAAACCTGCTAAACCTGCACCTGCAATTGCAACACGCATTATAAAATAAGAAAAAAAGTTAACACTTACAAAGAAGCTATCCTAAAGTTAGAACATTATAGTTTTTTTTGTTGATTATTTTTAAGTTATGGAAAAAATGCTTCTAAAATCAACTACTAGGCATGTCAGAATATTTACTGCTGATGTGGTTAATAACGATTTAAAATTTCATCCAAATAAATTGACCCTTGATTTAGATCCTGATAATGAATTCATTTGGAAAGATGAATCTTTAAAAAAAGTAAATGAGAAATTTGCTGAGCTTATTGAAGAAAGAGCTGGTAAAAATTTAGATGATTATGAACTTCGTAAAATAGGTTCTGAACTTGAAGGTTTAATTAAATATCTGCTGCAAAATGGCTTACTAAGCTATAACCCAGAATGTAGAGTGATGAATTACTCAATGGGTTTACCTAAAACCAAAGAAGTATTGTGAACAAATATCCTAATAAGGGTTCAAGAAGAGGCCCTAACAGAAATCCCTACTACTCAAATTCAAGAGATGTAAATGAATATGCACAGAGAAGTAGAAGATTATCTTCTTCTAATTCTGATCAAAAAAATAATTTCAGCACAGGAACAATAGCTGTACTCGCTGGGGTTTTGATTCTAGGGGTAGGAATTGGGAGTGCTATTACAAGTACAACGGATGGAGGACAGGGTAATATAGCGAGTCAACAGCAATTAGATATGGCTGTTCCGGACCCTGAATTTTGTAGGCAATGGGGTGCAAGCGCTTTTGTAATTGATGTGGAAATGTATACAACACTGAATCCTTCAACCAGTTTTGTAACACAACCCGCCCTACAACCTGGTTGTGTAATCAGGAGGGAGAATTGGACAGTGTTACAAAAACAAGGAGCTATTAGTAATGAGGATGTTAGAGAGTGTAAGCAAAGAATGAATACTTTTGCATATATTGGTTCAATAAGAGATAAACCTATAGTTAAATGCGTTTATCAGACTGACGTAAATGAGAATAAGTTTATCATTAAAGGAGATGGACAAGCTGAAGACGGAGGTGTAGGAATTAACAAGGAAGCAATTCAATTTTAGATTAAGTTTATTTGCCTTAATGGACTTTCAGGACTTGCAAATTGAGGCAGTATATATCTTTTAAAAGCTTCTGAAGCTCTTGATGTGTATCTTGAAGGATTCGTAATTAATTTAAGCTCTCTTTTAACCTCCAAATCAATGATCTGGGCTTTATGAATCGAACCGCCTGCCAGTTCTCTCTCAATGGAAACAACTGGTAAAAAAGAAGCTCCAAGGCCAGACTGAACTGCATTTTTAATTGCTTCAAGGGAATTTAATTCCATTTCAATTTTTAATCTTTGAACATCAAGACCAGAATCTTTTAAAAGTTTATCAACAACTTTTCTTGTAGTTGATTGAGAATCTAATGTAACGAAATTCATTTTGTATAAATCTTCTTTCATAAGTTCTTTCTTGTTGGAAAGTGGATGCTTTGTCGGTAATACAAGGGCTAATTGATCAGTTGCATATGGAATGACTTCTAATAAGTTTTCAAGATCGTTAGGTAATTGACCTCCAATGATAGCTAAATCAATTTGTCCATTTGCAACGCTCCAGCCTGTTCTTCTGGTACTGTGTACCTGCAGTTGAACATTTACATCAGGATATTTTTGGCGAAAAATTCCTATCATCCTTGGCATTAAGTAGGTACCTGTAGTTTGACTAGCTCCAATTATGAGTGTTCCCCCTTTTAAACTATTAAGGTCTTCAATAGCTTTACAAGCTTCATCACATTGATTAAGAATTCTTTCGCAATATTCAAGTAATAATTTACCTGCTTCAGTTAAAAGTGCTTTTCTACCACCCCTATCAAAAATTGTGATTTCAAGTTGTTTTTCTAAATTTTGAATTTGCAGACTAACAGCAGGTTGAGTGACATATAGTAAATCTGCAGCCTTCTTAAAACTTCCTTGAGCAGCTATGGCTTTTAATATTCTTAATTGGTCAAGAGTAAAAGGTAATTCTGGCATTATTTATGCCTATTTAATGAATGTTAATTCTAATACCTAAGCGTATTATTGTTAATAATAAAAAAATTTAATTTCTAAAATTATATGGAGACTCACAAAACATCTTTAATAATTTTGGGATTAATATTCATCTTCGCAGTTATTCATAGTGGAGGCGCGGCTTTAAGAAGCAAAGCAGAAGATGTTATTGGACCAAGATTATGGAGATTATTCTTTGTTTCTTTAAGTTTGCCATCTGCAGTGATATTAATTGGTTATTTTTTAGCACACAGATACGATGGAATTAGATTATGGAATTTCCAAGGAAATAATTATGTATTTTTGTTGGTTTGGATTTTAACGGCCATTAGTTTTTTATTTCTTTATCCTGCAACGTATAATTTGTTAGAAATTCCTTCAGTCTTAAAACCTCAAGTTAGAATATATGGAACTGGAATAATGCGAATCACAAGACATCCGCAAGCATTTGGTCAAATTATTTGGTGTTTAGCTCATACTTTATGGATTGGGTCATCATTTACATTCATAACTTCCTTGGGGTTAATTTCTCATCATCTATTTGCAATTTGGCACGGTGATAAGAGATTAGAAAATAAATTTGGTGAAGAATTTTATAAGTTCAGAGATAGTACTTCTATAATTCCATTTGTAGCAATATTTGATGGAAGACAAAAATTTAAAGTAAAAGAATTTTTTAAATTTTCTCAATTAGGAATATTAATAGCAATTTCTGTAATTTGGTTGTCTCATAAATATATAAATATTGCTGTTACAACATTTAATTCGTCTTTTATATCTAAAATTTTCAATTAGCAGTTTAGTATTAGTATAAAAATATTGTTCAAAATGCCTCAAGCTTCAGAAATTGCCTGGTTAATACCTATCTTTCCACTTATTGGAGCAGTACTTTCTGGCTTAGGTTTAATATGTCTGAATAAAAAAATTAATAATTCCCGAGGGATAGTTTCTATCAGTCTTATATCATTCGTTGGTATTTCTGCTGTTATCAGTTACAAATCATTAATTGAACAAATAAGTGGTTACCAACCAGTAGAAAAATTGTTTGTTTGGGCAAGTGCCGGAGATTTCACAATCCCAATGGGATTTGTTCTTGATCCACTAGGTAGCGTAATGCTTACATTAGTAACCACAATTACTTTATTGGTAATGATTTACTCTCATGGATATATGGCTCATGATAAAGGGTACGTACGATTTTTTACATATTTAGCTCTCTTTAGTAGTTCGATGATGGGTTTAATTATTAGCCCAAATTTGTTGGAGATATATGTTTTTTGGGAATTAGTAGGGATGTGTTCTTATCTGTTAGTTGGTTTCTGGTACGACAGAGATGGTGCAGCTAATGCTGCTCAAAAAGCATTTGTGGTAAATAGAGTTGGAGACTTTGGCCTATTATTAGGAATTTTAGGTCTATTTTGGGCTACAAAAAGCTTTGATTTTAACCAAATAGCTATAGGAATATCACAATCAGTTTCAGAGAACTCAATTCCAGTTTGGGCTGCGCTTTTACTTTGTTTTTTGGTCTTCCTAGGACCTATGGCTAAATCTGCTCAGTTCCCTCTTCATGTGTGGCTTCCAGACGCTATGGAAGGACCTACTCCTATTTCAGCTCTTATTCATGCGGCGACGATGGTTGCTGCTGGAATATTCTTGGTAGCGAGGCTACAACCTCTTTATTCATTATTCCCTACAATTCAATTTATTATCGCTTTAGTAGGTACGATTACATGTTTCTTAGGAGCATCCATTGCATTAACTCAGATGGATCTAAAAAAAGGTTTAGCATATAGTACTGTTTCTCAGCTGGGATATATGATGCTTGCGATGGGTTGTGGTGCTCCAGTAGCTGGAATTTTTCATTTAGTTACGCACGCTTGTTTCAAAGCGATGTTGTTTTTAGGTTCTGGATCTGTAATTCATGCGATGGAAGAAGTAGTTGGTCATCAACCAGTGCTGGCCCAGGATATGAGATTAATGGGAGGATTAAGAAAAAAAATGCCCTTAACGTCTTCGACTTTTTTGATAGGGTGTATAGCAATCAGTGGTATTCCCCCTTTAGCTGGCTTTTGGAGTAAAGATGAAATATTAGGAAATGCATTTATATCTTTCCCAGCTTTTTGGTTTGTAGGATTCTTAACAGCTGGATTAACAGCCTTTTATATGTTTAGACTTTATTTTTTAACTTTTGAAGGAGACTTCAGAGGTGAAAATAAGGAATTGCAAAATGAACTTTTATTGGCTTCAGAAATTAATTCAGACGATGAAGAACATAACGAAGAAAATGGCTCAATACATGAGTCTCCTTGGTCTATGACATTCCCACTTGTTTTTCTTGCAGTCCCCTCCGTAATTATTGGATTTATGGGGTTACCTTGGGATAGTAAATTTGCAAACTTATTAGATCCCGAAGAAGCATTGATTGCTATAGAGTCCTTTGAATTAAAAGAATTTTTACCTTTAGCTGTTGCATCTGTTTTTGTTGCCTCAATAGGGATAACAATTGCTTATCAAGCTTATTTTGCTAAGAAAATTAATTTATCAATTTTATTTGCACAAAGATTTCCATCTGTTAATAAGTTTTTATCAAATAAATGGTATTTAGATGATATTAATGAAAAACTTTTTGTTAAAGGAAGTAGAAAACTTGCAAAAGAAGTTCTAGAAGTAGATTCCAAAGTTGTTGATGGAGTGGTAAATCTTACTGGACTTGTGACATTAGGAAGTGGCGAGGGCTTAAAGTATTTTGAAACTGGTAGAGCTCAATTTTATGCTCTTATAGTTTTTGGAGGAGTTATTTTATTAGTGGCTATATTTGGTTTTCAATCACCTCAAGTAACTTAATTACAAATGTGTGTCTTCACTGCTATATGGATGAAAAAATCTAGATAATTTCTAGACTCTGTTTAGGATTAATTTCTTATTCAATTGAGTTGCTATTTTTTTTCACACTTTGCATTAAATACATTTGGAACATTAGGTGCAGGTTTATCTAATTTTCCTTGGCTATCAGTATCTATTCTATTCCCAATTGGTAGCGCATTTTTGATACCTTTTTTCCCAGATAAAGGGGATGGTAAAGAGGTTAGATGGTTTGCTTTAAGTATCGCTTTAATTACCTTTTTAGTAACTGTAGGATCTTACATAAATGGATTTGATATTAATAATGAAAATGTTCAACTTAAAGAAAGTATTAATTGGCTTCCAAATCTAGGACTAACTTGGTCAGTAGGCGCTGATGGAATCTCAATGCCTCTCATATTATTAACTAGTTTCATAACAGCACTAGCCGTCTTAGCTGCATGGCCAGTAAAGTTCAAACCAAAACTATTTTTCTTTTTAATACTTATTATGGATGGAGGGCAAATAGCTGTTTTTGCAGTTCAAGATATGCTCCTATTCTTTTTAAGTTGGGAATTAGAATTACTACCTGTATATTTACTTTTAGCTATCTGGGGAGGTAAAAACAGACAATATGCAGCGACAAAATTCATCATATATACAGCTGGTAGTTCCATATTTATCCTTTTAGCTGCATTAGCTATGGGTTTTTACGGAACTGAAATACCAAATTTTGAGTTTTCGCATTTAGCTAATCAGAATTTTGGCCAAAACTTCCAAATTATATGTTACATAGGACTACTAATTGCTTTTGGCGTAAAATTACCTATCGTCCCATTACATACATGGCTTCCTGACGCACATGGGGAGGCTACAGCGCCTGTTCATATGCTTCTTGCTGGAATATTGTTAAAAATGGGTGGATATGCACTTTTAAGGTTTAATGCGCAATTGTTACCTATTGCACATGCTCAATTCGCTCCACTATTAATAGTTCTTGGAGTAGTAAATATAATCTATGCTGCATTAACTTCCTTTGCACAAAGGAATCTTAAAAGAAAAATTGCATATAGTTCCATCAGTCATATGGGGTTTGTTCTAATTGGAATTGGAAGTTTTAGTAGTCTAGGTACCAGTGGAGCGATGTTACAAATGGTCAGTCATGGATTAATTGGAGCAAGTTTATTCTTTCTTGTTGGTGCAACTTATGACAGGACAAAGACTTTAAAACTTGATGAAATGGGAGGAGTGGGACAAAAAATGCGGATTATGTTTGCATTGTGGACTGCATGCTCTCTTGCTTCTCTTGCTTTGCCAGGAATGAGTGGATTTGTGTCTGAATTAATGGTATTTACTGGATTTGTTACAGATGAAGTATATACTTTGCCTTTTAGAGTTCTAATGGCCGCTTTAGCTGCAATTGGAGTTATTCTTACTCCAATTTATTTGCTTTCGATGTTACGTGAGATTTTCTTTGGTAAAGAAAATCCAAAGTTAACTCAAGATAGAAATTTAATTGATGCAGAGCCAAGAGAGGTATATATTATAGCCTGTTTACTCTTACCAATTATTGGTATTGGATTATATCCAAGGTTAGTTACAGAGAGTTATTTGGCTACAATAGATAACTTGGTAGATAAAGATTTAAATGCGGTTAAAAATATCGCAAAAACAAGTATATTTTCTGCAAATAATAAAAATCAAATATTTAAAGCACCAACTTTGTAAGTTTAAAAATATTTTTTTGTTTTGCATAAAAATACATATAAAGATATCTTGAAATAAGATTCGATTAATTAAAA
>QCRE01000033.1 GCA_003212005.1 Prochlorococcus sp. AG-459-M13 | reverse complement strand
ATTCCTTAGAGAGAGAAGAATTATTGAATTAGAAAAAAATTAAATATTAAAATAATTTTTTAAATAATTTCCCAAGAAGTGCAAAACAGAGAAATGAAATAAATAACCATATTATTGAGGCATAGCCATAAAAATCTAAAACTTTACCTGAAATAAATGGGCCAAAGAAATAACCCATAGCGAAACATTGTGATAATAAAGCTAATGCATAACCTTTTTTATTAAAGGGAGCTATTCTGAAAACAAGATCTGTAGATGAAGGTAGAAAAGAAGAAGTGCCTATACTAATCAATATTAATGAAAAAAATATCAAATAATAAGCTAAAAAGTTTAAGTAGCTTGAAATAAATAATAAAAATGAAGCTAAAGAAAAGTTAATTAAACTAAATTTCAATCCAAAGAGTCTTTTTTTCCTTGATATCCATGAGCCAACTGGCCATTGCAAACAAAGCAATAAAATCAATTGGAATGAAATTAAAAAACTTATATATTTTTCACTTAATGCATTCCTATATACCCCCCCTTTGACAAGATCAAGAGGTAATGTTACCTGTATCAATGCAAGAGTAGTTGTTATCAAGACAATAGAAAAAACTATAATTTTAGAATTTTTATTCCATTTATTTTGATCAGATCTAACGGGTTCTATTCTGTTTTTATTAAAGTTCTCTAAAGTTTTTTTAATTGAAGATTCATTTCTTAAAATCATGAAAATAATAAACAACATACAAATAATGTCAATAACAAATATCGACTTGGGGTAAATAAAATTAGTCATTAACCCGCCAAGGAACACCCCTAAAAATATTCCTAAAGCTTCTGCACTTCTTACTAAAGCGAAAGCTTTTCTTGTATCAATTGGATAACAAAAATATGGAACTCCAAACTCAGCAGCTGGCCAATAAATACCAGCTGCTGCTCCAACAAAAGATTGGCCAATTATGTAAAAAAAAGGATCTGTTGATAAAATCAGAAAAATGCCTGCAGCAATAGTTAATGCAGAGGAAGTAATTAATGGTAAGTGTATCTTTCCTGTTCTGTTTAGATAGTTTCCTATGAAGAATCTTGTTAAAGTACCAATAATTGCTGATATCGTAAAACCAAGACCAATTTCAGTTGCTGTAAAACCAATATTATTGAAAATAAGTGATGTTAAATAAATGACACCTCCTGCTCCAAATGAAGCAAAAAATCTTATTTTAGTAATTAACCTTAAAAGAAAGGGGAACTTACTCCACCAAAGATTACTAACAAGAAATTTATTCGGGATAAACACAATTGAAATTCATTTTTGTAATTTTTTTAAGTTTTTTTAGTTTTTATTCAATTAAAGACTCAAGGTCTGCAGAAAAGATAAATATTAAGTTCGAGGAGATGTCAATCCCTTTAACTATAGATCAGTTAACAAAATTGAATGATCCTAGCAGTGATTCTACAGAAGTAATAGATTGGTTTAAGAAAAATGGATTTACAAAAATATTTGAATTATCAAAATATTTAAAATTACCCATTTTTAAAGAGCAAAGTTTAAACCGACAAGTGCTAAGAAGTTGGGCTGGCAGAAGAATTCTTTCAGAATTAAGTAATACTTTTTTGATACAGAATGACAAAGATGGAATTGAAATTTTTAATACTATCGAAAATTTATTGGAAATTAAAAAGGAAGTTTCAACCTTGGATATACTAAAAGCATTACCTTCAGATGAAATTTCATTAGATGTTGATAGTCTTATTTCAATAATTTCTTCATGGAAAGAGGAATTGGGAATGCAACAAAATCTATTACTTAAATTAAATTCACTGGAAAAAACTAATAATTACTTTCTAAAGAACATCTCTATAAATAAGCCTGACATTATAAAAGTTGAAAGAAAAATTTATACTCCTCATAGAGCTGAACCTTTAAAAATAGAACTATGGAAAAATAACAATGACATCTCTGAAAAAGATTTAATTATATTTATGCCAGGATTAGGAGGAAATATAAATAATTTCAGATGGATTGGGATGGAATTAAGTCAGAGAGGATGGCCAGTACTATTTATAGATCATAAAGGTAGTAATTCTGAAGCTTTTTTAGATGTTATAAAAGGTAGTAACGCCATTCCTAGTAGCGCTGAGTTTTTCTCATATCGTATAAAAGATTTAGATGCAGTAATAAAGACTCACAAAAATGGAGCCTTTGGATTAGCAAACAATTCTTATATTCTAATGGGTCATTCTTTAGGAGCTTTAATATCTTTTTTATATGAAGGGAATTTACCTTCAGAAAATATTGATAAAAGATGCAATCTAGCTTTACAAGATTTTGCTGTAACAAATTTATCAAAACTACTCCAATGTGAATTAGGCGAAATCCCATTACCTGAAATAAATAATTTAATAAAGGCAAATGCGATTATAGGATTAAATTCGTTCGGCAGCTTAATTTGGCCGAAAGAAAAAAGTTCTGGTATTGATATGCCAGTTCTATTTATTGGAGGAACTTACGATCTCATTACCCCCTTAATAAGTGAGCAATTTAAGGTATTTCTTTCAACAAACCCTAATCGATTAAATAGATTTTTAATAATCGAGGGAGCAAGTCATTTCTCTCCAATAAAAATCAATAATGATTATTCAGAAAATCTCGATAATAACGATATCTTTAAAATTAATAAATCTCTTATTGGATCTAACACAAACTTAGTTCAAAATTTATCTGCAAAAGTAATAGTTGAATTCCTCGAAAATTTAAAAAATAATAAAGGTATTAAGATCATAAAAAATCAAAGTAGAAATAATCTTGATTTTCATATCTTAGATAGAAAAATCTTAAAAGAAATTATAAAAAATTAATACTCGATTCTTGGATCCAATAAAGCAATAAAAATATCTACAAAAAGATTTAAAGAAACTATCAGTAAAGAGGTAATAATTACTATTCCTTGCACAACCGTGTAATCACGTTGGGAAATTGCTTCATGCAATCTTAAAGCAATTCCAGGCCATGAAAAAGTAACTTCAAAAAGAAGCGCTCCCCCTGCTAAAGAGGCGATTGTAAGGCCTGAAATAGTAACGATAGGTAAAAGTGCATTAGGTAAAGCGTGATTTATAAAAATTTTTCTTTTTGTAATGCCCCTACACATAGCTGCATTTACATAATCGCTTTTAATTGTCTTATCTAAATTTATCCTTAAAGATCTGCTAAAAATACCACTCAAAAGAAACCCAAGCGTCAAGGAGGGAAGAGCAAGATGATACAGGCTATCTTTAAGATAAATAAAATTATTATCCAGAAGGCTATCTAGAACTAAAAAGCCTGTTATCTTAGGTTGACTATGAATTATTGGGAACCTACCTCCAATTGGAAAAATTCTAAAATTTACTGAGAATATTAATTGAGCTAGCATAGCTCCCCAAAATGGTGGAATTGCATAGGAAGAAATTCCAATTATCCTAGAAATGTAGTCTCCCTTTTTGCCTTTATTCTTTAAACCTAAAAAACCTAACGGAAACCCTATTAAAACTGCAAAAAATATTGAAAATATTCCTAGTTCAAGACTTGCTGGCAATGATTTAAGAATTATAGAAAGAACAGGTTCTTGAGTACTTAAAGACTCACCAAAATCTAAATGCAAAATATTAATAATATAATTAAGGTATTGATTTAAAAGAGACTCATTTAATCCTAATTGATATCTAAGCAGTTCTCTTGAAGCTTCATTTGCCCCAGAACCAAGAATCGCATCAACTGGGTCACCCGGTGCAATTCTTAATAAAATAAATACTAGAGTAGATATAATCCATAACATTAAAGGTATTAAAGAAACCTTTAAAAAAGAGTAATTTAAAAGTTTATTAAAGTTTCTACTCATCAATAAATTTAAGATCGCTCATTGAAATAATTCCTGCCCCATTAAAAATAGGTTTTGAAATCTCATTTTGAGACCAAGCTTTTTGAGATGAAATCCATATTGGAATATATGGTATTGAATCTGAAGCTATTTTCTCTATTTCAATTAATTTAGCTAATCTTTGATAACCATTTAAATTTTCGCTCTCAAGAAATAACTTCTCTACTGTATTTGATCCCCAAAAACTTCCACTAAAAACGGATTCTCCTTTTTTGCAATTTTCGCCATCTATCTGATTACAACTTAAAAGAGGCGTTAAATATGCTTCTGGATCAGAATACGCACCTGTCCAATCAAGAATAACCGCAGTATATAATCCTAAATTCAGATTTTTGTAAATTGTTGTAGACTCTACCCCATTGAGCTGAATATTAATACATTCATTCAAAATATTTTTTATTTGTTCTTGCCAAGTGAGCGCAATCAGTTTATCAGCAGGAACATTAGATCTATAAGTAAGCGGTAAATCTAAGATATTGCCATTACAGTAACCCTCTTTCTCTAATAATATTTTTGCTTCTACAGGATTATATTCTGGCCATAATTCCTGCTTACTTTTTTTTAGGATAGGGGGAACTATTGATCTAGATGGTCGCCTTAAACCGTAACTTACTTTTTTGCTAATTAATTTTCTATTAAGACTTTTAGATAAGGCTAACCTGACATTAAGATTATTTAATGGGTAAGAATTTGTTCTAAGACTTATAAAACTTATTTCTGTTGCTGGACTATTGCCTTCTTTGATTTCTTTATTGTTACTTAATAAATTTAAATTATTTCTTTGACTATCATCAATTGAATTTGATAAGAGAACATCTATTTGTTTACTTTTTAAAGCTCCATAAAGAGAAGAAGAATTTGAATATCCAATAAAACTAACTCCTTCATTATTAGGAGTCTCACCCCAATAATTAAAATTTGGATCAATTATTTGAATTTCATTTGAAAATCTCTTTAATACATACTTCCCAGTACCAACAAAATTATCATTTAGGAATTTATCAGAATAATCTTTATAAAAAGTCGGTGAAATGGGCGTCAAATTTACAGAGCTAAGTAAGCCATTAATAGAGCTTGATGGCTTATTTAGATTAATAATTAACTGAAATTTACTGGGTGTTTCAATTGATTTAATTTTGTTCCCTAAAATATAATTCATCGTTCCAATTCTTTTAAATCTATCAAAAGAAAATTTCATAGCATTTGAATCAAATGAAGTTCCATCATGAAAAAGGACATCCCTTCTTAGATTAATTATTATTTTTAATTTATCTTTTGAAAAAATTGGCATTTCAGATGCTAACTCAGGTACTAATTCTCCTTTATTATTTAATTCATATAAAGTATCCCCAAGTGAATTTAATAGTTGAAGTGATTTAAGTGTATTTGCTCTTGCAGGATCTAAAGATTCTATTTTGCCCGAACTCGCGATAATAATTCTTTTAGATTTATTTTTAGAAACACAAGAATACTGTGATAGGGAAATTAAAAAAATGAATAGAGCTATTAAAAAATTATTTTGCATTTAATTTAACATTTCAGAAATTTATTTCTCAGAAGAACTTGTAGAGCAAAGTGTTAGTAAGGTAATTTGATTAAATCCCAAAGAAAATGTTTTGTTAACTTTTAAATGGAAAGGCCACTCTCTTATCCAACAAACTTTACTTTTTGGATTAATACCAATAACCTGAAATGTTTTTTGACTATTTTTAATTTTTACACATGCTCCTTTATAAAGGTTTTTAGAAATTTTATCAGGAATAATTTTATAATTAGTTTTACTTTCAATTAATTTTGAGAAACCCATTAAAACAATATCTTTCCTTTACTCGGTTTAACAGGCTATTGATAGATTTGCAAATCTTTTTTTCAGATACAACTTAATTGGCTTGCAATTAATTCAACCTCAGAAAGGGAATTAATTTCATCTTTTGATTTTTCGAATTTGCCATTTGACACTTCATGGGTAATTACAACTATTTCTGCTTTTTCTTCCCTCACATCTAATTGAACTATAGATTCTATTGATACATCATTTTTTCCGAAAATATCTCCAATTTTACCAATTACACCTGGAGTATCTAAACAAATTATTCTGAGGTAATTCTTTTTTGAAATTTGATCAAAGTTTATAATATGGCATTCTCTCCAAAAGTTAAAAGATAATAATGGATCAATTGAAGAGGTATTCTCTGGTGATGAAGCCTTAAGATTTAGAATATCAGACACTACAGAAGCTGCTGTTGGACCACTACCCGCACCCGGGCCATACAGCATTATTGTCCCAAGTGGATAAGCCTCTATGAGAATGGCATTATTTACTCCGTCAACCGTTGCTAAAGGATGAGATTTAGGGATTAAGGAAGGAGCTACCCAAATATTTAATGAAAGAGAATCCTCTTTATTAACTTTATTTCTTTCGGAAAAGGCTAAAAGTTTTATTTCGAATCCTAGTTTATTTGCATACTCAATATCTTTGATATCTATTTTATTAATGCCTTCTGTGCTAATAGCATCCCTGTTAATTTTTCCTCCAAATGCTAGTTCAGTAAGGATTGAAATTTTATCTGCTGCATCATATCCTTGAACATCAGCAGTTGGATCAAATTCTGCAAAACCAAGTTCTTGAGCAAGTTTTAATGTTTCTTTATAATCAGCTTTTTCATTTGTCATTTTTGTAAGTATAAAATTTGTGGTGCCGTTTATTATGCCAACCATTTTATTTATTTGATTACTTTTAAGAGATCTTTTTAAAGGTTCAATTATTGGTATCCCCCCGCATACTGCTGCTTCGGTTAAAACATAAACACCATATTTGGCCGCTACAGAATATATTTCTCTCCCATATCTTGCGATTACAGCTTTATTAGCTGTAACTACTGATTTTCTAGCTTTCAAAGATTTTAGAATAATATCCTTAGCAATATTTATTCCCCCCATTACTTCTACAATTACATCAACGGTGGGATCATCAATTAATTCATAAGGATCATTTATCAATAAATTATTATCTAAATCAATATCCCTTTTTTTATTAATATCTTTAACCGCTATTCCAACAATTTCTATATCTTTCAAAATAGGATGAACGTCATATTTTGATTTTAAGATTCTATAAATTCCTTTACCTACTGTACCAAAACCTATAATTCCAATTTTACATTTTCGCATTTTTTGTAAGTAAATATAAATTCAATCTTATAATATTATTTATCCAAATAATTATTTGCTTGGGATTGCATTTTTAAAAGTATATTTAAAAAACCATTAGATCTTGATGGAGTCAAGCTTGACTTAAGACCAGTCTCTTCTATGAATTTAGTATTGATATTTAAAACTTCTTTTGGTGTTAACTCATTTAATCCATTAATGAGAAATGCTAGTAGACCTTTTGTTATCAAAGCATCAGAATAGCCTTCCCAATATAATTTACCTTCCTTAAAAGTTGCATTTACAAAAACTTCAGAAACACAACCCTTTACTTTATTTTCAGGAATTAAAATATTATTATTTGGAATTTCTAACTTTTTTCCTAACCATAATATATATTCATATTTTCTTTTGGGATCATCTGAATTTCTCAGCTTTTCAACTTGTTTATTTAAATTGATATAAGTTTCTTTTTTTTTCATTCTTATAAAACTTTCAAAGAATTACTAATTATTTACAGACTATACTAATATTTCTTTTTCCGTTATAAAACCTGATAGAGGGATATCCCAATCCGCTTTAGTTAATAAATTATTGCATACACAATTAGAGGTTAGCACTCCAATACAAGGGATAGATTTCCAATTTTTATTACTTCTTAATCTATCAAAATATCCTCCCCCATAACCTAATCTTGTCAAGTTTTTATCAACAGAAAGACAAGGGATAAAAATCATACTTATCTGCTTAGAACTCAATTTACTAGTAGAATCAGGAGAAAGTATTCCCTCTGCATCTTTAGATAATTGTTTTTCGTCCCACCTACAAAATAAAAGCTCTTTATTTCTCTCACATCTAGGCAAAGCTAATGGATATTTATCATTAAGACTCCTTATATCTACCTCATTTTTGAGTGGCCAATATATTCCAATATGTTTAATTTTCATCCCTTTGCTTACAAAAGATTCGACATATAATTGCACATTTATTTCTACATTTCTCCTATCATTTGATGAACTTTTATCCATCAATTTCCTAAAGTATAATCTCTCATAATTCTTTTTTTCTGAGATATTCATAAACTATATCTAATTTATTCCTTCTTCATTTAATTTTGTTAGAGCTATGGCTAATGCATCTGCAGAATCATCTGGTTTTGGGGAATATTTTAAATCTAGGTTAAACATGACTGCTTCAATAATTTCTTTCTTTGATGCTTTCCCAGATCCGGCGATAGTAAGCTTGACGTGAGAAGGAGCGTACTCACTAACTTTTATTTTCTTGGAAGCAAATACCATCATAATTACACCTCGGGCCTGAACAACGCTAATAGTAGTGCTAGATTTATAAAAGAAAAACTTTTCAACAGCTGCAATATCAGGTTTCCAATGATCTATTAATGTATTGAG
>QCRE01000032.1 GCA_003212005.1 Prochlorococcus sp. AG-459-M13 | reverse complement strand
GGATTATACTAAAGATACAATATCAGTTGTCAAGACTTTACAAATTGCCGTTGATACTCCAAAAGATTCTCCTGAAAAGGATGTGATTAGAGATGAATCACTCACCCTAATAACTGACTATATTTCCAGATACAGAAACAGAGGTATGGTTAATAAAACTCAATCATTTACAACAATGCAAACAGCATTAAATGCTATGGCTGGTCATTACAAAAACTTTGCATCTAGGCCACTTCCAGATAAACTCAAAGAGCGATTAACTAAAGAATTTTCTCTTGCCGAAAAAATGGTTCTTAGAGAAAGTTAATACAAATGATTTACTTTTTTAAAGTTATCTAATGATTTTGAATATATTATATATTCGTACAAAAATAATGCTCTTTTAAAATTGGCTAATGTTGTTGTAATCGGAGCTCAATGGGGTGACGAAGGAAAAGGTAAAATAACCGATCTATTAAGTCGTTCTGCAGATGTTGTTGTGCGCTACCAAGGAGGTGTAAATGCAGGTCATACTATTGTTGTTGATGATGAGGTATTAAAATTACATTTAATTCCTTCTGGAATACTGTATAAAGATACTTCATGTTTAATTGGATCTGGAACAGTTGTTGACCCGAAGATATTACTTAAAGAAATAGATATGTTGATTGAAAATGGGATAGATATTTCAGGATTAAAAATATCATCAACATCACATGTAACTATGCCTTATCATCGTTTATTAGATGAGGCGATGGAATCTGATAGAGGTTCAAATAAAATTGGAACTACAGGTAGAGGAATTGGCCCAACTTATGCTGACAAATCACAAAGAAATGGTATCAGGATTAGAGATTTACTTAATGAAGACAGATTAAGAGATGTTTTGGAGATACCACTTAAAGAAAAAAACGGACTTCTTGAAAAAATATATGGTATTAAACCTCTTTGTAAAGATGAAATAATTAAGGAATATCTTAATTATGGGCAGAGGCTTTCAATGCATGTAGTTGACTGTACAAGAACTATTCACTCTGCGGCAAAAAACAAAAAAAATATTCTTTTTGAAGGAGCACAAGGAACATTACTTGACTTAGATCATGGAACATATCCTTTTGTAACCTCATCAAATCCAATATCAGGGGGAGCATGTATCGGTGCAGGAGTTGGGCCAACTCTTATAGATAGAGTAATAGGAGTAGCAAAAGCATACACAACAAGAGTTGGGGAAGGGCCATTCCCAACAGAATTACAAGGAAGTATTAATGATCAACTTTGCGATAGAGGAAGTGAGTTTGGTACTACTACTGGGAGAAGAAGAAGATGTGGTTGGTTTGATGGAATAATTGGAAAATATGCTGTTTATGTTAATGGTCTTGACTGTTTGGCAATAACAAAATTAGATGTACTAGATGAGTTAGATGAAATTCAAGTTTGCATTGCATATGAATTAGATGGAAAGGAAATAGATTATTTCCCAACAAATTCTGATGATTTAAAAAAATGTAAACCAATATTTAAGAAGTTAAAAGGATGGCAATGCTCTACTGCAAATTGCCGACAGCTATCTGATCTACCTGAAAATGCTATGAATTATCTCAGATTTCTTGCTGAATTAATGGAAGTCCCAATTGCTATTGTCTCATTAGGTGCAAATAGAGACCAAACCATAGTAATTGAAGACCCTATTCATGGGCCTAAGAGAGCTCTTTTAAGATAATTTTTAAATTTTTAAATTAATGCAAAAAAAATTTAAACATAATTATTTAAACAAGGATATTGATCTTATTGGCTTAGGAAATGCAATAGTGGATATCATAATAAACATTGAAGATAAATTTCTAGAGTTAAATAACCTTAAAAAGGGTTCTATGAATCTTATCAATTCAAATGAATCTGATATATTATTAAAAAACTGCAATGTAATAAAAAAAGTATCAGGAGGTTCATCAGCCAACACTGTTGTATGCTTGGCAGAATTAGGAAATAATGTTCAATTTATTGGAAGAGTAAAAAATGATAATTTCGGAAATTTCTTTTCTACTGATATTAAAAAAAGTAATACTATTTTCAATACTCAGCCAGTAAACGATGGGCCTTCCAGCGCACATTCAATAATTTTAATAACCCCAGATGCTCAAAGAACTATGTGTACCTACTTAGGAGCATCTGTTGAATTTGAGCCTAAAGATGTAAATTATAATTCAATAAAAAATAGCAAATATTTATACTTAGAAGGGTACTTATGGGATAGTAATTTAGCTAAAAATGCTTTTCTTCAAGCTGCAAAGATTGCCAAAGAAGCAAATACAAAAATCATACTCTCATTGTCAGACTCTTTTTGTGTAGAAAGACATCGTGAAAGTTTTCTAGAATTAATTGCTAACAATGTAGATGTGATTTTTTGCAATGAATCTGAAGTGTTAAGTCTTTTTAAAGAAACAAATTTACAAAGCTGCATAAAATCAATTTCTACAATATGTGATTTAGTAATAATAACTTTAGGCAGTAAAGGTTCTTTGGTAATTAATAAAGGAGAATCCCAAAAAATAAAGCCAATTTTATTAGGAAAAATTATTGATACAACAGGCGCCGGAGATCTTTATGCAGGTGGGTTTATTCATGGACTAATTAAAAACTATCCTTTAAAGAAGTGTGGAGAAATAGGCTCAATATGCGCTGGTCATATAATTACACAGCTGGGCTCTCGATCCAATATTAATCTTCAGAATCTATTTGTAGGAGACTTAGGTTAAGGTAGATTTATGTACCCAATTTATATATTTTTTGTCAGAAGCAAACTTTTTATAAATAATTTGAGGAACACTATAAGATGTCATTTTTTTTAAAAAAACCAACAAATCATTTTCTAAATTTGGGCTACTTTTTATAATAATTTCAACCTCATTAACTTTCTCAATTTTTCCTTCCCATTTATAAATTGAGTAAATATTTTTTAGTGAAACGCATGCTGCAAGCTTTTTTTTGAGGAGCAATTTCGCAATTTTTTTGGCTGACTTTTTATTGCATTCAGTCGTTATCAAGAGTAAAACTTTATCCATCCTAAGAAGTTTAATTTAACTAATTATTTGATTTATCAAACTATCATAATCAAAAAATATAAGCGGATTTTGATTTTTTAATTTTGGTCTTTTAACCAAAAATAATTTCATATTACTTTCATAAACAACTTCCTCCCAATTCATTTGCGCATAACTTTCAGAGTTTCTACAAAGTATATAATCTATATTCCAATAATCACAAAGTTTTTTTTCTATAAAATTTCCCTTTTTTTTATTAGGTTCAAGTATTGCTATATTTGAATTTTTAATACATGAGCCAAAAGCTTCAGATATACTTTCACATGTTGGAATTACTCTTGTAAATACATTTGCACCGCAATTTAGATAATAACTTGCAGTCTCATTTAGGAACCTAGATCCAATAGCTAAAAGAATATTTTTATTTTCAAGACCTTCTTTGCTTATATCTTTTAAACCATTTATGTAATAAAAATTTTTAAATGGTTTTTTTTTAGTTTTCCTTTCAAAAGTAAAAAGAGACTTTTTAATTACCTTGCAAGCTTCATAAAGATTTTTAGAAATAATTAAAGCGAATGGGTGAGTTGCATCTATTACATAATCAATTTTATTTTTTTCAATAAAATTGATGATTTCACTTGTATCGTTTAATTTTCCTGTAATGATGTGTAACCTTGAATTTTCAACGTAAGATTTAGTTGCTTTATATGTGACAACACTTACAAATACTACATAGTTTAGTTTTAATAGTTTGTTAACTATTACTGGTCCATCTGAAGTTCCTGAAAGGATCCAAACATTTTGGTGGCAATTTTCTGAATTTTGCATCAAGATAACCTTAATTCAATAGAAAGAAAATGAATCATTGTTTAATTCAAGCTGTCATAAATAGCTCTCCTCAGATGAGATATACCAAAGAGAATAAAACTGCCATTGCTGAAATGACCGTCCTTTTCAAAGGTTTACGCGATGAAGATCCATCTAGAGAATTAAAAGTTTTAGGTTGGGGCACTATTGCACAAGAAATGGTGGAGAATTTAAAAGAAGGTCAAAACATAGTTTTGGAGGGACGTCTTAGAATGAACTCAGTAACTAGAAACGATGGTACTAAAGAAAAACAAACTGAATTAACAGCCTCTCGAATTCATCATATAAGTCCAGCAGAGAAAATAAACTCAGAGAAAAAAGAAACAAACATTCCTAATATTAACAATAGCAATTCTCCTAAAGAAAAAATAGATAGTGTCGAGACTTCTGAATGGGATAGTTCTCCATTGGTTCCTGAAGTTGACGAAATACCTTTTTAAATCAAGTATCAATTTTTGATTCTTGAACACGTATAATAAGTTTGCTTATTTTTCTCTCAAGATCAGCAAGTTCGATCCTAATCTCTGACCATTTTCCTTTATCAAGATTTTCCAATAGCCATGCTCTATCTTGATCAAGTTTAACAATTAAATCTTCTGGATTTATAGAATTATGATCTTGCATAATATTCATAAACTTTTTCTAAAAAAATGAAGAAATACCTATCTCCTGCAAATATAATAACAGTAGCAGGAGGTGTTTTAGCTTTTATTGGAATGACAGCTTATTTTACTGATTCAGTTAATTTAAGCGTGCCAACTTTCTTTTATGGAGTCCCTATATTGCTTATTGGACTTGGTTTGAAGACTTCTGAAATACCGCCAGTTAAATTAGTTAATAGAAATGAGTTTAAGTCAAATAAATTTAATAGGCCAAAAGAATTAACTGAATTAGTTAAAGATGTAACCAGATGGAGGTACGGAATAAAAGCACATCTAGAATCTTCTTTAGAGGCATTAAATTTATGGAATGAAGATAATCCTCCTCAACTTAAAGAGATTGAGGAAATTACAAAAGAAGAAAAAAATGGCTTTAGGATGCACTTTGAAATCAATGATGTTCCCTTTGAACAATGGATAGATAAACAAGAACGGTTAAATAGGTTTTTTGTCAAAGGTCTTGAATCAGAATTTATTATCAACGATAATAAAAAGGAATTCGATTTGATTTTCTTTTATTAATTATTTAAATATATTTTGGGAAATTCAACATCTTGATTCAATCAAATTCCAATACTCCTTTAATGATGAATGATTCACAAAGAGTATCAATTTTAAGCGAAGCACTTCCTTACATACAACGTTTTTCAGGCAGAAAAATTGTTATTAAGTATGGAGGTTCAATTATGGAAGATGAAGAATTAAAAGAAGCTTTCTTTCGAGATATTGCTCTTTTATCAACCGTTGGCGTATGTCCGATAGTGATTCATGGTGGTGGTCCCGAAATCAACAGATGGCTAAACAAATTAAAGATATCTCCGAAATTTAAGAATGGATTAAGAGTAACCGATAAGAAAACAATGGAAATTGTCGAAATGGTTCTAATGGGAAGAGTAAATAAAGAAATTGTTAGGGGAATCAATAAAACAGGCTCATTAGCTGTTGGTATTTCTGGACTCGATGGCAACTTAATTCATTCAAGAGAATTAGGAGATGGAAGTCACGGATTAGTTGGAGAGGTTACACAAATTAACCCTGAATTATTAAATCCTCTAATTGAGAAAGGCTATATCCCCGTTATTTCCAGTATTGGTTCTACAGTTGATGGAATTTCTCATAATATTAATGCTGATTTTGTTGCAGGCGAAGTTGCTGCTTCAATAAATGCTGAAAAACTTATTCTTCTAACTGATACTCCAGGAATATTAAAAGAAAAAGAGAACCCAAATAGTCTAATAAAACAAATCAATCTAAAGGAGGCCAGAAAATTTATTGAAAAAAATATTGTTACTAATGGCATGCGACCAAAAACGGAATGCTGTATTAGAGCATTAGCTCAAGGAGTAAAAGCTGCCCATATAATTGATGGAAGAATTGAACATTCATTACTTTTAGAAATTTTCACAAATTCTGGAATTGGAACTATGATTAATGCCTGAGAATGGATTCATACATACAAGTTGCAGAGACGGCAGAGTTAGCTCTTATTAAGGGCGAATATAATTTTTGTATTGATTATCTATATCCAATAATCGAATCTTATCCACCTTCAAGTAAAGAGGGTGCTAATTTACGAACCATAATAATAACAGCCCTAACGGGAATTAATAAGAAGGAGGAGGCTAAAATTTTTTGCAAAGAACTCTTAAAATCTCAAGATTTTAAAGTAAGAGAAAACGCAAAATATTTAATGGAAATTATCGATTCTCCTGAAATTAAAAAACCTGAAAATTGGAATATAACTATTGAAAGTAATCCTACCTTTAAAAAAACATCTCTAATCTCTTCAAAGCCAACTAAAAAGGATAAAAAATTTATAAATATATCAGATATTCCAACTGGTGAAACAAAGCCATTTCAAAAAGGATTTATTTTTATAATTTTTATAATTTTGTTACTTCTAATTCCACTATTAAGTGGCTGCGTTAAAATTGAAAACACTCTTGATCTTAGTGAAATAGACTCAGTTAATAATAACTTCAAAATTGAAAGCAGATATATTAAAAAATTTCCTTGGCAAATAAATTTCGAACAAAAAATTAAAGAAATTTTTCCAGATGCAGAGATATCAAAAGGAGAGATTGATTTTTCCCTTAAAAATAAAAATTTAAGTAAAGAGAGAGTACAAGAAACTATTTATAACTTACAAAAAACAGCTGGAGAATTATTAGGAGAATCAACAGACTTTAAAATTAATAACATCGAAAATAATTTTTTCTTTTTAAAAAAATATAATTATAAAATAGAACTAGATCTTCAAACTCTTGCTCAAATAGACGATTTAGAACTAACTTTCAATATTATTAATCCAAACAAAGTTAGAGTTCAAAACCAGAATACTCCAACTGTAGAAGTATCTAGAAATCTTATAAAATGGGAATTAAGACCCGGGGAAATAAATAGCTTAGAGTTCTCTTTTTGGAGCTGGAACAAATTATTATTTGGATTTTTACTCATTTTTTTGATAATAATTTTGGCTTATTTTATTAGGTATTATAGATATCAAATTGGTTCTAATTTCCCAGAGCTTCCTAGTAATTAGCTATAATTCTACAGGATTTAAATCAATAGATAAAAAAACATTTTTAGGAATTATCTGCCATAGATCAAATCTATCTGGCAAAGGCAATTCAGAGTTTTCTGGGCCATGTATTAATATTTGCCACCTAAATTTATTCCCAACCTTTGCGATTAAACTTGGGGCAGGGCCAATTACTTTCCACCTATTATCCTCACAAAAACTTTTCAAATATTTTGTCAGTTTGATTGCAGTAAATTCAGTACTTTCAAAGTTACCACCGGAAACTTTAAGAAGGCATACCTTACAAAAAGGAAAAAGTTTTGCATCTTTTCTTAGTTTAGAACTTTCCGCTAAAAATCCCTCATAATTTCTATTTTTGAGGTATGTGATCACAGGATGGCTTGGTTTATAAGTTTGAAAAATAACCTTTCCTTGTTTTTTAGCTCTTCCTGCTCTACCCGCTAATTGTAGAAATAATTGCAATGATTTTTCTTCTGCAGAAATATCTGGACGATGAAGTAGTCCATCAGCAGCAATAACCACTGAGAGAGTAACATTTGGGATATCAATACCTTTTGCTAACATTTGAGTTCCTACAAGGATATCAGCATCCCCATTGGAAAACTTTGAAAGAATATTTCTATGACCATCTTTACCTGATGTGGTGTCTCTATCAAAACGAAGTACCCTCAATTCAGGAAATTCATTTTTCAAGAACTCAATGACTCTCTGAGTCCCTATACCAAAAGGCTTGAAGGCATTTGATTTACAATCTGGGCAAATGTTGATAATTTTTGCTTTATGATCACACCAATGACAACTGAGCCATTGTTTACCCTTTGATCCTAAATGAACTGATAAAGGCACATCACAGTTAGGACAATTTATTACAAATCCACAATTTCTGCAGCTCAGGAAACCATTATAACCTCTTCTAGGAATCAAAATTATTGCCTGCTCCTGATTGTCTTTTAGTCTAGAAATTAATTCTAATAATTCGAAACTAAATATTTTGGTATTTCCCTTCTGAAATTCATCGCGCATATCAATAACTTTGATTTCTGGTACTTCGGCATTTGATATCCTCTCTTTCATTCTCAGCAAACTGAACTCTTTCTCAAAAACAACCCTTTTCCAAGTCCTCATTGAAGGAGTTGCACTTCCAAAAATTAACTTTGCTGGATTTCGTTTTACCCTTTCAAGAGCAACATCTCTTGCATCGTAACAAGGCATTGGACTTTCTTGTTTATATGAAACATCATGCTCTTCATCCATTATTATTAAGCCTAAATTTTGAATTGGAAGAAATACTGCTGACCTAGTCCCAATAACAATAATAGGTGTATCTTCATCTATTATCTTTTTCCAAACTAAACTTCTATGCCTCGAAGAACAATTACTGTGATACTCATAAACTTCTGTTTGAAATCTTTTACTGAATCTATCAATAAGTTGAGGAATTAGACCAATTTCTGGAGCCAGTATCAAACAACTTTTTTTGCTTAAGATTTGATCTTCTGCGAGTCGCATATAAACTTCTGTTTTACCAGAACCTGTTTCTCCCCATAGCAAAAAGACATTTCCAGGCTGCATCTTTTGAATTTCCTTATATACTTTTGTTTGTTCCTGAGTAAGATGTGGTTTCGCCAATTCAAAAAAATCATTTTTAAAAGAACTTAGTTTCTTTTGAAATATTTTTTTTCTTTTAGTCTTGATTAATAATTTTTTATTAACCATTGAATTAATAAGAGTTGAATTAAATCCAAACTTAATTATTACGCTCTGCCAGTTGCCTTTTTGACGTAACATTTCTATT
>QCRE01000031.1 GCA_003212005.1 Prochlorococcus sp. AG-459-M13 | reverse complement strand
TTTTTTATATGGCAGCCAATTACGTAATGCTTCATATGTAAGCCATTTCCCTAATTGCTCATATCCTGTTGAGTACAAAATATTTGGAGTATTTTTTTCTCGCAATATTGAAAGCCAATGTTTTATTAATGGATGAGGAGGAACAATAACCTTTAGTGACATAGCCATATATTTTCCTTTAAGATACTCTTACGAACTTTAAATACCTAAATTCTAAAATACAGTCTTATTATGATTAAATCAATTGTTTTCCCCTCACTAAAGAATGCATTAATTACTTTGTTATTCGTTGGGATTTTATTTTTTAATTCTGTAAATTCTGCATGGGCTAAAAGACCTCCTGAGATTAGAAACCAGCAAGACCTTAATTTAGAGCCAGATATGCATGGTCAAGACTTAAGCGGTAACGAATACGTTAAGTTTGATCTCAATGGTTTTAATTTCAGTAAAAGTAATTTAGAAGGAGCAGTGTTCAATAATAGTAAATTGCAAAACTCAAAGTTTACTGGAGCAAATTTAAGAGATGCACTAGCTTATGCAACAGACTTTTCAGATGCTGATCTTTCAGATGTAAATTTTACTAATGCTTTATTAATGGAGAGTAATTTTGAAGGTGCGAAAATAGATGGTGCAGATTTTACTGATGCTGTTCTTAGTCGTACACAACAAAGACAATTATGTGCGATTGCTAATGGCACAAATAGTTCTACAGGAGAAAGTACAGAATATAGTTTAGGTTGTTAATCATCAAAGGTGAAAAAAAAAATACCAGTTATAGTTGTTTCGGGATTTCTTGGTTCAGGTAAAACAACTTTTCTAAGATATCTATTAAAAGAGAGTAATAAAAAATTTGGTTTAATAATTAATGAATTTGGTGATGTTGGAATTGACGGTGATTTGATTAAAAGTTGTGATAATTGTGATGAATCTGAAGACGACTGCATAATCGAATTAAACAATGGATGTTTATGTTGTACTGTTCAAGATGATTTTGTTCCATCAATAAAAGCTCTCCTAGAATTTAATCCTCCTATCGAATCAATAATTATCGAAACAAGTGGCTTGGCACTACCTATCCCCTTAATTCAAGCACTGAACTGGCCTGAGATTAGGTCTTCCATCTACCTTGATGTTGTTGTTGGTATCGTTAATGGAGAATCAATGCTTAATGGTTCACCAATTAATGATTTAAATAAAATAACAAAACAATATGATGAAACAGATAAAATTGATCACAACGCTTCAATAGATGAACTTTTTGAGGAGCAATTAGAAGTTTCTGATATCGTTTTAGTCTCTAGATCAGATATCTTAAATGATGATCAGTTTGAAGTTGTAAAAAATAAAATTCAAGGAAGTCTAAATTCATCTACACCAGTCCTTAAATCTAAGAATGGCAAAATTGATTTAAATTATTTATTTGATTTTAATTTTAAAAAAGAGACTTATAAAGAATTTTTAACGGAAGAACATGACCATAATCATGTTGAGCTTGTATCAGATTCATTCAAATTAAATTATTTCCTTGAAAAAAATGACTTTGAAAAGGAGATGTCAAAAATCTTGGATGAATTAAACATTCTTCGAATAAAAGGACGTATTTGGATACCAAACAAATCATTGCCTTTACAAATACAAATTGTTGGAAAGAAAATTAATACTTGGTTTGAAGAAGCTCCAAACAATTGTTGGAGACCAAATGATAATGCTGGGCTCGAATTAGTTATAATTTCCTTTGATGAAAAATCTATAAAAACTTTCAAAAGAAAAATTAAAGAGAAATTTAAGATTTTAAGTGACCCAAAAATAGCAATTTGATTTTATAGTTAGCCACGGGAAACTTCCTACAGTAGATAGCCCAAGATGGAAAATTCAAAAATTGCTCTAAAACAAATAATCTCTGACGACGTTACTTCAATTGATAAAATAAAATGTTCAAAATGTGGAGGGGCTGGAAATTTTAAAACGCATGAAAATTCAAGAAGAACTTGCTTAGTTTGTTTTGGTAGAGGCTACATAAACATTTAATAACTCAGAAAACCTTAAGGTATAAAAATATTTGTTTATTAATCAATAGTACTTTTTATTAAAATTTAAACTAATCTTCTAGTAGAAATTAATTTTTAATTGGACCAATTTGCTGTAAAAGTTTTAGTAAGACTAAGATCCTCAGTTTTAGATCCAGCAGGGGAAGCTACTAAATCTGCTTCTATAAAACTTGGAGCCGAGGGAATAAAATCATTACGAATAGGAAAAATGATTGAGGTGAAAATAGAAGGTAATGGTGAAAACGAAGTAAGAGAAAAAATTGATTTATTGTGTGATAGGTTATTCGCAAATACTGTTATTGAAGATTATGAGTATTCACTAGAAAAATTATAAGATGGGTAATTTTACTGTAGGAGTTGTTGTCTTCCCTGGTTCTAATTGTGATCGTGATGTTTCATGGGCATTGGAAGGTTGTCTAGACATAAGAACAAAATACTTGTGGCATGAGTCTTCAGATTTAAGTGATGTAGATGCAATAGTTTTACCTGGAGGATTTAGCTATGGTGATTATTTAAGATGCGGAGCAATTGCGAGATTCTCTCCATTAATAAATGCCTTGGATGAGTTTGTTAAAAGCGGGAAAAGAGTTTTAGGAATTTGTAATGGGTTTCAAATTTTGACTGAATCAGGGTTTTTGCCTGGTGCTCTTGTTGCAAATAAAAATCTTAATTTTATCTGTGATGACGTTGAACTGGATATTGTTTCTTCAAAAGGAGGTTGGTTTAATAATGGAGATGAAAAACAAACTATTAAGTTGCCAATAGCGCATGGTGAAGGAAGATATCATTGTGATTCTGATACTTTAAAAAAACTTGTAGATAATGAATTGATTGCTTTGAGATATAAAAATAATCCTAATGGGTCCTCATTCGATATCGCAGGCATAACTAATGAAAAGGGAAATGTTCTTGGTTTAATGCCTCATCCAGAGCGAGCATGTGACGAGAAAATTGGTGGGACAGATGGTCTCTTTACATTAAAATCATTAATATTGAAATAAAAAAAAAGACCCCCAATTTTGGAGGTTTTTTTTTAATTTGGGAAGAAATTAAACAGTAGCTTTTACTTTTGGATCTAAATCACCTTTTGCGTAAAGATCAGCAAAATAATTTGTGCTGTTTTGTTTGATCTTACTTGCTTGACCTTCGCACCAGAACTGCTTGTATCTATCAAGACAAACTTGCTTCATGTATTTTCTTGCAGGTTTGTTGAAATGTCTTGGGTCAAAGTTTGCCTTATCCGCAAATGCTGCCTCTCTAACCGCGGCAGTGAAAGCAAGTCTGTTATCGGTATCAATGTTGACTTTCCTAACTCCATTTCTTATTCCCTCTTGAATCTCTTCAACAGGAACACCATATGTTTGAGGAATTTCACCACCATATTTGTTAATGATATCCAACCATTCTTGAGGAACTGAACTAGATCCATGCATTACAAGATGGGTATTTGGAAGTGCTTTATGAATTTCAGCAATTCTGCTTATTGCAAGAACTTCTCCTGTAGGTTTTCTTGTGAATTTATAAGCACCATGACTTGTACCTATAGCGATAGCTAATGCATCAACTTTTGTCTTAGCAACAAAATCTGCAGCTTCTTCAGGATCAGTCAAAAGCATATCTGTAGAAAGTTCACCTTCAAATCCATGACCATCTTCTGCTTCACCTTTCCCTGTTTCTAATGAACCTAAGCAACCTAATTCTCCTTCAACACTAACCCCAACTGAATGAGCAAAATCTACTACTTTTTTAGTAACTTCAACATTATATTCGTAACTAGCGGGTGTTTTTGCATCAGCCTCTAGAGAACCATCCATCATTACTGAAGTGAAACCATTTATTGCTGCTGAATAACATGTTGATGGCTCATTACCATGGTCTTGGTGCATTACCACTGGAATATTAGGATATGTTTCTGTAGCAGCAAGGATTAGATGACGTAAGAAAATTTCTCCTGCATAATTTCTTGCCCCTCTTGAAGCTTGAAGGATTACTGGACTATCAGTTTCATATGCTGCTTCCATTATTGCTTGAACTTGCTCAAGATTATTAACATTGAAAGCTGGAATACCGTAACCATTCTCAGCAGCGTGATCTAAAAGTAGTCTTAGTGGAACGAGGGCCATAATTAAAATAAGTTAGATGCTATACAAAGCACTTGTTTCCGCGAGTTTAGTACAAAGAGGTATCAAATGTCACGTCATTAGATATACAAAATACTAAATTAAAGAAACTATTTTTATGACCCAGAGTATATTTTTAGAATTTTTTTAGTTAGTAAGTGTAGCCTGCTACAAACAATTGCTCATCAGATGAAGGTTGAGATCCTGCTATATAGGAGCCTTTTGAAGCTTCAGAGTTTGCTTGAGCTCTTGCTATTAATGCTTTTTGACCTCCTTCAACGTCGCTTCCTTTCCAAGCCTTTAAGCATGAATGCTGCAATGCTCTTCCATAGGAAAATGAAACATTCCATAAAGCTTTCCTGTAAAGAGTGTTCATATTATTTAAATAAACAGATGCAGCTTCTTCGCTTAACCCTCCTGATAAGAAAACTATTCCAGGAACAGATGCTGGAACGCATCTTTCCATAGTTCTGATTGTCATTTCAGCAACTTTAATAGGATCTGCCTTTGTTGGGCAATCTGCTCCATTGACAGTCATAGAAGGTTTTAATAGAGTTCCTTCTAGAAAAACTCCATTTGCTTGACAGGCAATATAAACCTGCTTTATTACCTCTTCTTGGACTTCAGCAGTTTTTTCAATAGTATGATCGCCATCCATTAAGATTTCAGGTTCAATAATTGGTACCAAACCAGATTCTTGAACTGATCTTGCATACCTTGCTAATCCCCAAGCATTCTCTTGAATTGATAGTTTTGAAGGGCAACCATCATTTGTAATTTGCAGAACTGCTCTCCACTTTGCAAATCTTGCACCTTGTTCATAATATTTTGCGGCTCTTTCAACTAATCCATCTAGGCCAGAGCAAAAAGTTTCTACATCTCCTCCTCCAGGAAGTGGATTTAGACCTTTATCGACCTTTATACCTGGAATTATACCTAAATCATTTAGTTTCTTAACCATTGACTCCCCATCTTGGTGATTCTGATAAAGAGTTTCTTCGAATAGGATTGCTCCACTTATATATTTACCAAGACCTTCTGTTGTAAAAAGCATTCCTCTATATGCTTTCCTATTGTCTTCAGTATTCTCAACGCCAATACCAGCGAGTCTTTTACCTACCGTTTTAGTGGATTCATCTACCGCCAATATCCCTTTTCCTTTAGAAGCTAGTAATTGAGCATTTTCTTTAAGCTCATTTTTGTAATAATTTAAAGCCATTCTTTAATAAATCAGTTCAATTGATTTTTCCAGAATATGAAGAAAAAATAAAATCAATCTAATACTTTATCAGGTGATAATTGCTACTTATAAATGTATAGCCTTAAATTTTGATCCTTAATCCGCTTTTCGAAGATTCTTTTATAGCTTCGCAAACTTTATGACTAGCAAGTCCCTCACATAAGCCTGGAATGATAGGTGTTTTATTAAGAATACTCTCAGCCCATAAATTTTGAATTTTCAAAACTGGAGCTATTCTTCCATCAGCCCATGTTTTTTCAAAATTAAAAATTGAATCTGCTGTTAGATTTTGAATTTTATTTTCGTTGTTTGAATATTTCAAATTAAAACCATGGACATAATCTTTTTGGTTCTCACTTTTAAGAATAAGTGAACCTTCGCTTCCATATATTTCTAAACTAAATCCTCTACCGCTTTTAGAAATCGATGATAAAGATACCTGACATGGAATAAGATTTGAGCTGTAGTTTGATATTTCTATATTAGCGAGACAAACATCCTCACTAGTAACATCATTTAAATCAGATGAATTAGGTAAAGGTCTTTTTTTGATTGATGTTGCTAACTTACCAGATACATTTATTGATTCTCCAAAAAACCAATTCAACATGTCGAATGCATGAGTACCCAAGGCGCCAATTACTCCCCCACCTTTTTCTTCCAAAGAATACCAATTCCAAGCTCTTTTAGGATCGGATCTGCTCCCCATTAACCAATCTAATTTGACTAAAAATATTTCTCCTAAAATATTTTCATCAAGAAGTTTTTTTGTCTGAAGAAAAAGAGGTACTGCTCTATATTCAAAATCAACACATACGCTTAAATTATTAATCAAAGATATTCTCTGAAGCTCTTCAATTTCTGAGGAGGAAATTGAAACGGGTTTTTCTAGAAGCAAATTTTTATTATTCTCAAGAGCTTGTTTTGCTAATTTAAATCTTGATTCAGGAGGAGTTGCAATAATAATTCCATCAATTTTTGGAGATTTAACTAATTCTTCCCAATTATGAAAGAACTCTAATCCAGTTTCCTTTTCTAATAAAGATTTTTGCTTTGTCTCATAATGATAAATAGCTACAGGAGTTAAATAATCAGACTCTTTTAATGCCTCTAAATGAACTTTTTTACCAAACCCTAATCCAGCTATTGCTATTTTTAATTTTTTATTTTTAGTATTCATTCTTATCTATTAATAAATTCTGAACAACTATTTTCAATAACAACATCTATAAGTTCATCATTATTAGAAGTTTGCCATTTTGAATTAAATTGAGGTATTCCATTTATTGAAGTATCTTTGAACTTTTTATCATCGCAATTAATTCTCATTACATAAAGGGATAACTCTCCATCATCATCAGAATTAGTTGGATTTTTAAAGAACTTTGTTAAAACACTTATTTCACCATTTGGAAAAGGCTTAATACTGCCTTTATCAAGCCATTCTTTCCCTTCATTATTCTCTTTTAGTAGGACCCAGTCAACATTTCCTATTCCATAAGACAGTGGAGCAAAATTTAAAATAAAAAATAAAAGGCTTAAAGAAAAATAAAAGAAATTTGAAATAATTCTCATATTATATTTTTGCTTTTTCAAGTTCTTTTACACCATGAATTTTTAAAATTTTAGTCAGAGTATCCTTGAGATCTTTTCTCTTAACTATTACATCAACAAAACCATGATCAAGCAGATATTCAGCTGTTTGAAAATTATCGGGTAATTTTTCTCTTAATGTTTGTTCTATAACCCTTCTTCCAGCAAATCCAATAAGAGCTTTAGGTTCCGCCAAAATTAAATCACCTAACATTGCAAAGCTTGCTGTTACCCCTCCAGTGGTTGGATGAGTTAATAAGGGCATATAAAGAAGATTTTTTTCTTTATGTTTTTTTAGTGCTCCAGATATTTTTGCCATTTGCATGAGACTTAACATTCCTTCTTGCATTCTTGCTCCTCCTGATGCGCAAACAATAAGAATTGGAAAATTTTCTAAAGTTGCTTTCTCAATTATCCTTGTAATTTTTTCACCAACTACTGAACCCATGGATCCTCCCATAAATCTAAAATCCATAACTGCTAATGCTAAAGGCATTGAATTTACAGAACAGATACCTGTTACGACTCCATCTCTTAAACCTGTGCCTGCTTGACTTTCTTTAATTCGATCAGCATATGATCTTCTATCTTTAAAACCTAAAGGATCTGTAGGACTTAGAGAACTATCAAACTCTTCGAATGAATTTTTGTCAGCAATTATATTTATTCTTTCATCGCTATTAATCCTATTATGATGACCACAATTACTACATACATTAAAATTCGATATCAAATCTTTTCTATAAGCAACTTGCCCACATTCTGAACATTTAACCCACAATCCATCTCCTTCATCAGTATCTTGAGAAACCTTCCCAACAAATTGATCTTTTCGCCTTGCGGCAAACCAGTCGATTAAAGACACAATATTCTCTCTTTTTTTATATTTAAGTCTAAATAAGGCACTTTTATCAAGAAAAATATATAAAAATTTTAAAAAAAATAACTAAGAATTAAGTCTCCTTTTTTAAAAAAACCCTTATTTATGGAAATATTTCAGGTAATAAAAACCTAATTTATGACTCTGATAAAAGTTTAAAAGTTTTATGAGTGATTCTTTTCTTCTATCATCTTATGGATGATTGGAGTAAGAATTAATTCCATCGCAAAACCCATTTTCCCTCCATTAACAACAATGCTGGTTGGACTAGACATGAATGAATCATGAATCATACCTAAGAGATATTGAAAATCAATTCCCCATTTTTCTCTTGCGCCTTTTCTGAAATGTATTATGACAAAACTTTCATCCGGTGTAGGAATGTTTCTACATATAAAAGGATTTGAGGTATCAATAGTTGGGATTCTCTGGAAATTTATATCTGTTTTACTAAATTGTGGGCAAATATGATTTATATAATCAGGCATTCTTCTCAATATAGTGTCAACTATAGTTTCAGCTGAATAACCTCTTTCCGCATTATCTCTATGGATTTTTTGTATCCACTCTAAGTTTGTAATCGGAACGACACCAACAAGCAAATCTGCATAGGAAGAAACGTTATATCCTTCTCCCTCAACACCACCATGTAAACCTTCGTAAAAAAGAACATCTGTTCCATTTGGGATATCTTCCCATGGTGTGAATTGGCCTGGCTCTAATGATGTCCCAAGTCTTGCATTATGTTCCTGAGCTTCTTCAGGACTGTGAAGATAATATCTTTTTTTACCTCCACCTGTTTCACCATAAATTTTGAAAAGTTCTTCTAATTTGTCAAAAAGATTTGCTTCTGGACCGAAGTGAGAGAAATTTTCTCCTTTTGAAAGGGCTTCAGCCATAGCCTTTTTCATTGGCATTCTCTCAAACCTGTGATAACTATCACCCTCTACAACAGCCGGTACTATATCTTCTCTTGCAAAAATATGCTCAAATGCTCTTTTTACT
>QCRE01000030.1 GCA_003212005.1 Prochlorococcus sp. AG-459-M13 | reverse complement strand
AATTCCATTAGAAGTCAAAAACATAATCGATCAATTAAAAGATGGATTCTCTTCCAAATTTGTTATTTCAAAATCGTTGTGGCTAATGTTTTTAGCTACTTTTATGGGTCTTATAAGATTATTCTCAAGACAAATTGTTTTTGGTATTGGAAGAAAAGTAGAAGTGAATCTTCGTCAAAAAATATTCGATCATTTATTAATTCAAGATCCAGATTGGATTCAAAAAAAAAGGGAGTGGAGATATTATTAGTAGAGCAACAAGTGATGTTGAAAACATTAGGAGGCTACTAGGTTTTACTGTCTTAAGTTTGTGTAATATCCTACTTGCTTATTCTTTAACGATTCCTTCGATGCTTTTGATTAATAAAACTTTAACAGTTGCTTCCTTAATGATATTTCCAATGATACTGATTATTGTGAGCTTGTTTGGAGGGCGAATGGTAAGTCAAAGAAAAGTGCAGCAAGAATCACTTTCTAAACTAAGTGATTTAATTCAAGAAAATTTATCAGGCATTAGTGCTATTAAAATCTATGCACAAGAAGATGCCGAAAAAAAAGAATTTAATAAATACAATACTGTCTATAGAAATTCAGCAATAAAACTTGCAAGAACTGCGAGTACTTTGTTTCCTTTATTACAGGGCATTTCTTCAATTTCATTATTAATATTACTAAGTTTAGGAACTTCACAACTTGAAAATGGTTTTATCACAATAGGTGGATTAGTAGCATTGATTTTATTTGTCGAAAGACTTGTTTTCCCTACAGCTCTATTAGGATTTACCTTAAATACTTTTCAATTGGGACAAGTTAGTTTAGATAGAGTTGAAGAGATATTCCAGAATATCCCAAAAATAGTTGATAAACCAAATGCGAAATTCTTAAGAAAAAAAGTACATGGTTCTATTGAGGCAAAAAATCTAAAAATAAGGTATGAGGGATCAAAATTCAACTCATTAAATGGTTTAAATTTCAAAATTAATCCAGGAGAACTTGTAGCGATAGTTGGACCAGTAGGTTGTGGCAAAACAACATTAGCGAAATCATTAGGTAGAACTATCGAGATACCAGATGGACAATTATATTTAGATAAAACTGATATAAAAAATATTAAATTAAGCGAATTGAGAAAACACATTGCTATTGTTCCTCAAGAAGCATTTTTATTTACATCTACAATTTCAGATAATCTAAAATTTGGAGAGCCAAAAGCTTCTAAAAATACAGTTAAAAAAAGTGCCATAAATGCTGGATTAATAGATGACATTAACAGTTTTCCAGAAGGATTTAAAACAATCGTAGGGGAAAGAGGTATTACTCTCAGCGGAGGTCAACGACAAAGAACAGCTTTAGGCAGAGCATTTTTAGTTAATGCTTCTGTTGTAGTTCTAGATGATGCTTTAGCAAGTGTAGATAATAAAACAGCGGCAATAATTATAGAGGAGATGAGAGAAAATAAAAATAAAACCATTTTGATGATTAGCCATCAATTATCTGTAGCAGCAACATGTAATAGGGTACTAGTTATGGATAAAGGTGAAATTATACAGGAAGGGATTCATAAAGATTTGATTAGGACAGAAGGACTATATAAAAAACTTTGGGAAAGAGAAATAGCAACTAATCAAATAGCAAATAAAAATTTTTAATTTGCAAAAAAAAACTACAAAATGTTTAAATTTCTAAAAAAAATTATGAATACTAAAAAATCAATTTTGGCGAGTGAAGCTAATTTCGTACATAGAATATTAAAAACAGACATTAAAAAGGAACCCAATTCTTTAGAAGATTCAATAATTTTTGGATGTGGATGTTTTTGGGGCGCAGAAAAATGCTTTTGGAAACTTCCTGGAGTTATTACAACTTCCGTAGGTTATGCAGGAGGAGATAATATTAATCCCACTTACTATGAAGTATGTTCAGGAATTACTGGCCATGCTGAAGTGGTCAAAGTAGTCTGGAATGTAAATGAAATAGATATTAGTGATTTACTGAAAATGTTTTGGGAATGTCATAATCCAACCCAAAAAAATAGACAAGGAAATGATTTGGGAACACAATATAGATCAGCAATTTACTACACAAATAAATTTAATGAAGACAAAATTATTTCAAGCAAAGAAGCTTATCAAAGAGAGCTTAATGCAAATAATTTTGGATTAATCGAAACAGAGATAAAAATGGTCGATGCTTATTATTATGCAGAAGAATATCACCAGCAGTATTTAGCTGTTGAGGGAAATAGGCAATATTGTTCAGCATCTCCTACTAAAGTAAAGTTAGGAAATTTTAAAGGTAACAATTACAAGCTCCCAAAAGAACTTTGGGATAATTTTAATTGGGAAATTGATAAATGTGTATTGAGATCTAATAATAAACCTATAGAGATTAGCAATTGAAAGCAGTTTATATTTATAGTATGAATACGGGGCGTAGCGCAGTTTGGTAGCGCACCACTTTGGGGTAGTGGGGGTCGTGGGTTCAAATCCCGCCGTTCCGATTATGAGTCAGAATTATCTCTATTAATTAACGATTTGTACAGCTTATAAGAGCTTATACCTACTGCAATAAAAGTAAATGAGGAAAAAATTATGCATATTAATATAGTAAGATTTGATACTTCAACTTCCCCTAATTGATATGATATGAAAAAATTCATTCTTAAAACATTTTTAGAAACACTAACACAGAAATGTTCATATTCTTTAAATTAATTTAGTTATAAATTTCAAAAAAACAATTACTAATATCATTTAAATTAACAAAATTTTTTGATCACACTTAAAGAACATATTTTTTTTAAGAAAATTAATTACTTATATAAAAGATCATATTTTTGTAATTATCAAAAGGAATATTAAAGCATCTTAATTTTTAACAAGAATCATTTAACAGAAAAATAAACAAAATGAATTTTATTTTATGAGTAATTTTTGATTAAAGTTATCTTTTGACATCATGCGCACAACCATCACCCTTGTAATTCTCACTTTCATAAAAATCATTTTTGGTACCAAAATAAGCCGTTAAGATTACAAAAGGTAAGCTAATCAAAAAAAGTAATGCAGACAAGTCCATTGAAAGAGGTAAATCTAATATTTTTTAATTGTAATTAATAATCTGTTGGACCTTTTAATCCAAGATAAAAAAACGCTCCAAGACCAATTAATATTAAAACTCCGGCAATTGCCGCAGATGGTACAAATCCTCCAATTGCAAAAGAAGCAAATTCTGTCATTATCAAAATACATATTATATTCTGATAATATCAATAATTTTAAGGCTGGAAGTTAAAAATTCTGACTCGAAGACAATTTAAAAATTTACAAATTACGCTACAAGTGTTGCATCTTCATTTTCAGATGTAATTCTTATCCTTTCTTCTAACTTAGGGCCATACAATTCGTTACCCCAAATTTCAACTCTAGAATCGTTTGGAGCCAAGAAAGTAAGAATATCAGTAGGAAATAAAACTCTTTCCAGAAAAAAATTGGAAGGGCCAATACATCTCAGAACAACCATCCTATTACCATCATTTTTATAAGAAAACTCAACCATTCCTAAAAATTAAAAAACCACTTGTCTATTAAACACTTATTAAAATGATTTAAAGTGTATAAAAAACAACTAAAGTAAAAATATTTTTTTAGAAATTCTAATTTAATCCAACTTTAATCAATTTTCTATTTTGATCTATCAATAATAGGACATCAGAATTAATTTCATCAAAACTCTTATGTGGTATAGAAACATTTAACATTCTCAGAAAATTCAATAGAGGTTTTTCCTTAAGAGCGCTTCCACGTTTAAGTAACATATTTCTTTCTTGATTACATTTCCATAAATTCATATATTCAAAATTTATAGGTTTTAAATGCCAAATTTGATCAATAAGATTCCAAGTATCCAAATATAGCTTTAAATTATTTTGAATTTTAACCCTGTAAGATAATTCATGAGAACTTAATGGAGGTGATATTTTTTCAGAATTATCTAAATTTATAAAAAAGGGTTTTACACCTAAGAACCATCCTTCAATTATTAATAAATCAGGTGAATCCTGTCTCCAATAAGACCTATCGCCTAAACCATTTCTTAAAGATTTATCAAAAACTGGCACATTTAATTTTCCATTAAGCTTCCATTCAAGTAATTTATCTTGCATTAGATCAATAGAGTGACTGCCAGGAAATCCTCTTGAAACATTCCATGGATTATTCTCAATAGCTATTGTCATTTCTTCAGAAGGCAGATAAAAATCATCAATAGAGATAACAGATATCTTAAAATTAAATTTCAAAGAGATACTTTCAAGCCATTTACCTAAAGTTGTTTTGCCAGTTCCTGGGAGTGCTGAAATTCCAATTATTTTTCGTTCAGTAAAATTTTTATTAAATTTATATGCCTGAGATAAAAGAGGCAATGCTAAGCCCCAAATCCAATCTTCATTGACACTCGCATCCCAAAAATTATCTATTGATATTATATCTTTCTTACTATTCCAAAACTCAAACCATTCATCAGTTGTTTCCCATCCAATTTGAAAAATTAATTTTTCAAATTCATCCAATGGAAATTCTATGTTTAAACCTTTCATTGTTTGCTCATGACTAACTTATTAATTAACTTATTTATTTCACTTTTCCAACCATAACCATTTGGATAATCTGCTAGGGTAAATTCATAACCATTTAAAGAATTTAATAATCTCAAATTAGGTCCACTAGGACTAGGAATAACAATTTTGTAATCTGAATTTAGTAATAAAGGTAAATCATTTTGGGAATCACCTAGGCCAATAATTTTTATATTTGGGTTGTTAGCATATTCCTTGAGTGCATTTATTGCTTTTCCTTTATTTGAATTAATCGATAACATGTGACTCATTCTATTACCTCTAAAGATTTCTACATTAAATCTTTTACAAAGAAAATGAATTTCCTCTTCCTTATTTTCAGGAGGATTTAGAAATGGCATACTCCAATGTCTATCTCTCATTAAATCGAGAGAATCACCCTTTAATCCAGTAAGCTTAGTTGCCTCTAGATCTGAGATGTTATTGAGTGGTATTAAATCATAATTAATTTCATTTGAAATAATGTTTAAAATATTTTCAAGTTTCTCGTATTTTTCTCCAAGAATAATCTCCCCACAAACTTTAATTAATGATTCACCGTAAATGGCGCCTCCATTTTCAACAATATAAGGATCTGTTAAATTAAGTTGTTTTCTTATAACTTTAACTTCAGCTGCTGTTTTGCTGGTGCATAATATTACTGGGATTGATAATTCTTGCAGCAATTTTATTGTTTCTTTCGCTGGAGTTAAGTCATAGGAATGATCCATTAATGTTCCATCAACGTCACTCACTACCCATAAGGAGGAATTTTCAATCATCTATAAAAAAACCAAGCCAAATTACTTGAAAAGGATCAATTTCAATATTATTTGAATTATATTTACTTGATGTCAAATAATCCTTCATATTTAGATCATTTTTGAACAATTTAGTAAATTCATGATCACTTAGTCTATAGTTGATTTTATTGTCGGTCATATTATGAATTGCAAAAACAGCATTGGTACCAATACCTCTTTTAATTACAACAATATCACCTCTACTTTTAGATAAGCATTCCATATTTGAATGCGGATGAAATTGAGATAATTTTCCTCTAACATCCATTGCATTGCGAAGATATCTTAGGTTTTTATTAGCATTAGATTCAGGATTTTTAAAAACCGCCGAAAGTTTCTCTGACTTAAATTTTTCTCTGTTTAGATCTCTTCTTTGACCTGTCATTGAAAAACTTTTTATATCATTTTCTGAAGCAAGTAATGCGGGCAGATAGAAAGCAGGAACACCCTTAAGAGACATTACAAGTAATTGCGTTAATAAAAACCTTTCAAATTGAAAACGATTTGAATCTCGACCAGGATCTTGCATTGCGCTCCACCAACTGATATTTAATTCATATGGTTTATCTTCTCCATTTGATAATTTTCTATGACTTACTAGACCGCCTCTTTTCTCGCAATTAATTAATAAGTCCTTTAATCTCTGTTCATTCATTAGACCTTCTAGAGCCCTTAACCCAACCCCATCATGAGAAGCAGTGAAATTAAACAATGTAGTAGTCTCTGGTAAGTCAGGCCAATCACAAATCCATGAATTTAAAATATCTGCTTTCGAAGTTATTATCGCCTCTAGTAGAAGAGGTGGCAGAGGGAAATTATAAGCCATATCAGCTTCATCTTCTGATATTAAATATGAAAGATTCTCCTTTTGTGGAACATTAGTTTCAGTAATTAATACACCATCTTTTAGTAGCTCGTTAAGTAAAATTCTTAGAATCTTTACAATTGAATGTGCTTTTGGTAAATGTAAACATGTTGTTCCAGGTTCCTTCCAAATAAAGCCTACGGCATCTAATCTTAACCATTTAATGCCATTTGATAAATAAGTAATAATTAAGTTAAGAAACTCTATTGACATCCTTGGATTAAGCCAATTCAAATCGATCTGATCAGGACCAAATGTAGTCCAAACTTGTTTTTGTCCATCAGTGGTATTTATTTGAGAGAAAAGTGAAGAACTTCTTGGTCTCACAACATTTTTCCAATCAAGTTCTTGTGAAGGACAGAAAACATTAGATAATCCAGGTTCTTGACATTTAATAAATTGCTGAACCCATGGATGAGATGATGAAACATGATTTAAAACCAAATCAGCCATTAAATAGTGTTTATCAGAAAAACTATTAAGATCCTCCCAACTACCAAATTTTTCTTCTAAAGACTCATGACTTGATACAGCGAATCCACCATCACTTGTTGATTTAAGGAAAGGAAGAATATGAACTACTTTTGATAGACTTCCAAAATATTCACTTAATAATTCTCGAAGAGTTACGAGCGTGGCCTCTCCTTTTTTATAAACTCCATCAGCATAAGTTATCAAAACAGCATAAGATTCATCCCATTTTTTATCTTCACTTATTTCTTCATTAGGAGATTTCTCTGAGAAATTATCTAAAATCTGTAATAATTGATTAAAAATAAAGTTAATCTCTTCGGTAGTATGATCCTTATAAATTGTCTTTAACAATTTATTAAGTTTTAATCTATGTAATTTTTTCTCTGAATCAATTTGCGTCACTTTGAAAAAATGAACGAAGTATTAACACTATTCTGCACATCAAATAGAAAATGGACTTTCAACAAGGTTTAATCACAACAATACATGAATATGGTGTCACAAATGATTTACTTAAAGAATTAAATAGAAGTCTTAAGAAAAGATCCACGGCAATATTAATTCCCTGTCTCTATGAAGAATTTGAACGACCTGCATTAAGAGATATTAAAGAAGTTTTAAAAAACCTCACTGGATTAAATGAATTAGTTATTGCTCTATCAGCAAAAACAATCGATCAAGCAAAGGCTGCACAGTCTTTTTTTGATTCAATGCCATTTCCTGTTCATATTCAATGGACAAATTCTCCATCGGTAATTGAATTATTAAAAAACCAAGAAAAAAATGGGCTAGAATTGCTAGGAACTCCTGGAAAAGGATGGGCAGTATGGCAAGGGATAGGAGTATCAACTAGAAACTCTGAAGTTGTTGCTTTATTTGATGCAGACATTAGAACATTTAGCCCATTGTATCCGTCCAGAATGATTCTTCCTTTGCTTGATGAGTCATATGGAATTTCATACGTAAAAGCCTTCTATAGTCGATTATCATTAGAAAATAATCAATTACAAGGCAGAGCCACAAGATTGTTTGTAGGTCCTTTGTTGGCAAGTTTGGAGCAGCTAGTGGGCAATGGACCATTTTTACAATATTTGCAATCTTTTAGATATCCTCTTGCTGGTGAATTTGCATTTACGAAAGACCTAGCTATGAATCTAAGAATCCCATGTGATTGGGGCTTAGAAATAGGTTTACTTTCGGAGGTTTATAGAAATGTTAGAACTTCAAAAATAGCTCAAGTAGATCTTGGATTATTTGATCATAAACATAAAACAATAGGATCATCCTCCAAAGAGGGCCTGCAAAAAATGTGTACAGAAATCCTCTCAAGTGTTTTAAGAGGTCTAATGGAACATCAGGCACAAACTTTAACAAGCACTCAACTATCAACACTTGAAGTTCTTTATAAAAGAGTAGGAGAAGATAGAGTTAAACAATTTGGACTAGATTCGGCAGTAAATAAGCTTCCATATGACAGGCATGAAGAAGAATTATCTGTTCAAAAATTTGCAAAATTATTAAGACCTGCTACCCAAGGATATTTAGCAAATCCTACGACTCAACAACTCCCTAGTTGGTCAAGAGTACTTTCCTGTGAGAATAAACTTCAAGAGGATTTAGCAAATGCAGGATTTAAGGAAATAAATTCAACCAAAAAAGAATTAATTAATAATTATTAAAGTAAAAAATATCTTTGAGTCATTGGCACTTCTTCTAGAGGTTCACAAGATAGTAATGTCCCATCAGCGAATACTTCATAAGTTTGAGGATCAACCGAAATATTTGGCAATTTATTATTCATTTTTAGATTAAGTTTATTAATGGATCTTGTGTTTTCTACAGCTAAACATTTTTTTTGTAAAGAAAGTTTGTTAGGAATATCTAGTTCGATTGCATTTTTGCTCAAAAAAGTAAATGAACTTTTTAAAAGTGATTTTCCATAATTTGCAAACATAGGTCTGCCATGAACAGGACCTGGAGTTGGAATTGAAGCATTTGCATCACCCATTTGTGACCAAGCAATAGATCCACCTTTAACAACTAATTCTGGTTTAACTCCAAAAAAGGCGGGTTTCCACAAAACTAAATCCGCTATTTTCCCTTTTTCAATAGAACCAACAAAATTATTAATTCCATGTGCGATAGCTGGATTGATAGTGACTTTAGAGATGTATCTTTTTACTCTATAATTATCATTTTTATCAGAGTCCTCAGGTAATGGACCTCTTTGAACTTTCATTTTATGTGCTGTTTGAAAAGTCCTTGTTATTACCTCTCCAACTCTTCCCATAGCTTGAGAGTCACTCGCAATAATAGAAAATGCTCCAATATCATGCAAAATATCTTCAGCAGCTATTGTTTCTCTTCTTATTCTTGATTCAGCAAATGCGATATCTTCTGGGATTTTTGAATCTAAATGATGACAGACCATCAACATATCAAGATGTTCTTCGAGAGTATTTTTGGTATAGGGCCTAGTTGGATTTGTACTGCTTGGCAAAACATTATTTTCACCGCATATTTTAATAATATCTGGAGCGTGACCTCCACCTGCTCCTTCTGTATGAAAAGTATGTATTGTTCGACCTGCAATAGCTTTTATGGTATCTTCAACAAAACCTGCCTCATTCAAAGTATCTGTATGAATACATACTTGTACATCTAGAGCATCTGCAACATTAAGACATTTATTTATTGTTGAGGGAGTTGTGCCCCAGTCTTCATGTAATTTCAAACCACATGCAC
>QCRE01000029.1 GCA_003212005.1 Prochlorococcus sp. AG-459-M13 | reverse complement strand
TATAAATATTAAATGGAGCAGCCAAAATGTACTCAAACAAACTTTAAAAAACTTAACTTCAAAAGAATTGAAGTATGACTTTCTTCATAGAAAAATAGATATTGATACAATATTAGATATAGAAAAAAGAAAATAATTAAGTTGCCTGAAATTTCAATTATTATCCCAACATATAACGAATCTCAATATTTACCATTACTTCTTTCGGATTTATTAACCATTAATGAAGCAATAGAAATTATAATTGTCGATTGCTACAGTAAAGACAAAACTAGAGACATATCAAAACTATATAGAACAAATACATTTAAATCAAAAAAAAAGAATCGAGGTTTTCAATTAAATGTTGGGGCGAAAAATGCTAAGGGAAAATGGTTTATTTTCTTACATGCAGATTCTAGGCTTAGTGAAGATTGGTTAAAAAAAGTAAAATCATTAATTAAAGACGATAAAAATTTTATTTATTTTTTTAAATTTAAAATTAACAACAAAAAGATCATTTACAGATTTCTTGAATTCGCTGTAAACCTTAGAAGCTTCATCTTCAAAAATCCATATGGAGATCAAGGACTAATAATTCACAGGGAAACATATTTTAAAAATAAAGGTTACAAAAGAATTCCTTTGATGGAAGATTTAGATTTTATAAAAAGATTAAAGAAAAATGTTGATCTAAAAATGTTAGCAATTCCAATATTTACCAGTAGTAGGAAGTGGGAAAATACTAATATTATCACTCAATCATTAAAGAATTGGAACTTTAGGAAAAGGTGGTTAAAAGGGGAGTCTATAAAATCTTTGTATGATGAATATTATAGTAGTTAACTTAATTTGCATACCAAAAAGCACATTTTGATCCCTTTGGTTCCATTATCCACCCTTGTCTTTTGTAAAACAAAACCACCTCCGCATCAGCAAATAAAGTAACCTTTGATATCCCAATTTTTTTTAATTCTTTTAATATAAAATTCATTAATTCTTTACCTAAACCTAGTCCTTGGTAAACAGGATTAACAGCAACATCCCATATAGTTGCTTCAAGAATTCCGTCACCAGTGCATCTGGCGAAACCTACAAGCCTAGGAAATTTTTCATCATGGCGCCATAAGCCTACAACTAGAATACTAAATTCTAAAGCTCTTTTTACTCTCCTTATTGGCCTCCTGCTCCAACCCACAGTCTGTAAAAGTTGATCTAACTCTATAAGATCTAACTCCTTGTATTTACTACAAACGAAAATCTCTCCTTTTTCTTTATGGGTGAATTCAAAAGCATTCAACCCATAAAATTTAATAAGATCATCTTTAGATAGAGTATTTGTTTTCTTAATCGATGATCCCTTGTTCCTAAAAATCATTAAAAGCTAGCAAATCCTTTTTCTTGAAGCTCATAGAGCTGATAATATAAACCTTTTTTGAGAGAAAGTTCTCTATGATTTCCCTCTTCAATTAAAGAACCCCCTTTTAAGACTAATATCTTATCAGACTTTTCAATAGTAGCTAATCTATGAGCGATTACTAATGCAGTTCTTTTATTCAAAATTCTTTCAAGATCTTTTTGCAAAGTTGCTTCTGTAGAGGGATCCATAAATGCAGTAGCTTCATCCATTATCAAAATACTTGGATTTCTAATTGCTACTCTTGCTACTGAAAGAAGTTGCCTTTCTCCTGATGAGAGATTACCCCCTCTCTCTCTTAAATAAGTATCCAAACCATCTGGCAACTTTTTTAATAAAGAATCTAATCCTAAATCTTTACAGATATTTTCTAGATCTTGCTTATTAATATCAGTACTTAATTTCAAGTTATCTGCAACATTTCCACTAAAAATAAAAGTATCTTGCAGCACTACACCAAGCATATTTCTTAGAGTTGATATTGGTATATCTTTAATATTGACATCATCTATTAAAATTTGGCCATCCTGAGGCTCGTATAGTCTGCAAAGTAATCTAATGATAGTAGATTTACCAGAACCAGTTGGTCCAACAAAAGCTACATGTTCTCCTGGATTAACTAAAAATGATAAATCTTTTATTACATGTTCACCTTTTTTATAAAAGAAATTGACATTACGAAATTCAATCTTGCCTTTAAATTTAAACTTTTTACTTAAAATGCCTTCTGAAATTTGTTGGATAGAAAAAGAGTCTTTAATCTCAATTTCTTGATCTAACAATTCATTAATTCTCTCTACAGCGGTAAGTCCACCTTGAATCTGAGTAAATCTCTCTGCTAACTGTCTTAAAGGCTCGAAGAGTCTTTGGGAGTAAAGAATAAAAGTTGTTAATGTTCCTAAACCAATGCTACCCGAAGTTACTAAATACCCACCCACAGCCAATACCAAAGATACTGCCGCAAGAGATATCCACTCTATAAAAGCAGATATACTACTATCGTAAAAAATAGTTCCATTTACTGCTTTCTGGTATGCAATACCTGTCTTAGAAAATTTTTTACTATTAAAAAATTCTCTCCTAAACATCTGAACGACCTCTAATCCTTGAAGGTTCTCTTGAAAGTCAGAATTGAGTTGAGACAATTCCTCTCTAACTTGATAATTTGCTTTCCTATAACGTTTTTGTAGCCAAATAATAAAATATGAAACTGGAATTTGAGTTAAAAGAAGCAAGGTTGCCAGACCTTTATCTATTGAAAGCATCGTCAAAGAAATAACAATCAGACTTACAAAATCAGCAATAACTCCAACTGCCCCACTACCAAAAACTTCAGCCAAAGCATCGACATCATTTGTAAGTCTTGTTAGCAATTTTCCAACAGGCATTTTATCGTGAAACTTTAGAGAAAGAGAAATAGAATGTTCGAAAAGCTCTCTTCTAATTCTTGCTGTCAATCTCTGACCGACAGATTGGATATTATATGATTGATATCCTTGCAAAACTAATCTAAATAGAACAGTGATGAACAAGGTTATGGTAATTAAATTTATAGATTGCCCAAAAGGTGTTTTGCTTAACCAGACATCTGTGCTTTCATTTTTTAAGATTGTTATCGCCTGACCTACCAATAATGGTTGAATTGCTCCCGCGAAAGAAACAGGTAATAAGACTATTAGAATAAGATATATTGTTTTTTTATCCCTAGCCAAATATCTACCTAACTTTTTGATTCTGTTGAAATCATTCAAAAACATTTATTTAAAGATTGCTAAGTTCCTTTAAAAGATTCTATTGATAAAATTAAATCTCGGAGAGGATTATTATCTAATCTAATAGATAAAGGATTAGCAATTAATCTTGCAGTTGAATAAAAAAGATCGTCAATCTTACTTAAACCATTTTCTTTAAGAGTCTTACCTGTTGCAACTAAATCAACTATTGCTTCAGCCATTCCTGTAATAGGACCAAGCTCAACTGAGCCAGTTAAATGAACAATCTCAACTGGTATATTCAGGTCATCAAAATAAGCTCTTGCTGTTTTTGTGAATTTACTTGCCACTTTACAATTAGCAGGCAGGTCAGTAGGTTTTGAATAATTGCTAGTATTTTTAACTGCAAGAGACATATGGCATCCACCAAATTCTAAATCAAGTAACTTAGCTACTTTCAATTCTGATTCTTGTAAAACGTCATAACCTACAATTCCTAAATCAGCTTGTCCATAACTTACATAAACTGGAACATCTCCATTTCTTACCAATAAAGCTTTTGCTCGTTTACATTTTGATTCAATAGTTAATGATCTATTGTTCTCTAACAATGCATCAGAGAAGTTCAATCCGGCTTTTTTAAAAATTGAAATTGAATCTTTTAACAGAGCTCCTTTCGGTAAAGCTATAGTAACCATAGATCAATTTTTTATACAATTTTTTTTAATTCTAAAGTAATAATGGAATTTAATAAAGAGCAAAATATTTTTGGAATTAGAGTTCTAAGTGATAATGTTATATGGATATGGAGAAACAATAAGTCAGCTGTTGTAGTTGATCCTGCGCTGGCTAAACCTGTAATAAAATACTTAAAATCCAATAATCTTGATTTAGATGCCATTTTACAAACACATCATCACTCAGATCATATTGGAGGAACTAAAGAACTTATAAAAGAATGGCCAAATGTTAAAGTCATAGCCTCAAAAAAAGAAAAAGATCGAATACCTTTTCAAAATTTATCTGTTAGTAATGGAGACAAGTTAAGATTATTAAATAAAGAAGTTGAAGTAATTGAAGTCATTGGTCATACAAGAACCCACATAGCTTTCTACTTTATGGATAAAGTTCCTGTTCTTTTTATTGGTGATACATTATTTTCAGCTGGATGTGGAAGAATCTTTGAAGGAACTTATAAACAAATGTATGATTCTCTTAAAAAAATCAAGTTATTACCTCAAAACACTCTCATTTACTGTGCTCATGAATATACGAAGTCAAATCTTTTGTGGGCATTAAATCATGAACCAGAAAACCAAAATATAAAAAATAAACTCATAGAAGTTGAAAAAAAAATTGCTTTAAAAGAACTTACAATTCCATTCCTACTCGAAGAAGAGATGAAAATTAATCTGTTTTTAAGAGCAGATAACTTAAAAATTTTTTCTTATTTAAGAGCAAATAAAGATGCATGGGTTTAAATTTGGAGAAATAACCTTTATCTTATGTCATCAAAAAAAGTAATTAAGACCCCTAATGCCCCAGATCCAGTTGGTCCTTATAACCAAGCTATCAAAGTAGGAAATTTTATTTATTGTTCTGGTCAAATTGCTATAGATCCAATTTCAAATGAAATAAATTACAAAGGTAATATTGAGAAGGAAACTACTCAAGTTTTAAAAAATCTTCAAGCTGTTCTTAATGCTGGAGGAGCAAAATTTGAGGATGTTATCAAAACAACTATTTATTTAACTGATTTAAAAAATTTTCAAACTGTTAATGAAATATATTCTAGATTTTTTAATGTAGAAGTCCCCCCTGCAAGAGCATGTATTGAAGTGTCCTCTTTACCAAAAGGCGTTTTAATTGAGATAGATTGCGTTGCTTATTTAGATTAATTTATATTTATTTAGAAATTTGAAATATGGGCCAATTGTGCACCATTTTTGTATAGATTATTAACTAATAATTCTTCTATAATCTATGACAGCAGCAAAGCTAAATATAGACGAACTAGAAGCAGGTTACCCTTTATTTTGTAAAGCTCTAAGGTTATTAATTTTAAAAGGCAACTCACTTAAAGAGATTGAGAGGACCGTTTGCTGGGGACATCTTGAAACATTAAATAGGTGTCTTCCTGGAAGATATAAAGCTCCTTCTTATTTAATGGCTCTTATTAAGAGAGACATAGATAAACCCAACAATTATTAGTTAAACTACATCCCTAAATAAAAGCTATCTATTTGATTTGAAAAATCTTTTTCAAATTTTGTTAGTTTTTCTGAGCCAAGAAAAATTGTAATACTTACGAAATTCTTTCCAAAACTAATATTTGGATATACATTTTTTTCTTTGCATAATTCATCAATGAGTTTCATGAATTTACTAATTCTAGAATATTCTTCAAACTCAAATCTTTTTTCAATTCTTAAAGGAGATTCTCTTTGTTTCCACATTAATTTTTAATTTGATTCCCAATAATCAATAATTCCGCCAATGGTCAAATCAGTTTGAATTTCTGGATTAGGGCAAGCAAATCTTGCTGCAGAGCCACTGGCAGTAAAAACCCAGTTACCTTCTCTGGCACCTACAGGATCAACAGCTACAACTTTTTTACCTTTATTATTTTCTAAAATCCTCAAATTCATATATCCTAAACCTGCCACTCTTTGAGTACATACCATTCTCCCACAGACCTTCATTATTTCCAAAATTAATTACCCCTCCAATTAAATTTCACTTTCTGGATCCCAGTGATCAATTATTCCAACAATAGTTAAATCACTTGGATATGATTTACTACCTGCAGCCTCTCTAGCAGCAGAACTTCCCACACAAATAACCCAATCTCCTGGCTTACAACCAACAGAGTCAACTGCAACTTTTTTTGATGAACCATCTAAAACCACCTGTAAATGTCTATGTTCAAATCCTGGAATTCTATTTGTTGAAACAAGTGGTTTAACAACTTTGCAAATAAGCATAACTAGTGAGCCTCCTCTAATTTTTTATCAAAAGACATTCCAATAATATGAGCGGAATGAATGTTGTCCCTATCTCTAATAGTAAGACAAGTATGCAACAAACCTTGATCAACTAATTTTTTATATCTTATTGATATCGCATCATTAACTCTTTCACAATCTTTAATTGCTCTCTTTTTTGCGCCAGGCACTTTGCCAGAGTAATCAAATCTTATTACTATAGGAATAGGTAAATCTTGAGAAACATTTAATCCAGTAAAAATCTTAACTCCTACATCTAAATCTGGCGACCCTTCTTCGACGGTATCTAAATGAGAAAAATAAGTTAAATTTCTGAGATGTACTTCTTTGAAACCTATACCAACTCCAATAAACCTCTCAGCATGACCAATATCCTTGTAAGAACCATCATGATAGCTCTTCACATAATCTATTTGAGAAATATTATTAACAACTAATTCATAGATAAATTTTTCTATTCCTTGGAGTTTATCTTTTGAAGATTGCTTAGAGATTATCTGAGATATTTCTCTTTCAGCATCTTCTTTTGAAAAGTTTAGTGTAGAGCGATAAATTTCTAAAGTAGAAATAGTTTTTTCTAAATCTATATTGCCATCACTTGATGACAAATGTATTTTTAATGAATCAGTGTCAGTATCAAGTCCAATTAACATTAAATCAACAGATGCTCCGCAGCAAAAACTATTTTCCACAGCCTCTTTGAAGGCATATAATTTATTTCTCCCTTCTTCTGCAGCTAACTTGTCATTACTCCCATGGGCTGCGCATCCCTGATGCAAAGGATCTACAGAACTAAAATGATAAGTTACAACTTTAAGGTATCTGGTATCTTTGTGGGCTTCATTTGGGATATTCTCTCTATATCTTTTATGTTCTGTTTTTACCCATCGATTTACAGTATTTTCGATATCAAACAGTGCGCCAGCATGGGATCTTCTTCTTACTGAACTAAATGGTATTCTCATAACATATGCGACTGAATGAGCTAATCGCCCATCAGAACACGGAGTTATATCAAGTAAATGTATCCCACAATCTAAAAGAAATTTTTCAAAATCTTTCGCTCTTCTGCTCCCAGCAGCGCCATCAAGGGGATCGTTATTAAAAAAATTATCACTAAGTTTCTCATGTTGTTTGAAAGCACACCATGAATATAAAGCTCTCATATCAAGAGGTTTTACCCAAGATTTATCTAATATATGGAGGGGCAAATCTATTCCCAAATTTTTTCTTGATATTATCTGGGCCTTATTTAAAAAATCTTCATGATGTTGTATGCGAGCAATTTCCTTTAGAGTTGGGACAATGTCATCAAAATCTTTTTTTATTTTGCTTTCATAACTGTATAGATTTTCATTTTGGATATTGTTAGTTAATTTATGAGGCTTTCCAGAATTCCTTAAATTATTAGCTTCTTTAGTTTGTATATGGATATTTTCAGTAAAAGTTTTCATTGGAGCTGTTGGCCCCAATGTGAAGTTCTTGGCTTTAGCCAGTCCTCTTAATGGCATTATTTACTTACCCTCTTGCACCACCTGAAAAGGTAACAAGTTGTCCTTCACGAGTATTACCACTAGATCCAGTTATCAAGAAATCTGGTTTTTCAGTTTCCTCATTTCTTTTAACTTCCATAGGGGGCATTGCGCTCATGAATCCTGCTCTTGATGGATTTCTCTTTCTAGAAGAAGCTCCCTCTGTACCTGTTACCTTATCACCGCGATCCCAATCATCACCAGTTACGTTTCCCACTGATTGTCCTTCACCAGTAATCCTTGATGCGACTCTTTTTTCTGGTGTCTTTGCAGCGCGATCTGCCTCTTCAATCTCCATTTTTTGTTTATAAGTAATATTTTTATTCGGTTCGAATCTAAATTTTTCAGTCCCAGTGACTTTGTCTACAGCCATATCAAAAGGTCCTGTTACCTTTGAACCATTTTCATATTCATTACCTGTAACTCCTTGAGTATTTTTCTCAGAATATTTATCTCTTGATGGTGATTTAACAGAAAATTCTCTCCAAGAATTACCTGCTGATTTTTCCGGATTTGCATATGCAGTATCATGTGGAGGTTTATCACAAGCTTTTGAGAACTGATCTCCACCAACGTAGGGAGTCCCTGTTAGATTTTTACAAGCACCTTTCTTAGCACCTGTCATTACTCCGCCAATTCCTGGTTGCTGTCCTGTAAGTCTGGCGTTTGAATTATTTCCAGAATTAACTGTTACTCGGGATTTCATATCTTCAGAAGTTTCTGTATTACAATTCTCATTAATCTGATCTAAGCCTGCGTATGGCGTGCCAGTTAAAACTTTGCATGAACCTGGTTCATCTCCAGTTACTATTTTTGATCTTCCTGTCATAGTCCCACTGATTAAATTAGAGTTAGAAGAAAGGCTTAAACCAACCTTCCTAGCTTCTGGTTTTGGTTTTGAACCGCAAAACTTTTCATATTGCTGAGATCCTATGTACTCATCACCAGTTACATTCTTGCAACTCCCATGTTCATTGCCTGTCATATGATCTGATCTTCCTACCCCTGTACCAGTTACATTATTCCCATTAAGAGTGTTGTAACTGCCTACTTTTTCAAATGCTTTACCCTTTGGATTTGGCTCTGAGCCAAGATATTGATCTCCAGTTAACTGATGTCCAGAACCTGATTCATCTCCAGTGACTAGGGTTGATCTACCAGGAAGTGATCCAGATACTTTCAATCCATCAGTTGTAGTACTGTGTTTAACCTTTGAAGGATTTTTTGGAACATCACCACAATACTTCTGTGATTGATTAGCAGATACATATTCAGTACCTGTGAGATTTTTACAAGTCCCAGGCTCATCGCCTGTGACCCTTTCAGATCTACCAACTTCATTTCCAGTTACTTTATTACCTGATGTTGTAGAGGTAACAGTAGATCTAAGTGGTTGTTTATAACTTGGTCTATCTTGACAAAATTGATCAACTACTTCTGCACCCATGTATTGAGTACCAGTAACGGTTCTGCATGTACTTGCTTCATTACCTGTAGTTTTTACAGATCTATTAGATTGTGTTCCAGTAACTATTTGACCTGAATCAGTTTCACTTTTACCAACTTTCCAGCTTGCATTAACAATATTTTGTTTGGCGCCATTTTTATTTGGACCACATGGTCTACATTTACCATTACCTTTTTTGCCTGTGGCACCAGTTTTACTTCTTAGCTCTCTCACTCTCTGAGAAATCTCTCTACTACTTAAATCTGGATCTCCCCTTCTAGCTAAAGAAGCTGCAGTAGTATTCTGTTTAGTTGCTGATTTACCATGCTTAGATTGAGCTTCTCTTCTCGCCAAAACAATATCTCTACTTGTATTAGTAATAGGCTTTCTCTTCTGATTAATTCTTCTTTTTACGTTTGGCTTTATAGAATTTGATTCTGCACTAGTTGAATCTTGGCTTTCTTGATTTTTACTTATAGTTGATTTAACTGTGTTTACAGGACTTTCTTTTTTAACATCAGTACGGGTTCTATCGGATGAAGTTATAGCTGAT
>QCRE01000028.1 GCA_003212005.1 Prochlorococcus sp. AG-459-M13 | reverse complement strand
TCTTGAAGAGATATATTCCTAGACATGCTTGTATTTATCAATTACATCTTCATCTTCATCTATCTGACCCATATAAATTACTCCCTCATTAAGTTGTAGTGTTATTAAATCCCCATTTGATACATGATTTTCTATAGAAACTAAACTGCAGATTGTTGATATTTTTATATTATTTTTTTTGTATACTTTGTAGCATTCATCTACATTTTCATCTGTAACTATTCCACTAATTGCTTTAGAAAAAGGTAAATCAACTAATAAGTTCTTAGGCACAAATAAAATTTCACCTGGAGATATTAATGATAAATCAAGTTTGTTTTTTATATTTCTTGCTTTACCAGTAACTCCAATTTCGCCAATTGAAATTCCACGCGTTACAACTTTTCTGACCAAGCCAACTTTTATCAGATCAGTAGAACCACTTATTCCTGTCAGTGTCCCAGCGGTCTGCACTACCAAGTCTCCTTGTTTTAGAATCCCCATTTCTTGTGCTAATTGCATTGCAATACTAAATGTTCTTGCAGTTCTATCGTCATTCTTAACCAATAATGGAGTAACTCCCCATACAAGTTGCAATCTTCTTGCAACTCCCCTTTCAGTTGTGGTTGCCAGGATAGGTGTAGGTGGTCTAAATTTACTTACATTACGAGCTGTGGATCCAGATTTAGTCAAAGGGATTATCGCTCCAGCGTCAAGTTGCCTTGCAATGTTGCTGACTGCGGCACTAATCGCGTTTGGGATAGTGCTTGGAAGATGACTCTCTATCGCTTTTAAGGGATAATCACGTTCAATTCTTCTAGCAATTGTAGCCATGGTTTCTACAGCCTCTACAGGATAATCACCAACTGCAGTTTCATTTGAAAGCATAACAGCATCGGTACCATCAAGAATTGCGTTAGCGACATCACTTACTTCTGCCCGTGTTGGTCTAGGATTTGAAGCCATAGAGTCAAGCATCTGTGTTGCTGTAATAATGGGAATCCCTAATGTATTAGCCTTTCTTATTAAGTCTTTTTGTAAAAGAGGAACTTCTTCTGCGGGCATTTCAACTCCTAAATCTCCTCTTGCAACCATAACTCCATCACATAAAGGTAATATTGAATCTATTTGATCAATTGCTTCAAATTTTTCAATTTTCGCAACAACAGGTATTGATTGACCACTTTTATTAATTAAATTTTTAATTTCATTAATATCAGATGGATTTCTCACGAAGCTTAGAGCTATCCAATCAACTCCTACAGTTAGACCAAATTCTAGGTCCTCTATATCCTTATCTGTTAAAGCTTTTACTGATAATTGTACATCTGGAAAATTTACTCCCTTATTGTTAGAAAGAACCCCTCCTACTGTGACTTTACATTCTAATAACTTATTTTTTATGTCAACTTTTTCAACAATCATTTCAATTTTTCCATCATCTAATAATATTCTTTTTCCTTCAGTAACTTCCTGAGCAAGATTTTTATAAGTTACCGTGGCGATATGATTTGTACATTCAACTTCATTTGAAGTTAATGTAAATTTATCCCCTTTTTTAACTTTTACAGGACCCTCTTTAAACCTGCCTAATCGTATTTTAGGCCCCTGAAGATCTTGTAGTATTCCAACGTCTAAATCTAGCTCTTTAGAAACTTTTCTTATGGTTTTTATCCTTTCTTCATGATCTTTATGATCACCATGTGAAAAATTTAATCGGAATGTTGTTACTCCCGCCTTTATAAGATCAGCAATAACTTTATCAGATTGAGTAGCAGGTCCTATTGTTGCGACGATTTTTGTTCTTCTTCTTAAATCAATATTCGACATATATAAATAATATTGCTAGATATAAGTAAATTTAACATACATAAAGTGAGTTATTTAATCAATGGATTTTAAAACTTATCAGAAAAAAGCTCGATTAACGGCTCAATATCCAGATTTAGGATCAAACAATATATATCCAACACTTGGATTAGTTGGAGAAGCTGGTGAAGTTGCAGAAAAAGTTAAAAAAGTAATAAGAGATAAAAGAGGAGTATTTGATGAAGAATCCAAAAGAGGTATTAAAAAGGAATTAGGTGATGTATTGTGGTACTTATCAAATCTTTGCAATGAATTTAACTTTAGCTTAGAAGAAGTTGCTTTACAAAATTTAGAAAAATTAAGAAAAAGATCGGATAATGGCAAAATATCTGGTTCAGGCGATGATCGTTAAATATTAGCCGTAACCTAAGCTGGCATATTGAAGATTTGTAATTAAGTTTTGTATAACATTAAGTAAGAGAAAAGCCAGTAAAGAAGAGATATCAAAGCCACCTATTGGAGGAATTATTCCTCTAAATATATTCAAATAAGGGTCCGTAATAGATGATAATGCAGATAAAATTCCATTGCTCCAGTCGATTCCAGGAAACCATGTGAGCAATATTCTAATTATTAAAATGAAAGAATAAATAGATAAAGTTTGACCTAAAACTGCGAAGATTTCAGATAACATTATTTTAGATGATTTGCTTTATTCTATCATCTACTTTTTATTGCCGCCTATTTGAGAAAGAAATTCATTACTTACAGCAAATGTTTGAAAAAACTTTTCAGATAATGAAAGCCAATACGATCTGCCGTCTTTTTGCTTACGTTTAATAATAAATTTTTTATTTATTAATTCTTTAATATGGTCATAGGCTCCTGAACCTCGAAGAAGTATGAGATCGGATTGCAGGATCTTTTTTTTGATTGCAATTGTTGCTAATGTCCTTAATTCTGAAGTTTTCAACTCAGAAGGAAGTAAATCATCCACGAATTCATTTAGGCTAGATTTTAGTTCTAGAGAAAAACTATTATTAACTTCATTTAATTCAATAGCTGAATTTGGATTAGAGTATTTATTTTTTAAATCTTTAATTGCATCATTTATTGTATTGATATCAGAATTAGTTATTTCTGAAAGATCCTTTTTTGTTATTGGTCTACCTTTCAAATATAGAACAGCTTCAACTTTAGTAACTAGATCTATATCAGATAAAGGCTTTGTCTTCAGATCAGATTGATTGATTTTTTTATTACCTAAATCTTTCCTAAGATACCTTATATTTAATCTGATGCACCAAGGAATAATTTATATGTGTCGTTTTGAGTTTCATCCCAGAATTTATAGCCTAGAATTCTTACAAATTTATTCCAATCTAAAATTTCATTTCTATCGATTAAAACTCCAATAACAATTTTTCCTACATCAGCACCATAATTCCTATAGTGAAATACGCTTATCGACCAATTAGATTTCATATTTTTTAAGAAATTTATTAATGCTCCAGGTCTTTCTGGAAATTCAAATCTGTATAAAAGCTCAACAAAGTTTCTATTATTCATTTCTTTAAAATTTATTGGTAATCTTCCACCTACCATATGTCTGAGATGATTTTTTGATAATTCATCATCACTTATGTCAATAAATGGGTACATCGAATTTCTAAATTCATTTAAAAGATTTTTTTTATCAGTTAAACCATAGACTTGAATTCCTACAAAAATCTGGGCATTCTCAGAATTCGACATTCTATAACTAAATTCAGTTAAATTTCTATTGTCAAGTAACTTACAAAAATTTATTAAACTACCAGCACGTTCAGGAATTTCTACAGCCATCATTACTTCTTTACATTCTCCGAGTTCGGCTCTTTCTGCTACAAATCTAAGCCTCTCAAAATTCATATTTGCACCACATGCTATCGCAACCATTTTTTTATTTAAATGATTCGAATTCATAATATCTTTTTTCATTCCTGCAATTGATAACGCTCCCGCAGGTTCGAGTATTGATCTAGTATCCTCAAAAACATCTTTTATAGCAGCACATATTTCATCAGTATTAACCCTAATCATCTTATCTATATATTTTCTTCCAATATCAAAAGTATTTTTACCAATTTTTTTAACCGCAACTCCATCTGCAAATTGACCGACAGAAGATAATTCAACAATTTTTGATTCTTCTAAGGATTTTGTCATAGCGTCTGCGTCTTCAGGCTCAACACCAATTATTTTTACTTCAGGCCATATTTTTTTAATGTATATAGATATTCCAGATATCAATCCACCACCACCTACAGCAATATAAATTGCATAAGGCTTGTCCTTTAGTTGCTGTTCAAGTTCAATAGCTATAGTTCCCTGTCCTGCTATTACTTCTGGATCATCAAAAGGATGAATAAAAGAAAGATTTCTTTCTTGGCTAATCTTTATTGCCTCTTTGTATGTATCATCATAATTATCGCCAAATAATATAACTTTTGCATTTAAATTTTTTACTGCATTAACCTTTACTAGAGGTGTTGTTATGGGCATTAATATAGTTGCTTGGCAATTTAACTTAAGAGCACTAAGTGCAACCCCTTGAGCATGATTTCCAGCACTAGATGTAATTACTCCCTGAGCTAGCTGTGATTTACTGAGCTTACTCATTTTGTTATAAGCACCTCGTATTTTGAATGAAAATACATCTTGAAGATCTTCTCTTTTTAGAAAAACTTCATTATTAAGTTTATTACTTAAATTATGAGCTTTCTCTAGTGGTGTTTTTTTTGCAACTTCATAGACTTCAGCTTGAAGTATTTTTTCAAAATAATTATTCATATATATATTTTTAGCATTAATTATTAATCTAATAAAACATTACATGATCTATTTCAAAAAAAATACTCATTTTGCACCTCGGCGTTTTAGATTATATAGATACCAATTTTTATTCAATGCTTTTAAGTGAGTTAAGTCATCCAAATCAACTACATGGCTTAACAGTTTCACAATTAGAGGAAATTGCTTGTCAAATTAGAGAAAGACATCTGCAAGTAGTATCTACTAGTGGCGGACATCTTGGGCCTGGATTAGGTGTAGTTGAGCTAACATTGGCTTTATATCAAACTCTTGATCTTGATTTCGACAAAGTTGTTTGGGATGTAGGCCATCAAGGTTATCCTCATAAATTAATAACTGGACGTTACAGTCAATTTGATTCTCTTAGGCAACAAAACGGTGTAGCTGGATATCTTAAAAGAAGTGAAAGTAAATTTGATCATTTTGGAGCTGGACATGCAAGCACTTCCATTTCTGCTGCATTAGGAATGGCAATAGCAAGAGATAAAAAAGGTGAGAACTATAAATGTGTCGCTGTAATTGGAGATGGAGCATTAACTGGAGGAATGGCATTAGAAGCTATAAATCATGCAGGTCACTTACCAAATACTCCTTTAGTTGTAATATTAAACGATAATGACATGTCTATTTCACCTCCAGTTGGAGCCCTTTCATCTTACCTAAATAAGGTAAGACATAGTCCACCATTGCAATTCTTGTCCGATAGTGTTCAAGAAAGTGTAAAAAATATCCCGTTAATTGGTAAGGATATTCCCGAAGAACTAAAAAATATTAAAGGAAGCGTTAGACGGCTAGCTGTACCCAAGGTTGGAGCTGTTTTTGAAGAACTTGGATTTACTTATATGGGTCCAATTGAAGGCCATGATATCGAAAATTTAGTTAATACTTTTAACGCTGCTCATAAACTTAAAAAACCTGTACTTGTTCATGTTGTCACTACAAAAGGAAAGGGTTATCCTTATGCAGAAGCTGATCAAGTTGGATATCATGCTCAGTCTTCATTCGACCTTTCAACTGGTAAATCTATTCCATCAAAAAAACCTAAACCTGTAAGCTACAGTAAAATTTTTGGTCAAACTTTATTAAAAATATGTGAACAGGATAGCAAAGTTATTGGTATTACCGCAGCAATGGCTACTGGTACAGGATTAGATATTTTGCAAAAAAATATACCTGATCAATATGTCGATGTTGGAATAGCTGAACAACATGCAGTAACTTTGGCAGCAGGAATGTCTTGCGACGGGCTTAAACCTGTTGTAGCTATCTATAGCACTTTTCTTCAACGTGCTTTCGATCAATTAATTCATGATGTAGGGATACAAAATTTACCAGTATCGTTTGTACTTGATAGAGCTGGGATAGTTGGAGCTGACGGACCTACCCACCAGGGTCAGTACGATATAAGTTATATGAGATCTATACCAAATTTTGTTTTAATGGCGCCAAAAGATGAGTCTGAATTACAGAGAATGTTAATAACATCAATTAACCATAAAGGCCCTACAGCTTTAAGAATACCTAGAGGTTCTGGATTAGGCGTGGCTGTTATGGACGAAGGTTGGGAACCTTTAAATATAGGGGAAGCTGAAATAATAGAAGAAGGAAATGATATTTTAATTATTGCTTACGGTTCAATGGTGGCATCAGCTATTCAAACAGCAGAGATATTAAAAGGTAAGAATATTAACGCCTGTATTGTAAATGCAAGATTTGTGAAACCTCTCGATGAAAATCTTATTATTCCTTTAGCAAGTAGGATTCAGAAAGTAGTAACGATGGAAGAAGGAACGCTTATAGGAGGATTTGGTTCTGCTATCGTTGAATTATTTAACGATAATGAAGTAAATATTCCTGTATTCAGAATTGGTATTCCCGATATTTTAGTAGATCATGCAACACCTGATCAGAGTAAAGAAAAATTGGGTCTTTTGCCTGATCAGATGGCAGGAAAAATTATAGAGAAATTTAAATTAAATAATTAAAAAATTTTATTTGTATAGTTTTATAAAACACCACGAGATGCTAATCCTAGGATAGCACCAATCCCAAAAATATGACCAAGGCAATTTGCTCCCACAACTGATGCGTGACTTAAACCACCATAAAATTTTGAGTTAGGTATTTCAAAACCTTCATTAGGTTTTCTTATAGTTGCTCTAGCAATTGCGTAAGCAAAAACATTACATGCAATCATGACAACGGCACACTTTGGAGACCATTCAAATGTTGCTGGAGCAGAAGCAGCTGCAAATAATGTAGTAAGCATAATAATTAGTTATTTTTATATATTCTCTAATACTTTTACCTAAAAAACACAAAATTGTTAAAGGTCTTAAGAGTTATTTACTTCTAAGGTATTTAACAACCTTATAAATCCAAATAAAATAACAAAATCACTTAGAGTTAAGAAGGATTCGGCTAAACCATGCAGGAAGTCAACCTCAACAAGGGTTTTGCCAAAGTAATTTAAAGTGAAAATAGATACCAATATAGTTATTAATACGAATAAAACAGTTAAGCAAAAGCCTGTTTTTACAAAATTATTTATAGATTTGATTTTATATAAGTAAAACAAAAAAATAAAATATGGAATTATTGAAACTGCGAACAATAATGTGTTATCAATTGAGCCTAATTTTTCCATATATTTCAAAAATAAATCATTCATAAGTCTCTGTTCCTCTAAAAATTTTTATTGCAGCTAAAGCTAATGTTGAATTTCCTATAAATGTAAATATTCCTTGAAGTGTTACAAGACCGTAAAGGAGATCTTGATTGTCATAAATATGCCAAGTGATGGCACACATAGCACCTATTAGGTTTGGGACCATTGCGATGCTTAACCAAAAAAATAAATTGTATTTTTTATATGTAGAAATTTTGTATATGACAAAAATGGCAAAAATCCATTCTATTACTGATGAGATATGTATTAACCAAGTTCCAAATGATAATTCGTGCAAAATTTTATAATTTTTTCTTTAATACGTTTAGAACTTCTTTAGCATGATTTATGGGTATAACACTAATCCATCTATAAGAAATTATCCCATCTGGAGAAATTAAAAAAGTATTTCTATCTGAGAATGGCGGAATCCAGGAACCATATTTATCGCTAATAAATCCTTCGGGATCAGATAATAAAGTATAGTTTATGGATTTTTCACTGCAGAAACTTTCATGAGAATCTTGATTATCAGCACTAATACCAACAACTTCTGTATTATATTTTGAGAAATCATTTTTTAATTCTGAAAAACCTTTGGCTTCAAGAGTACATCCAGCAGTAAAATCCTTTGGATAAAAATAAATAACAAGCCACTTACCTTTAAAATCATTTAGTTCCCAAACTGTTTTTGTTTTTATATATTTATTAAAACCTTCCAGGTGAAAGTCTGGAGCTATATCACCAACTTCAGGAGCAAAGTCAAAGGCTAAAGTTGAATTAGAATTTAATAATACAAAAAACGATATTAATATGATTACAACTAAATTTCTCATCAAATTTAGAATTTTTTTAAATCAACCCCATTTGATTTAGCAAATTTATCCAAACCTACTTTTTGTATTGATTTTATTGCCTTGGTACTTACTTTTATATTTATCCACTTTTTTCCTTCTTCCCACCAAAGCCTTCTTTTTTGAAGATTTACTTGTTGTAATTTTTTAGTACGAATATGTGAGTGGCTCACAGCCATTCCGTTATTAGCTTTTGCCCCAGTCAGTTCGCAAACTCTTGACATATTTTTGATTTTAAATCTATTGAAATTTTAACACACGACTTAATTTGTTGAATTAAGCAATTCTGAAATTAATTCGGCATTATTATTTTGTAAATTAATTATCTGTTCTTGATCTAATCCTCCAACGGATAGCTTAGCCATATCGTAAACATGATTAGCAATTTTAGATGCCAATGAATTTTCAATAGGATCTTTTTTATCAATAATTATTTTTGTGTCCGTTATTTTATTAAGGCCAACAATAAGTGGGTGTTCTTTATTAATTAAGAGGACATGATATTCAGGTAAGCCAGGCATTTTTTGTTCCATGTATGCACCCATATCATTAATTCTTCTCATTTGTTCTGGAAGTAAGATCATTGCAGGAGGAGCTCCTTTGCTTGTCAGAGACTGAACTTTAACTGTTACTTTTTCATTATTTAATGCTTTAACGATTGTATCCCTAAGATTTTCTGTATTTGACTTGCCATCTTTATCTACAATCTCTTTAGATTCCTTATCTTCTAATTCGTTGATTTCTGAGTCAACTCTTTGAAATTGATAATCTTCATTTTTGCTCTCTAACCATGGGAGAAATTGGGCATCAATTAGAGGATCGGATTTAATAACTTCTTTGTTATCAGATAAACAAATATTTAATGCACTTGACTGAGCTATCAAATCTGAACAATAAATAATTTTTTTAGAATCTTTTACCTTATTTCGTTCTTTATAATTTGCAAGAGTTGTGAAATACTTTTCATTAGATTTGATAATGGACTTATCTTTAATATCCTTGGTAACATCTTTTTCTGAATTGATAATGGTTTCAAATATTATGCTATTTTCTACTAATTCGGAAAATTTTTCATCCTCAATAGCACCAATTTTGATAAAAGCAGAGATGGAATCCCAAATTTCTGCATAAAATTCTGGCGAATTTTTTATCAGATCTTTTAATTTATTAGCAATTTTTTTAGAGATAAATGATGATATTGACCTTACCTTTCTATCTGTTTGTAATGCACTTCTACTTACATTTAACGGAATATCTGTTGAATCAATAACTCCTCTTAGAGGCAAAAGGTACTTTGGCACTATCTCTTTAATTGAATCACTAACAAATACTTGATTGCAAAATAGTTTTATTTCACCCTTTTCCCAGTCTGCTCTACCAGACAACTTAGGAAAATATAAAATACCTTGTATATCATATGGATAATCTGTATTTAAATGAATCCATAAAAGAGGATCTCCCTGAAAGGGGTAAAGGTATTTATATAACTCTATATAGTCTTCATCTTTTAATTCACTTGGCTGTTTTCTCCATGGAGGGTTTTTCTTATTAATTGTCTCACCTTCTAACAAAACGTCTATTGGCATAAAATCACAATATTTTTTTATTAATGATTTAATTCTTTCAGGCTCAATAAACTCCTCTTCCTCTTCTAGTAAATGAAGTATCACATCTGTACCAACAGATAGTCTTTCTGATTCTTCTAAAGTGAAATTCGGTGATCCATCACAGGACCATTTGAATGCTTTTGATTCTCCTATGGCAGATTTAGTTAATATATCGACTCTATCTGCAACCATGAAACTTGAATAAAATCCAAGTCCAAAATGACCAATAAATTCATCATTATTTTTTTTATATTTTGTTAGGAATTCTTCGGCACTTGAAAAAGCCACTTGGTTTATGTACTTTTTAATTTCTTCATCATTCATTCCAATACCATTATCTGATATTGTTAAGGTCTTTTTCTCACGATCAATAGCTATTTTTACTTGAGCTTCCTCATTATTTTCGCAATCACCTGCCATAGAGGCCATTCGTCTTTTACTTATTGCATCAACACCATTACTAACAAGTTCTCTTAAAAAAATTTCATGGTCAGAATATACTGCCTTTTTGATAATTGGGAAAATATTTTCGGTATTAATACGGATTTCGCCTTTTTCCATTTATAAAAAAATTAAAACATATAAATCTTATTTCTTTAAAACTAGTTAATCAAGTTTAATTAGGAGTATTGTCCGAACAATGTATAAATATAAATGTTAAATTAATAAATTAACTAATAAGAAAATTTTTATTTGACCCACACTATCTCAGTACAATTATTTTCTATCATAATTTGATTGGCTATGGTTAAGTCATTACATGGATTTAAATATAAGACAGCAATATTTCCTGTCTTCTGTATTTCTTTTTGCTCATTCATACCTTTTTCTAACAAATAAGCATCTCTAAACATTATTAATATCTTTTTCTTTTGTGTCTTTTCTTCCTTAATTAAATTTCTTAAATTATCTATGGAGATTGTAAATCCAATTCCATTTATGATTTTTTCATTAGGACTAAAGAATCTTACTAGCTCATCATATCTTCCACCCTTTGCTATCACGTTTTTATTATTACCGGTATCTCCTATAAGTTGAAAAACTATTCCTTCGTATAAATTTAAGTGAGGTTGAAATGTTGGATCGAGTTGTAATTTGACACCATATTTATTGGATAT
>QCRE01000027.1 GCA_003212005.1 Prochlorococcus sp. AG-459-M13 | reverse complement strand
TTAATTAAAACATATAGTATTTATAAGGAAGAGGATTTAATTGAAGCAGTCATAAGAATAAAGAAAAGACTTGGTCCCCAAAGAACAAATGTTGCTATAGAGTCAATAAAAAATAAAGATTGGGAATCTGTTTGCAAGTCAGTTTTAGAATATTATGATAAATGCTATGAATATGAAAAAGATGGAAAACAAATTCTCAAGATAATTGACATGACTGATATATTGGATAATCAAGTAGCTTTAAAATTAATTAAAGATTCTATAGAGTTTTAATTTATAACAAAAATATTTTTTATAATCTAGAATATAAAATTAAACTAGCGATTCTTATGGCAGCAGATAAACAAGCTAAAATTCAATTTTATGATGGCGTAGATGAACCTGTAGTTCCAGAAATTAGATTAACTAGAGGAAATGACGGAACTACTGGTCAGGCAATATTTATTTTCGAAAAACCTCAAGCATTATCTTCAGTTGCTAATGGGGAAATTACAGGAATGAGAATGATAGATTCTGAAGGTGAAATTCTAACAAGAGAGGTTAAGGTTAAATTTGTTGATGGTGATCCTATTTTCCTTGAAGGTATCTATATTTGGAAAACTAAAAATGATTTTGATAGATTTATGAGATTTGCTAATAGTTATGCCAAATCAAATGGATTAGGATATTCTGAAAAGAAGTAATAAGCATTTTTTGTAATTGAATAATTCCTTCTATTTTAAATTTGCTGTAATTACAATTAGCGGTTTAATATTATGGACCTTAAGGGATTTCTTTCTTTTAATAATATGCTCTTTAGTAATATCTAATGTTGTTTGTAATTTATGTAATCAAATTCAAACAAGTTTAAAACTTCCCCGATCTCTTTCTTTATTAATTGTTCTAATAGTAATATCCTTTCTCATATTTACAATTGCCATTCTTGTATTACCTCCTTTTATAAGTGAATTTAATGAGATACTAATTGATATTCCAAATGGATTATCAAGAATCAATATATTGATAAACTCAAATTTAAACAAATTTAACGATTTACTATACGGTAAGGAATCAGAAAACGTAATAGATATATTTAAACTAATCAATGATATTGTACCTATTCCCGACGGTGCAACAATTGCTAATGCTGTTCAAAAAAGCTTTATCAATATAATAAATATCGCAGGAAACCTTGGGTCTGGATTGATAAGAACATTATTTGTATTAGTAGTAAGTCTTATGATATCTATTGAACCGATAGCTTACAAAGAAGGGGTACTACTTATAATTCCAAAAACCTATAGGAATAAATTTAGACTAATATTAGATAAGTGTAATATTGCATTAACCAATTGGACTTTTTCAATGGTTATTAGCTCACTATCTGTTGGTCTACTTTCATTAATAGCTCTTACAGTTTTAGATGTTAAATATGTAGTTTCAAATGCAATAATTGCAATGATTTTAAACATAGTTCCTAACATAGGACCTGTTATAAGTGGAATCTTTCCAATATCGGTAGCACTTTTAGATAACTTCTGGAAACCTTTAGCTGTGTTGGGTGCTTACATTATCATTCAAAATATAGAGAGTTATTTAATTATGCCTTCTATTTTAAAGAAGAAAACTAATTTACTTCCCGGCTTAACACTAATATCTCAATTTGGATTTACTTTTATTTTTGGACCTTTAGGATTAATATTATCTTTACCAATTGCAGTTGTAATGCAAGTCTTAATAAAAGAGATAACTATCAATAATAGTCGGACTTTATCTAGTTAATTTTCTGTATAAATATGGATATGAAAAAAGTATAAAGAAAGATAGTGGATGTTTTGAAAATGCAAAATATAAAGAATTAAATGTAAAATGATCAACTAAAATTCTTAATTCAGTGGATAGATCAATCAAAACTAAAGAAAATAATAGAATTAAATAGTAATTTAATTTCATATCTTTTAATCAAATAATTTAATCCTTAATTAAAAAAGAAGGCGCTAATAAAATACTTGAATAACTTCCAATTACAATTCCTAATGACAAAGAAACAGAAAACCAAAAGAGTGAATAAGAGCCAAAAATAATAAGAGTTAGTAAAGGAATTAAGGTTGTGATACTTGTAAACAATGTCCTTCTAAAAGATTCATTTACTGAGATTTGAATTATTTTATTGTAGTTATCCGAATTTTGCTTAAGATTTTCTCTAATTCTATCGAAAATGACAACTGTATCATTTACTGAATATCCAGCAATTGTTAATAAAGAAACTGCAAACAAACTATTTACCTCTATTGATAATAGGACTCCTAACCAAGAGAAAATTCCAAAAACAATAAATAAATCATGGAATAAAGCTAATAAAGCAAACAATGCATATTTTTTATCAAATCTAAATGATATATATAATGATATTATAAATAGAGAGACTAACAATGAAGCAGCGCAATTTGTAAGAAGTTTTTTCCCAAGTTTTGGTCCTATTATTCTAGAATTTTTACTTTCATAATTTAAAGGTCCTATAATCTTATCAACATTAGAAATTAAATCATTTGATTCTTCTATTGTTAAATAAGAAGTTCTAATAGAAATCAAACTGTTATTATTTTGAATTTGCAATTTTATATTATTTATTAAATTTTTGTTATTTGAAAATTTTCTTAGTTTTTCAACAACTAAATCAGGAGAAATTTTATCGCATTCTTCAACACAAATTCTTTCAACTCTTAATTCATTTCCTCCAATAAAATCCATTCCAAGATTGATAGGTTTTTTAAAAGACGTATTAAAAGTTGAATATATAATTCCTATTAAGCTAAGTAGAATAAGAACTGAAGAAAATCCAAATATTTTATTCTTATTTTTAATTAAATTAAAACTAAAGATTTTCATAAATATTTAAATAATTTTTAATTAAAAGGAATTAGACCTATTTAAATAAAGATCTTTTTGTCTAAATGATTGATAAGTTGTTAAAAATCTTAGAGTTGTTTTAGAACAATTTAAGGAGGTAAACAAACTTATCGCAACTCCAATACCAAGGGTTGCAGCAAATCCTTTAACAAAATTTGTCCCTAATAAAAACAAAACAAGGCAACTTAAAAAGGTCGTTATGTGACCATCGATAATAGATGAATTAGCTCTTTGAAATCCACTATCAATTGATCTTATTAGACTATTACCATTAATTAATTCCTCCCTAATTCTCTCAAATATTAAAACATTGGCATCTACCGCCATGCCGATACTTAAAATTAAGCCAGCAATTCCAGGTAGAGTTAAAGTAACTGGTATTAATGCATAAATTGCTAAATTAAAAAACCCATAAAAAATTAAAGAGATTACAGAAACAAATCCTAAAATTCTATAATTGAAAATCATAAATATTCCAACAAATATTAATCCACAAACAGCAGCATAAAGACTTTTTAAAATATTCTCTGAACCAAGTAAAGGACCAATAGTATTAGTTTCTACAATTTCAATAGGCAAAGGTAAAGAACCACCTTTTAATTGAACTTCTAGTTCTCTTGCATTTTCAGCAGAAAAATTTCCGCTAATTGTAGCTGATCCACCTGTGATGCCCGTATTTATAAATTGACTTCCAACACTTGCTTCACTGATAGATTCACCGTCAAGAACAATTGATAAAAGTTGATTAGTTCCTGCTATTGACTTAGTAATCTCAGCAAATTTTTCTCCACCTTCATTAGAAAAGGATAATAAAACCTCCCAATTATTATTTGTTTGTTCTTGCCTTCTACCCGCATTTATCAAGTCTTTACCAGATAAATCAGTTGTATTGAACAAATTTGCAATTTTATTATTAATAAAATTTTTAGTATCGATTAATTTATTAAATAATTCCTGATTGTTTGAACTATAACTTAATTCATTTTCTAAAACGGAAAGTTTTTCATTAATAACAGAAAGATTGTCTTCATTTCGTTTATTAGGAATGCTGAATTGATCAATTAATTCATTTATTTTGAATCTTTGCAATTGAAGATTATTTAATTCTGAACTTGTATTAACTTTTTGAATTCTAAATTCTAGTAAAGCAGTTTTCCCTAATATTCTCGATGCAGACAAAGGGTTTTGTTCACCAGGTAATTCCAAGATTAATTGATCACGTCCTAAAGTTTGTAAATTAGATTCTGAAACGCCCAAATTATTAACACGTTTATCTAAAACAGCATTTACAGCCTCTAATTCTTCTTTAGTGACATTTCCACCATCTTTAACTAATTGAAGAGTTAATTGAGAGCCACCTTTTAAATCTAAACCTAATTGAAGTGGAAAATTTATTAACAAATAAATTGAAAATGTCAGTAGAAAAATTATAAAAAAAAGCCAGCCTTGCTTTCTTTTCATTTTCTAAATTCTCCCATTTAAAACATCTTCAACTTTTTCAACTATTTGATGAGGTTGTATTATCGTTAAATTTTCTAAATTTCCATTGTAAGGCGTAGGAATATCTTGACTAGATAATCTTATAGGTCTGATATCAAGATCATCGAAACACTCTTCAGTAATCAAAGCAATCAGTTCTGCTCCAATGCCTCCAGTCTTCATACATTCCTCTACTATAATTACCTTATTGGTTTTTTTTATTGATTTTGAAATTGTTTTCATATCAAAAGGTTTTAAACTTATAAGATCAATTAATTCAACATCAATATTTTTTTTATCTAAGTCTTCTATAGCCTTTAAACAATGATGTCTCATTCTTGAATAAGTTAATAATGTGATATCTTTTCCCTCTTTGACTAAATCAGCTTGTTCTAAAGAACAAATATAATCCTCATCAGGTAATTCCTCAGACAAATTATATAAGAGTACATGTTCAAAGAATAGAACTGGATTATCATCCCTTATAGCTGCTTTCATTAATCCTTTAGCATTTGTAGGTGTACTACAAGCTACAATTTTAATTCCAGGAACAGCATGAAAGTAAGCTTCTAACCTTTGACTATGTTCAGCACCAAGTTGTCTTCCAACACCTCCAGGCCCACGAACAACTGCAGGTATTTTGTAATTTCCTCCACTTGTATATCTGAGCATACCCATGTTATTCGATATTTGGTTAAAGGCTAATAATAAAAATCCCATATTCATACCTTCAACTATCGGTCTTAATCCTGTCATAGCTGCACCAACAGCCATTCCAGTAAAAGTATTTTCGGCAATTGGAGTATCTAAAACTCGTAATTCTCCATATTTTTCATATAAATCTTTAGTGACCTTATAAGAGCCCCCATATTGACCAACATCTTCTCCCATAACACAAACATTAATATCATTTTCCATCTCTTCATCAATTGCTTCTTTTAAAGCATTAAATAATAAGGTTCCAGCCACGAATAATTCCTTAACTAATCATATATATAAATTTATACCATGAAGGTTAATTTAGCCTCCTTCTGCAAAAGTTATAAGTATCAAAATTGACAAAATCATTCCTGGAGAAAGCAAAAGTATTAACAGGCCTAAGTCATGTATAGACATTAAAAAACAATATTTTTATTAATAATATTAATATTTTAAGTTTTTTTTACCAAAAAACTTCGAATAAATACAATAAAAAGACCTAAACCAATGAAACCAAAGCTAAAAGTTAATAAGAATGACAATCCAATAATTAATGTATTAATACTAGAAGATATGCTTTGTACAATTTCAGAAGAGTTAGAAGGTTTGTGTAATGAAAAATAAATTGCAATGTTATTACTTATAAAGTAAAAAAATAAACATAAAAATAAACTTGTTAAAGAACCACTTATAAAACTAATGGGTCCTTTATCAGGTTGATTTTGATTTTGAATAATTGTGTTATTAATGGAGTTCTTTTTATCTTTCATTTTTCATAAGAATTAAATACTAATTTTACAAAAAGGTAATTCCACTATTAATAAATTTACAGACCCATACTTCATATCCATATTTATTAAACAATTTTTTATTTTGTTCAAAAACATCATTAGCTATATTTATATCTTTAAATAGAGCAAAACATGTTGGTCCTGAACCACTCATTGAAAAAGAAAAGCAATTTTTCAAATTTGATAAAATATCCAATGCTTTTTTTACAGATGCATTTTCTTCCTCAACAATTAATTGTAAATCATTCTTAATTTTTATAGTTTGATCTGGAAAATTAAGCTCTTCGAATCCGTTAATTCTTAAATCATTTCTTACAAAGTTAATTTTTTCACAATCTGCAAAATTATTCGAACAAAATTCCTTACTATATTTTTTATAAATATCTGCAGTTGAAATTGATATTATTGGATTTTTTAAAAGTATTGCACCATAGTTAAATTTTGAATTATATTCTTCAATAATTTCTCCCCTTCCAAAACAGAATTGACAACCTCCTTTTACAAAGAAAGGGACATCTGAACCTAATTTTGCAGAAAGTGTCAGAATTGTTTCATAATCGAGATTTAAACCCCATAATCTATTTAGTCCTAGTAACGTAGCAGCTGCATTGCTAGAACCACCTGCTAAACCTGCGCCGATAGGAATATTCTTTCTTAAAAATATATTAGCCCCTAGTTTTCTATTATTTGATATCTCCTTTATGCAATTCGCTGCTTTAATTATTAAGTTATCACTATTGAGACTTAGATCCTTGCAATCTGAATTTAATTGAATCTTACCTATGGTGTTGTTCTCAAATTCTATATAATCAAAAAGATCAATATTCTGCATTATCATTGCTAATTCATGATATCCATCTTCTCTTTTACCGATTATTTCAAGGTGAAGGTTAATCTTAGCTGGTGATGTAACACAAATTTTAGTTGTAGACAATCTTGACATTTAACTAGTTCTTATTTGTTATCTTAATGCAAGCCTCTGCAAGCTTAATCCAATTATTAATTGAAATATCCTGAGGTCTTTGATTAAAGCAAATATTATCTGATTCAGATAATTGCTTTATATCATCCTTTGAAAGTATGTTATTAAGCGTATTTCTTATCATTTTTCTTCTTGAGTTAAATGAAATTCGAAGAAGTTTATCTATACATTTCTCTAATTTAATATCTAACCTTAATTCTTGACTAATTGGCTCAAAAACAACCAATGACGAAAATACTTTTGGAGGAGGATCAAAAGATGATGGAGGCACATCACATATTCTTTTTATATTTGACATGAGTTGCATCCTCACACTAAGAGCTCCCGCATTCTTATCTCCTTCCTTAGATAAAATCCTATCTACAACATCCTTTTGCATTAAAAAAATTATTTTCTTGTAACTATTCTTACTAATTATGCCTAATCTTCCTATAAAAATGTCCAATATTGGGCCTGTAATATTATATGGAATATTAGCGATGACTTTTGAAATTTTATTATTTATAGAATCAAAATTTATTGAAAGAATATCTCCTTGTTGAAGTGAAAACTTTTTATCATATTTAAATTTATTATTTAAATAATCTATTAAATCTTTATCCAATTCAACTGCATGCAATCTACTAATCTTTGAATCAAGCAATTTTGAAGTTAAAGCTCCTCTCCCAGGACCAATTTCTAAAATAAAATCTTTCTCTTCAAGATCAGCTACTTCTTTTATTTTTTCCAATATTAGATTATTTACCAACCAATGTTGACCAAATCTTTTTTTCTGATGATAGTTTTTTGAATTCATCCAAATTAGAAATAATATGTTTAAATTAAATATATTTATTTATATTAAATGTAATGAGCCTGTCAAAAAAAAATTTAGGTAAACTCAAAACTTATATTAAAGATAATAATCTTGTCAATAATAATTCAGTTAAAAATCCTCAAAAATCAAATAATAACTCCAAGGTTGATGAGCCATCAAATATTTTTTATTCCATAATTAATAATTCAGATAATCTAAATGAGACATTAAAAGAAAATCCATTGTTAAAGAAAAGTGAAGATAGTTTTTATAATACAAAATCTGAAAATATTAATCCCTCTAATAATTTATCGATCGAAGATGAGTTATATGACGAATTTAATTATCTTCTTGGTGAATAATAAAAATTTACTTTTTTTCTATGCTTCAATCTAATAGGTTATCAATAAACGCTATTGGTAAAATTAAAAAAAATTGGATAAGAGAAGGAATTAATCAATACAAAAAACGGATGCCTGATCTTATTATTAATGAATCCAAGACTTTTAATATAGACACTATTCGAGTTAATGACATTATTATTTGCCTTTCGGAGGAAGGTAAATCTTTTACTTCAATTGAATTAACTTCTTTACTTTTAAATTTTAAAAATAAAAAAATTAATTTTCTTATAGGTGATTCTGATGGAGTTCCTCCAAGTATTAAAGAGAAATCACATATCTTACTAAGCCTCTCTCCTCTTACTTTCCCTCATGAACTTGCAAGATTAATTCTACTTGAACAAATTTATAGAGCTATTTCTATTTCTAATAATTCTCCTTATCATCGTGCATAAAATAGAAAATTAAAGATTCATATATAAAACTCTAAAAATAAACACAATTTAAAAAATTTAATATATAGTATATATGTACTATAATTTAATACTTTGTACCCTTCTGATTCAACTTTAAAAAAGATTAATATTCCATTATTAAGTGAATCAATATCAGCAGGTTTTCCCTCTCCTGCGGATGACTATACTGAGGAAAATATCGATTTAAATGAGCATTTAATATCTAATCCTCATAGTACTTTTTTCCTTAGAGTTAAAGGGGACTCAATGATAAATTCAGGAATTAAAGATAAAGATTTAATAATAGTAGATAAGAGTTTAACTGCTAAGCCAGGTAATATCATCATTGCAATGATAGATGGAGAATTTACTATAAAAAGATTATCCATAAAAAATAATGAATTATATTTAAAAGCAGAAAATCATGATTATCCAGACTTCAGTTTTAGAAATCATATTGATATACAAATTTGGGGAGTTGTAATCTATTCAATACATAGTTACTCATGAAAAGCAAAATCTCCAGCACTAAAGCAATAGCTCTTATAGATGCCAATAATTTTTATGCATCATGCGAACAAAGCATTAACCCGCATTTAAGGAATAAACCAGTAGTAATCTTATCTAACAATGACGGATGTATTATCGCAAGAAGTCCTGAAGCTCGTGCTTTAAAAATAAAAATGGGAATTCCTTATTTTAAAGTCAAAGAAAGGTTGAATAGATTAGGAGTCACAGTTTTAAGTTCAAATTACTCACTCTATGGTGACATGAGCAAGAGATTAATGAACTTATTAAAGGATTATTCTGAAGAAATAGAGATTTATTCTATAGATGAAGCCTTTGTATCAATTAATAGACCTAAAGATAAGAATTTAAATCCTTGGGCAAGGAAAGTAAGGTGCTTAATATATCAAAATCTAGGAATAACCTTAACAATAGGGATAGGAGAAAACAAAGTAAGAGCGAAAATTGCGAACAAGCTAGCTAAAAATATTGATTATTCAGCAGGAATATTTGATTTAGTTAGGATTTATGACAAAGACGATTACTTAAGGAAAATTAGTGTCGAAGAGATATGGGGTATTGGGAAACAAACATCTAATTGGTTAAAAAGCAAAGGTATTAAAAACGCAAAAGAATTAAGAGATATGGATGAAGATGAAATTACAAAGAAATTAGGGATCATAGGGAAAAGATTGCAATTGGAATTAAAAGGTAATAAATGTCTTCCAATAGAAACAATTAAGAAGCCAAAAAAAGAGATTCAAGTAAGTAGAAGCTTTAGCAAACCAATCACAAAATTAGAAGATTTGACTCAAGCATTAGCGATTTATGCAATAAAAGCATCCGCTAAAATGAGAAGTCAAAACCTAAAATCATCTGCCATTACCGTATTTGCAAGAACTAGTCATTATTCAAATGATGCTTATCAAAAAAGTGCTTATAGAAAGCTTATAAATGCAACAGATAATACAAGCACTATTTTAAAAATAGTAGTCGAATTATCTAAAGAGATTTATAATCCTGAACATAAATTATCAAAAGCTGGAGTTTTAATGCAGGATTTAACTAATAGCAAATATTTACAGCAATCAATTATCAATTACGAGTCTCAAGAAGATAAAAAAAAATCAATTAGTCTTATGAAAACAATTGACTCCTTAAATAAAAAATATAAGAATAAAGCAATTACATGGGCAATTACCCAAAAACCACAAGAATGGGTCGCGGCTAGAAATTCATTAAGTCCCGTATCTACAACAGATATAAAAAAAATCCCAACTATAATATGTTAAAAAATGGAATTTATATTATTCTTAAGCAAAATAGATAAAGAAATTATAGAGCTGATATATAAATCAAATCATTCAATAGAAGAAAATACAGCACTTTGTTTAATTGATAAAAAATTTGTTGGGTTTTTTAAAAAAAGCGAAAAAGCGATAGTTATTTGCACTAAAAATGTTATGAAGCTAGGAGGTTATAGAGAAGACAAAAAATACGATAATCACAAAACAAATATTTATATAAGAAGAGCATTAAGGCATGAGGCTACTCATCTAGTACAGTCATGTAATAACAATAACCCAACAGGGACAATTAAAAACATGGAAGATAGAATAAATAAAAGCAAATTAAAAGCCTTAAATTCATCAGTACAATTATCAGGAAATTATGAAAAAGAGTTAGAGGCATATGTTATGGAAGACAAGCCAAGAAAAGTAAAAGAATTAATAAAAAATTTTTGTTTATAAATTCTTAAACTTTATTGATTAGAGGAAAAATCTCCACAACGTTGTTTATCAAGAAGATTAATATGCTGCCTTTCAAGATAATATAATTCTTGGAATTTAAGTGCATCAGAATTTAAATCCTTGAAAACATCTTCAATTTCTTTATTAGAATCTGATGATTCTGTGGAAGTACTGTCGATTAAAAGAGATATGCAATTTTCTAAAGTTTTAAGTCTTTGAGAACCCCAAGATTCAATAAGATGTCTACATCTTTTAAGTGATTTATATCTTTCAAGAAGAGACAAAGTTCCAAGAAGATTATGTTTAGGATTTTTTAAGGTTGCTAAAAATAATTCATCAGGA
>QCRE01000026.1 GCA_003212005.1 Prochlorococcus sp. AG-459-M13 | reverse complement strand
TGAAAATTACAAGAAATATACTTTTGACTACCTTTTCAATGTTTCTTGGATTTGTTTTTTGGATATTAGGCCGTTATATAATTGATTCTGGAATAATTGCACCTGCTCCGGATATAAGTATAGTTACTAATCAGATTCCAAATTTTTGGGAATTCTTTGCAAAAAATTGGGCTCCTCAGTTTTTAAATTATTTAAGTTCTTTCAAGTGGGTTTATTTCTTCCCATTTTTCTTGACTTTTAAATTATTGAAAAGAAGTTCTAACAGTATAAGGAAAATATATGGGTTTAACTTTAAGGATTATTATGGCATACACATTTTTGTTTTTCTTTTTTATAGTTCAATCGTAATGATTAATGGTGATGTTTGGAGATCAATGTCATTTACTTATTTCTTTATATTGGAGTCAATTTTGATTTTATATGTTTTAAATAAAGAATTAATTTTGGAATTAAATTATTGGATTACATTTTTGATGTTGATAACTCCAGTTAGCTTCTTTGGATTGAATTTAACTCCTCAAATTTCTTTCCCTTTGCCAATTGTTTTATTAAGAACCTACTCCGGTTTTGGTGAGTCTTATATGATTTTTTTCAAAAAACTTTTTATATTTGTTCCAAGTTAATTATTTTGTGCAAAAGCGTTTAATATTTGTTCCTATCTGAAAAATAATGTTGTGAAATTTGTTCACTTACAACACAATGTAATCCCAATACAAATTTAGGATTTGTAATATTAATTCTTTTGATTCCAAAATAATATTGAATTGTGAGAATTTTTTTTCATTTAGAGTAATTATTTATTTTATCCAAAATTAAAGTTTTTCTGAAATAAACCAAATAAATTATTACCAATTATCGCAGCAAAAATTAAAACAAATGCCACAATTGCAAAAAGAGCACTTACGTCTTTTATATCGTAAGGAGTCTTAAATAAAGGCTTTTGATCTGTCATAATTCTTCCTTTAAGTGGTAAATGCTTAATTAGTTTTTACTAATCTTAAAACAAGTATTAATTATTTGTTCACTAAATTTCTTTTAAAAATTATTATAGGAAATTAATTAGTCTGGATCTTAAATTATTAAACTAATAAAACTGTTGGATTTTGTAAATTATAAAATAACCAAGTATGTCATGGTTAAAAGAGGGATAAAACATATTTTAGATACCAAGAATTTTTGAGCAATTTCCTAAGAATTGAAATTAGTTATTAATTTACTTAATAAAAAAGCTGCATTATGCAGCTTTTTTGTTGGATAATGAGCTTAACTTTTGTAAACTTTCCCTCTGTAAGTTAGTTCAATGTGCTGCTTCTTAACCGCTGATTTTTCTTGGACGTATTTTTGTCCTCTGTAAATAAGAGTCATTTTGTTACTCCTGTTACGCTTAAGTCCCCGTTCCATGGCTTAAGTCTATCTGCATCTTGCAAATGCAAGTTGAACGTTTTGTAGCTATTGCTACAGTTTAATAGTAACACTGCCTAAATATTTTTGTCCAGTTTAAGATTAATTAAATAAATTATTATCCATTTTAATTTTTAAATTTTTTTTTTTTTAACTTATTTATATCTTAAAAAAATACAGGTTACATTTTGTGCAATTAATCGTTTTATTTTTAATAAACTTGCTTTTTATATGTAAAATTCAAAAGATTATAACCTTGTTTTATGTTCTCAAAAAACAAAAAATCTCCTCGTAAAAGAACTACCGTTGTTGAGGAAAAACCTTTGTTTGCTCAGCTGCTTCCATTCGCAAATGTGATGACAGAGAAGGTTCAGGTGGTGAATGCTTTAGCTTTTACATTAATAATGGGTGTTTCAATTTTTGGGATAGCTCTATGGAGACTTTCTGCATTGACTTGATTATTTAAGTCTCAGGGCCTGTATTTCTGATTCTTTTTTATTAATCATTGTAACAAGCCACTTACAAGCTAAAGCTCTTGATATTGATCTGTTTTTTAGAAATTTACAGATATAAACATGAAGGTTGTTTTCATTTTTGGAATTAAATTTTTCTTCGAATTCCAATATCTCTTCTTCCGTGTTTTTTTTCCTTAGTTCGTCAACTAATGCATGGGTGGATGAATCATTGAACAAGTTACCAATATTTAAGCTTAAAGTCATAATCAATTTATGTAATTACTTAAGATTTAGCTATGGATAGATTTTTAAAAAACAAATATTAACTTTATTAATAAATAATTTAATATTAATTTTTTGGTTTTGCTAGAGGAAGAAGACATTTATCTGAATCGCAACCTGCGGGTCCTGCTTCAGATAGCTCTCCTACATCATATTTATTCAGTGCATCAAAGAAATCGTTATTAACTTTTCTTTCAGTGACTTTTTCCTGTAAAGATAAATATTCCTCTTTACTTATTGGTTCAAAAGGTAATCTCGGGAATGTTGCATTGGCACTAAATCTAGCTAATAGTGCCGCAGAAATATACCCTTCATTATTTTCTATTGCTTTATGAATAGCCTTCGCTAAATCCTCGATTTCATTTTCTCTAAATTCTACTGTTGCAGAGGTATTGTGCTCTGTGTAGAATTTCTGCACTTGCATGTAAAAATCAAATTGAGCTAATGCAGAGAAATTATTAATATCTATCTGGTCTGCACCATCTATATTCGCCCAGCTTACTTCTGTTGGGATTTCAACTAACCATTCAGTACATCTTGGATCAAAGGGATTATCAAGCAAGCAGCCATTCTCATCTTTGTCAGATTGAGATGGAACAACTGAGTAACCATAATCCATGCAAGCTAGAGCGATTGGATCATTTTTTCTGAAAGTTATTCTCCTTATGAATCTTTGAGCCTTTGGAGGATGCCATCCTGGAGCTGCTCCAGTTAAAAGACTTTTAGTCCCGGCAGGCTGAACCGTTGTGCATCGATTTGGTCTTCTTAGATTATGTTTATCACAATATTCCCATACAGTCTCTTTTACTATTTTTCTCCAAGAATCTAAGAATTCAGCTTCTTTCTTTTTGAAAGCTTTCCCTTCTTCGCTATTTGGCCTTCCCGATTCCCACCATTTTAACCATGGTGTCCCAAATGCATGGACGCAAAAATCAAATAATCCAGTAAAACTAACTCCTACAATAGGGTCATATTCCCTACTTTTTCTGTAACGTTCAACTTCAAATTCATGATTGAGTAAACATGCTACTGAAAGAGCTGCAGCTTTAAAAGCCTTTTTTTGCTCTTCCAAATTTTCGGGATCAATCTGATTTAAATGAACTTCAGCCAAATTACAGTGAAAATCATTACCCAAAATCTCCCCACAAGGGTTAAGTCCATATCTACTCATCCTGTGATCGAGCTCTTCTTCAGAAAATGGTCCATAATTACTATTTAACCAATTTCTCGCTTCATCCTTTCCTTGTTCTGAGTAGATTTCAATAAATTCCTTTTTCAATTCATCATCTTTGAGAAGATCTGCATTTGATCTTGCGATTGCTTCTGGGGCAAATTGGATGGCCCCCTCACCTGAATGAAATTGTTTTGTTACAGCATCCAATACCGTTTGGTAAGTGGGTTTGGTATGGTAAACCCTCGTATGATTAGCCATCCTAAGGGCATCTTTTTCAGGATCTATCCTCCAATTGCCATCTTCATCTTGACTCCATAGATTTTCTTTCGCCGATGCCGCCTCTTTATCATCTGAAGCAAATTGCCTCATTCCAGCACTTCTTCTTATATTTCCAGCAACTATGGTTACAGCAGCCTCATCAATTAATAAACAACACTCTACGGTACTTAATTTTCTGCCAATTGCCTTTCCAAGAAGCGATGAGACTCTAGAGTAGAGATCTTTTAATTTAATAGGATTTGCCATTCCTCCAAAACCATTTAATGATTCTCCGGCAGGTCTAATATCTTCCAAATCAATATAAACATCGATTTCTCTTTCAAGACTTACGTTACTTGATGCCTCAAGAAGATATTTATAGCTATCTACCCAGCCTCTTCTGCTATCTCCAACTTTGATGTGCAGATCTTTCCCTTTTATTTCTAATGATGAATTTTCTTCTCTTTGACCTTTAGGAGTTATTCCAACTTCACTAACTGATTTAATATTTATTTTGTTTAATACTGTAGGTAGATTGTTTATAAAATGAGGCTCAATTATTGCACCTGTTCCACATCCCATCATTGCTAAGTCCATCATCAAAGCGAAGGCTTCCCAATCAATTAAGTTTGTAGAAGTACAGTTGTATGCTCCTGAGAAATTTTGATTCTTATTAATCCAAGGAGTTCCGCCAATCCATAACCACCTCCCTGAAGGTTGGGCTTTTTGGTTACTTTGCATAGCTTTCATTAGGATCAATTCTTCATCAGAAAGTTTTCCTAATTCTTTAAGTCCAGATAAATTTCTTTCACCTACCTCGCTCCAGTTCTCCCTTTTGCCAGAGGAAGTTTTCCTACTGTAGGATCTGAAGAAAACAGGATAAGCAGCTGGCGCAGTCTTTGGAAAATCATCTTTTTTAAGATTACTTGGATTGCTCTCTGAAGAAGCTTTATTTGGTGCAACAGTCACGATAATAAAAACGTATGTAAATAACCCGTACTGGAAGAATAACTCTACCTGTGGCGTCTGCAACTATTCTTACCACTATTTAACGGTTTGTGTAGAATTATGTTTAATATGAAATCTTTGTTTAAGAAATAAATATGGAAAGAATACCTGAAACTGAATTAATGAAAAAAAAAGAACAGGTTTTATCTTATGACGAAGCTGATTTCTCAGAAGGGGAAGTTAATCTAATTAATCAAATTAATCATTATCTTTTGAGAAAAAGTATTTCTTTAAGTGAAAAGGATTTAATAGTAGATTTAGGATGTGGCCCAGGAAATATATCCGAGAAGTTAGCAATAAAATGGCCTAATACTGAAGTAGTTGGAATAGATGGTTCTAAAGAGATGATTATGAGAGCAGAATATAATAAAGAGACTTCTACTCAGAAAAAATACTTAAAAAATTTACGCTACATTTGTTCTGATATCAAAGATATTAAATCAACTAAGTTTTTACTTAAAAAGAAAATTAGGTTACTTGTAAGTAACAGTTTGATTCATCACATTACCCATCTTGAAGATTTCTTCAAAACCATTAGAAGTTTGTCTAGTAATATTACTATAAATTTTCATAAGGACTTAAAAAGACCACTCGATGAAAAGTCTGCTTTAGAACTCAAAGCACAATGTTCAACAAAATATAATGAGATTTTGACCAATGATTATTATGCATCTTTAAAAGCTTCTTATACTTTTAAAGAGTTAAGAAATTTCACTTTAGAAAATGATCTGTCTTCTTTAGAAGTGTTTGAAGACGGTGATAAATATTTAATAGTTTATGGTAATGTTTAAGAACAAAGTGGATGTTCCCTATATTAATTAAATGAGCTTAGGTACAAAAATTTTAATTAATAAAGATATCCTGAATGCGGTAAATAAAAGAAGGAATTTTGCCATTATTTCACATCCAGATGCTGGGAAAACGACTCTTACTGAGAAGCTCCTTTTATATGGAGGTGCCATCCAACAAGCAGGAGCAGTCAAGGCTAGGGGCAATCAAAGAAAAGCTACTTCAGATTGGATGGAATTGGAGAAACAAAGAGGTATTTCTATTACATCAACTGTATTGCAATTCGAATATGAAAGATCAGTAATCAATCTATTAGATACACCAGGACACCAAGATTTCTCTGAAGATACTTATAGAACATTAGCTGCTGCTGATAATGCAGTTATGTTAGAAGATGCTGCTAAAGGGCTAGAACCTCAAACTAGAAAATTGTTTGAAGTTTGCAAGATGCGAAAAATACCAATATTTACCTTTATAAATAAAATGGATAGACCAGGGAGAGAGCCATTTTCTTTACTTGATGAAATTGAATCAGAACTTGGATTAAATACTTTGCCTATAAACTGGCCGATAGGGAGTGGCGAGGAATTTAGAGGAGTTATTGATAGATTTTCGAGAGAGGTGATTTTATTTGATAAAGCCGTGAGAGGGAAACAATCGAATGAGAAAAGATTAAGTCTTGAAGATAAAGAGCTATCAAAATATGTAGAGACAGATTTACTTGAAAACTCACTTGAGGAATTGGAGGTTCTTGATGAGGCAGGATCAAAATTTGAAAAAGAAAAAGTTTTCAATGGCTCTTTAACACCAGTTTTCTTTGGATCTGCCATGACTAATTTTGGTGTAAGACCATTTTTAGATAGTTTTCTAAAAATGGCTCAAAAACCAACTTCAAGAAACAGTAATAAAGGAGATATTGAACCTGCAATCGATGAATTTAGTGGGTTTGTTTTTAAGCTTCAAGCAAACATGGATCCAAAACACAGAGATAGGGTTGCTTTTATTAGAGTTTGTAGTGGAAAATTTGAAAAGGATATGTCAGTTAAACATTCCAGAACTGGTAAAACTATAAGATTATCCAGACCACAAAAAATATTTGGGCAAGATAGAGAAGTAGTTGATGATGCTTATCCTGGTGATGTTATTGGCTTGAATAATCCAGGTATGTTCTCTATTGGAGATACTCTTTATACTGGCACTCATCTGGAGTACGAAGGTATACCATCCTTTAGTCCTGAAATATTTAGCTGGCTAAGAAATCCAAATCCCTCAGCTTTTAAAAACTTCAGAAAAGGGGTGAATGAACTTCGTGAAGAAGGCGCTGTTCAGATTCTTTATGACTTTGATGAGAGCAAAAGAGACCCTATACTCGCAGCTGTTGGTCAGTTGCAGTTGGAAGTAGTAACTCACAGGTTAAAAAGTGAATATGGTGTAGATGCAAATCTTGAATCAATGCCATATCAATTGGCTAGATGGGTTTCTGATGGATGGCCAGCTATTGAAAGACTTGGCAGAATATTCAATTGTAAAATAGTTAAAGATTGTTGGAATAGGCCAGTTATTCTTTTTAAAAATCAGTGGAATCTAAATCAATTTGTTGAAGATAATAATCAATTAAATTTAAACAAAGTTGCTCCTGTTGTTAGTGGAGTCGAACCAATTGTTTTATAAAGCCTTAATGGATTATAAAATTGGTTAGTCTGTTAGTATTAGTAAAAAATTTTGGATTCAAACAGTAGTAAAAACAATAGTGAAAAATCACCTTATGAAATTTTAGGTGTAAAAGAAGGTGCTGCTTTTGAGGAAATTCAGAAGGCTAGAGATCTTAAAGTTAAAGAGGCTGGTGAAGATCTAATTTTAAAAGCGAAAATAGAATCTTCCTTTGATCAATTACTTATGGGGAGTTTGAAAGCTAGACAGTCAGGTAGTGTGAGTTATGAGGCTGTAAGCGCTTCAAAAAAAGAAAAACAAATTAATCAATCTACCAACAATAATTTCCCACTGCTTTCTAAGATAAAAAATTTAAATAATAATTCTAAGAACTCAAGTCAATATAGTCTTCCTAAAATAACACCCCCCTCATTTGATAATCTTTCAATAAAAATATCTTTTGGATTATTATTTTTAATTTTGTTATTCATAAGTCCTGATTCCAATAATAGACTTTTGCTTTCAATATCAACATTAATACTTACCTATACACAAATTAAATCTGGGAAAAGATTTATAGGTTCTCTAGGATGGAGTGTTACCTTTCTTTCAATAGGATTAATATTCGGTGGATTGCTTGAAACTAACTCTTTCATTCAGGAGATTTCAAACAATTCTTTATCAATACAAAAAATTCAAAGTGTCCCAGCCATAGTTATTTTATGGCTAGGCGTGATTTTCTTATGATTAATTTTCTATCATCGATTTAATTTCTTCATAATTTATAAGATATTTATTCTTACAGAATTCACAAACTAATTCTGCTTTACCATCTTTATGAAGGATGTCTTCCAATTCACTCTTGTCTAGCATTTTCATTGCATTTAAGCTTCTTTGTTTTGAACACTTGCACTTAAAACGTACTTCTTGGGAACGAGCTTTTTCTGATATTGATTTATCGTCAATATCCGGGAAAATATTTCTTATTAGTGAAAGGAGATTATCCTTCGATTGAAAAAGTTGTTCGCTAAAAGAATTAACTTCCTTACATCTTTCTTCAAGTAATGATACTAATAAGGGATCGGTGTCTTTTTTTGGCAAAACTTGGGCTAGTAGGCCACCATTACAAATAACACTTTTATTCTGAATTTTTTCGCCAATAAATACTGCAGACGGAGTTTGTTCTGAATGGTATAAATATGAAGCCACATCCTCTGCGATATTTCCATTTACTAATTCAACAGTACTTGTGAAAGGCTCTCCAACACCACTATCTCTTATGACATTTAAATATCCTGTACCTAATGCTTTTTTGAAATTAAAAGAATATTTATTTGTATCTGTTTTGATTAGATCCAACTCTAAATCAGGATTACCTACATAACCTCTTACTTTTCCATCTCTACCTGCATCTACTAATAATCCTTTTAGAGGTCCGTCAGACCTAACCCTTAAAGTAACCCTCTCATGCATTATCTTCATCGAACTTGCTAAAAGAAGTGAGGCACTAAACGCTCTTCCTAAGATGCATGTGGTCAAATAAGAAAGTTTATGTCTCCTTTTTGCTTCTAAAGAAGATTCCGTAGTTAAGACTGCAACTAATCTTATTCCTCCATTTGCAGCTGTAGCGCGAACTATCCTATCTCTCATGATTTGCTTTCGTAAATTTTTCCTTTTTTCAGGATTAACATCCTAGAAGGAATTCCTTCAAATAAAGACGGTTCATGAGTGACGATAATAATTGTATTTTGATTTTTGAGATCTAGAATTAAATTCTTTACATCATTTCTCATTGAAAAGTCTAACCCCGCAGTAGGTTCATCAAGTAAAAGAATTGAAGGGTTTCTAAGTAGTTGAACAGCTACAGCTAATCTTCTTTGCTGTCCACCACTAAGTTGCTCTGGTGGTTGTGTCAGATTTACATTTTTAAGACCGACTTTATTTAAAACTATTTCTATATTTTTCTCTCTTAAAAATTTGTGGCCTATTTTTAATTCATTCCCAATAGTTGTCCCTATGAAATATCTTTCAGGAAACTGGAATACTATTCCAGTAAGCCATCTTCTTTGTCTAGTAGATAAAATTTTATTTTTCCAACATATTTTTCCTTTTTGGGGATTAATCAACCCAGCTATTATTTCAATTAAAGTTGTTTTCCCAGAACCACTATCGCCGCAAATTAAGATGATTTCGTTTTCATGAACTTTTACATTAAGATTGTCTATTATTTTTGTTTCACTAGTTTGAGGTTGATAAGATATTTCTTTTAAAAAGAGCATTATAAACAAATTTATTGGTATGAATTTGAATCTTGTATTAACTTACTTATAATAGCCATAAGTCTAAAAAGCTATTAGTAAATATGAATATTGTTTTTAGAGAAGTTGATCCTTTTAACTGTTGGATATGGATAAAGTTCTCAGAATCACCAACTCAAGATGAAAAAAATTATTTAGATGGTGTTTTTGATAGTTGGTATGTTTTAGGAAGATTAGGGGGATTTAATTCTGAGAATTTGCAAACTCATGAAGAGGGTTCAGATCTTAGTTGGATGTCATACGATAATGACCAAAAAAACGCATCTCTTCCTGCCTTAATGCATAATTTAGGAATAATGGAGTATCAAAACCTTTGGGCTAGATGTTGGGTTGATTTTGGTACTTCAGATTCGCTGTCAATAGATATCTTAATTAATTCTTTAAATGAGATATCTAATAATTATGTAAATATTGAAGAATTGATTATTGGTGGTGAAAATAATGATTGGGCTATTGAAGAACATGAAGATCTGGTTTTCAAAGATTAAGTGCTTTAGATGGAAGACTTAACAAGATTAATTATTTCCCATGAAAGAATTGAAAATATTAAGAACAATAATTTAAAACTGACTAATGAAGAGGCTCATTACATAAATAAAGTAATGAGGATAAAAACTGGTAAAGAAATATTTATTGCTAATGGGGAGGGTTCATTATGGAAAGCTATAAAAGTTAAAAATGATTGTTTAGAAATAATTCAGTTAAAAAAACCTTACTTATTTCAAGAACAAGAAATTTATTTATTGGGAATAGCTGTTGTTATACCAAAAAGTGGTTTTGAGGATATTTTAAAAATGTGCACAGAGATTGGAATTGATTTTATACAACCATTATTTTCAGAGAGGCAAGTTAACAATAAATTAAATTTCACAAAAAAACTTTTTAGATGGAATTCAATTATCAATGAAGCAGTTGAGCAAAGTGAGAGATTATGGAAACCATCGATTTTAAACGGTATGGATATTATTGAATGGATAAAAAGTAGAGATAATCAAGAGAGAGTTTCAATCTCTATTACTAGAGAAGATAATTGTTATGACTTGAATCAATGGTTAAGAAAACAGGAAGAATTTGTAAATAAAAATGGAGGTATTTTCTGGAATGTAATTGGCCCTGAGGGAGGTTGGTCTTCAAGAGAAATTGATTTTTTTAAAAAAAACAAAAATACCTTTGTTAAACTCTCTAACACTATTTTGAGAACTTCAACAGCTAGTATTAACGCATCATCAATATTAAATCAGTGGAGAATTGATTTGAAATTAAGGAATTAGATAAAAATGAGTTTGATATCAAATCAATTTTTTGTAGGTTTTTGTATAAATTTTATTTTGATTTTTTTATTTTGTAAGATTCCTATGATGACGAAAGGTGGTTGGATAAATGCAGGTATTTTAGGCACAATTTTGTGGGGATGTTTGTCCTGGCAAGGATGGATATCAGTTGTAATTTATTTATTATTTGGCTCTCTCGTGACCAAAATAGGTTTTAAATTTAAAAAAGAACAAGGAATAGCTGAAAAAAGAGAAGGGAGAAGAGGCCCTGAAAATGTTTGGGGATCTGCAGCTACAGGATTGTTTCTTGCCATGATGACTAAATTAAATACAGCCAATATAGTTTTGTTTAAAATAGGTTTTGCAGCGAGTTTTGCTGCAAAGTTGGCGGATACTTTTGGTAGTGAAATTGGAAAAAGGTTTGGAAAAGATACATATTTAATTACTTCACTTAAAAAAGTTAAGAGAGGAACTGAAGGAGGAATAAGTTTAGAAGGTACATTAGCTAGTGTCTTTGGATCAATATTTATGACTTTTATAATGTTTCGTCTATCAATTATTTCTACTAAATCCCAATTTATAATTGTTGCAGTTTCAGGATTTTTGGCAACACTTTCAGAAAGTATTATTGGTGCTAAATTTCAAAATAAATATAAATTAAGTAATGAAATGGTAAATGCTATTCAGACAAGTCTTGCTTCTGTTTTTGCGATCTTTACCCTTCTCTTTTTCTTATAGTTTTTAAATTAAAATTATTTTGAAAGATTTAGGATTCCTTCCATTTTGTAAGGATCTCCCAGCTCTTCAGTCTTTGGAAAATCCAGAAATGTCCTTCAGAATTTAAATGAACCCCATCACTCGTAATCCAATTCTTACTCCTTTGGTCAGAGAACATTTCTCTAAATGTAGGCAGAAATGGAACATTCTGATTGAGACATACTTCTTCCATTCTCCTTTCATAAGAATTACAAAAATCATTTGAGTACCATAGGCATCCTGCGAATGGCATTTTGCTTTCGTCAACTGGTGTCAAACCAATTACAAAGACATTTGTTTGAGAGTTCATTTCATTAATTAGTCTCTCTAATCCATATTCAAATCCATCTATATCTAATTGATGTCTTCCGTTTTTCTGCCCAATTGCTGCAGTGTCGTTAAGACCCACATTTAGCAGGATTGCTTTAGGTTTATTTCTTCTCGTTTCTCCTCTAGATGACCATTCTTTTTCCCATCTAGATGAAACTTTTTCTATCCCATCTCCCCTAACGCCAAGTTGATAAATTACTGGCCCATTTTGATTATTGCACCAATCTTTTCTAAGCCTCTCACACCATCCTCCACCTTCATTATCTCCCCATCCATAAACTGAGCTATCTCCAATTACAACTAGCTGTTTTGGTAAACTAATCACTAAAACTGGAAAAAATAATTACTTGATTCAACAAATTATTCTTATAAATCAAGTTAAACTATTTTTGATTTTACCATTTATTAATTCGCCAACTATTGCGATGAAGCTATAAGCTATCAAAACTATGGTAACTTCTTGCCATGCGAAGGAACTTAGTGATTCTTGCAATTGCCAACCTAGACCAACACTTCCGATAACTCCAACAATTGCAGTTTCTCTAATAATAATGTCAGATCTATAAGCGCAATATGCTAAGTAACTTTTTGCTTGTTGAGAAAATAAACCTAAAAGCCAACTAGTCTTTTTTGAGATTCCTAGAGATTTCATTGCAATATAATTTCTCTTGTCTTGGCTATCAAGATTTGTAAAAAGTAATTTGCTTGTAATGCCAGCGTTATGAAGACCTAATGTTAAGGCTGCTAAAGATAATGAAGGATTATTAAAAGTTAATAGACATAGAAGTATTAAAGGTGTAGGTATAAAACGGAAAAAAAATGCAAAAATTTTTATAAAAATTTTAGAAGTATTGTTGTTAAAAATTCCTATTACTAATGGAGGTAAACTAATTGCGATTCCTGTTGATAAAAGACTTAAAATTATTGTTTCATATATATATTTTAAGAAATCAAATAATCCTAAATCTGAGCCTGATCTAAAAAGAGAACTAACAGAATTAAAATTTTCAAAATTATTATTAAAAATAAAATAAAGAAAATATGAAAAAGAAAATAAAATTGTTATGAAAAAAACTGCAATAAAAAAAATAGAAAGGATTTTATTTGTAGTATTAAATTTTATTTTTTTTAATATTAATCCAGAAAGAATTATCAAAATTGCTAAGGACCATAGATAAGTCCATAACTCTCTAAAATTCAAAGTTTGGAAAGATAAAAAAATACTAGTACCTATTCCTCCAATCCCAAAAAGCCCTAAAATCACCGTACTTCTTATTGAACACTCTAATCGATATAAACCAAAGTTTTTAAATGTATTTATTATTGGATTCCATACTATAGTTAATAAAGAAGAAAATTTAGGTGCATTTATTTGATTTATAGATTCAAAACTTTTGTAGTCAATAGTTTCTAATTGTTCGGCAAAAACTTTTGAATTTACAGCAATATAAGGTATAGATAT
>QCRE01000025.1 GCA_003212005.1 Prochlorococcus sp. AG-459-M13 | reverse complement strand
TCACCAAGATATTTTCCAGCGTCATCCGCTAATTTTCTTAAAACTTGGGAACTTACCTCTTCCGGAGAAAACTGCTTATCCAAAATAGGGCATTTTAATTTAACGCTAGAACCAGATTTTTCAACAGAATAACTAACTTCTTTTGATTCCTCGTTAACTTCATCAACTCTTCTTCCAACAAAACGCTTAGCTGAATAAAAAGTATTTTCTGGATTCATAACAGCTTGGCGCTTAGCAATTTGGCCTACAAGCTGGTCTTGGTTTTTTGTATAAGCAACAACAGATGGCGTTGTTCTGAAACCTTCTGCATTTGCTATTACAGTGGGTTTACCTCCCTCCATAACAGCAACACAACTATTAGTTGTTCCTAGATCAATTCCAACAACCTTCCCCATGAATAAAATGCACTATTTGAATACTCTCCATAATCGTTCATTAACGTCATTATTGTTACTCTAAAACGGGGAGTGGTTCCCGAACAGATTACAATTCTTTCCAAAGATCTTACTTAAGATGATTACAAGCAAAACTTCATTTCTCGCTTTAATTGGAAACCCAGTAAGTCACTCGCTGTCTCCAATAATGCAAAATGCAGCTATTCAATATTTAGGACTAGATTTAATTTATTTAGCAATCCCTTGTAAAGACAATGACTTAGAAAGTGTAGTCAATTCTCTAAAAAAAATGAATTGTAAAGGCCTAAATATAACTATTCCATTCAAAGAAAAAGTATTTGATATGTGTAATGAAATATCTCCAATTGCCAAAAAGGTAAAGTCTATCAATACTTTAAAGTTAGAAGACAATAAAACTTGGAGTGGAACAAACACAGATATTGATGGATTTATTTATCCCTTAAAAAATCTTAATTTAGCAGAAAAAACATCAATAATTCTTGGATCTGGAGGATCAGCTAGATCAGTAATTCAAGGTCTAAAAGATTTAAAATTATCAAAAATCACAGTTGTCTCTCGTAATAGAAATTCATTAAATGAATTAATTTCAAATTTTAAAAACGATATCTCGATAGAGGGCTTAGTGAACACAAATAAAGAACTTGAAAATTTGATTCAAAAAACGGATTTAATTGTAAACACTACTCCAGTCGGTATGAACACAACCCCAAATGTAAATGTTATGCCATTTGGGGAAAGTCTTTGGAAAAATATTAAATCAAAAACAATCGTATATGATTTAATATACAATCCATCACCGACAACATTTTTAAAATTTTGCGATAAAAAAGGATGTTTGACCATAGACGGTACACAAATGCTTATTGCTCAAGGAGCTAAATCATTAGCATTCTGGACAAATAACTTAGAAGTTCCTTTTGAAGTTATGAATGATGCATTGAAAAAATATCTTAAATCTAATAAATAATTTTCAATATTAAATAATTTGACCTTGATAATGTATGGTAAATAATGAACAGACGCTCATTAAACCAATTATGGGCCAAAGACCTTGTCTGAAAATCATGACTGAACAAATTTATTACGAAACTATGTATATTCTTCGCCCAGATATTGCGGAGGATGAAGTTACTAACCATATTGATAAATATAATAAAATTCTTGAAGAACTAGGGGGTAAAATCCTTGATAGTCAAATGAGAGGTAAGAGAAGATTAGCTTATCCAATAGCAAAACATAGAGAAGGGATTTATGTCCAATTAAGTCATCAAGGTGATGGACAACATGTTTTCAAAATAGAAAAAGCAATGCGTTTAAGTGAAGATGTTATTAGATATTTAACAGTAAAACAAGAAGGTCCCTTACCAACTCCAAGATCTTCTAACAAAGGCTCTAATCAGTCAGAAAATAAAGAAAAAGAGGATAGTGTTTCAACTAATAAAAGAGAGTCAAAGATTGACGAAAATAACGAAAAGAAAGAAGAGAGTTCAGAAGTTCCAGCTCCTGAAATTAAAGAACCTGTAAAATCTTAAATTTTAGTTATTCTTTTTTTGAATTTAATTCTGCCCATATTTTATTAGACATTCCCCACATATAAATAAATCCTTCGGCTTGCTCGTGGTTAAAAGTATCATCTTTACTATATGTTGCTAAATCTTCCCTGTATAAAGAATTATTTTCAGAAGACCTACCAATAACTATTGCATTTCCTTTATGTAATCTCATTTTTACTTTTCCATTAACAGAAGTCTGAGTTGAATCAATAAAACAATCTAATGCTTTTTTTAAAGGGCCAAACCAAAATCCCTGATAAACGAGTTGACCCCATTTTTTTTCGACCAAATGTTTAAAATCTAATACATCTGGATTTAAGGTTATACTTTCCAATTCTTTATGAGCTTTTATAAGAAGTAAAAGCCCAGGCGTCTCATAGATTTCTCTACTTTTTATTCCAACTACTCTATCTTCAATCATATCTATCCTTCCGAAACCATGCTCTCCTGCTAAAGAATTAGCTTTTTGTATCATCTCTACTGGGCTTAAGGATTCATTACCTATCCCAACAGGAAATCCATTTTTAAATACAATTTCTATATCTTTAGGAGAATTTGGTGCATCATGAATAGATGAAGTCATAGCAAAAACATCTTCGTTTGGTTCTTCCATTGGATCTTCCAACAAACCTGCTTCAATACTGCGACCAAGAAGATTTACATCAATAGAATAAGGTGACTTTTTTGAAACAGGAGCGGGGATACCAAATTTTTCTCCATACATAATGGCTTCTTCTCTACTCATCTTCCATTCTCTAGCAGGTGTAATTATCTTTAAATCTGGTCCTAAAGCATGAATAGCCAAATCAAATCTTACTTGATCATTTCCTTTACCTGTACAACCGTGAGCAACTGCATCTGCATTTAATTCTCTTGCTAAATTAACAAGATTTTCTGCTATTAAAGGCCTAGCCAGAGCCGTTGATAATGGATACTTACCTCCATACAGCGCATTTGCTCTAATAGCAGGGAAAGCATACTTCTCAATAAAGTTATCTACTAAATTACCTATCACTGAATGTGATGCGCCAGAATCTAAAGCTTTTTGTCTAACATTCTCTAAATCATCTCCTTGTCCAAGATCAGCTACAAAAGTCACTACTTCTGAAATGCCATATTCATTTTTTAAATAAGGAATGCAAATACTTGTATCAACCCCTCCCGAATATGCAAGAACGACTTTTTTTATCTGCTGCATTGAAATTACCTCCAGTGAAAGTCTGAAATCTTAATTTCTTTTAACTCTCAAAAATTTATTAAAAACTAATATTATTGTAACTACAATTGCTGGACCAAAAACTAATAAAAGAACAAGATAGTAACTAATTAATAAAATCTCTGGCTTTAAAAAACCATATAATCTAAAAAACATAGCCAATAAAACTGAAATTGGCCAAATTAAGAAGTATTTTAAATTTCCTTTATTAAACAAAATTTTTTTATGCCTATTTATGTATTATGGTATATAGAGGAAAAAATTTTTAAATGGATTCTAATAAACTCCAAATTAGATTAAGCGAAATAGCTGAAGTAAACCCAGCCTTAAGTTGCTACCATAGAAAAGATCCTGCACCTGTTCTACCATTAAGAGAAGAACCTGATTTGTTATCTTGGTTAGAAGAGACAGGAAGACTTGTTACTGAAAAAGAAGGTGAGTCACAAGAAATTAGTACAATTGAAGAAGAAGAACTTTCAGCTTTAATGGGAGAAAAAGAAGATTATAAAGTTGAAGAAGATACTTCTGATGATGATTGGGAAGATTAAAGATTTAAACTTTACCTCTTTATTCTTTTTAATTACCTTTTCTTTAATAGTAAATTCTTTTATTTTTAGTAATTTACAAATAATTAATATTTATCTTATATGTTTTTTTATTTCTTTATTAATAACTAAATACGGTATAAAAATATTTGTAAAATTAAATATATTACAAAACATTAGAGATAAAGGTCCATCCCTTCATTTAAGAAAAAAAAATACTCCTACAATGGGCGGAATATTTATTCTCTTGCCTTTTCTAATACTTCTTTTAATAATAAATATTTACTTTGATTCAACTAGAACAACATTAATATTATTTTGTAGTTTTAGTTTTTTTGTTATTGGATTATTAGATGACTATATAAGTATTAGGAGAAACAATAGTACAGGTTTAAAATCAATAGAAAAATTTTCTTTACAAGCCTTAATTGCAATAGTATTTATCTTATTAGCATCCCAAAACAGCTTTATTAACACTGAAATCATAGCTAATAAATGGACTATAGATTCTAATATAATAGTTATTCCAATATGTTTTCTAATCTTAGTAGGTTTAAGTAATGCAGTAAATTTAACCGATGGCCTTGACGGACTAGCCTCTGGATGCAGTGCAATAGTCTTTTTTGGACTTGGTACAGAAATATTAATTCGAAATCAATCAGAATTAATATTATATGGTCTAATTTCTTATGCAATGTCAGGATTATGTATGGGCTTTCTGAAATTCAACAAATATCCAGCGAAAATATTTATGGGAGATACAGGATCATTATCAATCGGAGCTACATTAGGTTCTATAGCAATATTAACTAATAGTTTTTTTACATTATTTATTTTCTCTGGGATATTCATTATTGAAGCTTTATCAGTAATGCTACAGGTGAGTTTTTTCAAAATTACCAAAAAATTTTTTAAGAATGGGAAAAGAATATTTTTAATGGCACCCATTCATCATCATTATGAATTAAATGGTGTTGAAGAAAAAAAAATAGTTGAAAACTTCTGGAAAATAAACATATTACTCGTGATTTTAGGTATAGTTTTAAAAATAAATCTTTAAATCATTTTTTAGCATGAGTTTCTTTACGTGGAAGGATGATGGATTAACAAGTGACTGTAGTAGTCTTGATGCAATGGCTTCTAGATTTGAAGAAACAGCTCACTTAATCAAAAAATTATCTCAACAAGGCTTTCAATTAAAAAAAACGCAAAAAAATCAATTAATAATACATTCTGACCCAGAAATCTTTAATCAATGGGGCTTTATAAGTGAAGAACAACCTTTTAGGCAACTTTGTTTAATTCCAGATGATGAAACAATAGTGGATTTTTGATCCAGACCTAATAAAACTGATAAATACTTACCGACATGAGTATTCCAGCTAAAATGTCTATTAACTCCCTCTATGCCATTTCTACTCCACACTTTCCATTGAGTGCTGTTTGAAATTCCTTGTTCTAGAGAAATTTTTAATTTGTTGATTTCACTCACATCTACTAATAAACCATTTTCACATTTTGAATGAATCTCTTTGGGGCCACCATCATCTGTAGCAATAATAGGCAAACCACATGAAGAAGCTTCGAGTAATGTTAGACCAAAGGGTTCTGTTAAAGCAGGGTTTACAAACATCCCTCCCCTAGAAGCAGCCCATCTGTATAAGGAGGGAATATTTGTTGGAGAATGTTTTTTTGGATAAGCTACTTTTCCATATAAGTTATATTTGTCTATCATTTCAAAAATCTTTTGAAAAACATCTTTTTGCTGAGAATCAAGTTTTGATGTATTGTCTCTACAACCTAAGACTAAAACTAAATTAGCTTTTCTTTTTAATTTTTCTGATCGTCCATATGCTTCAACTAAAAAAGGAATATTTTTTCTTCTTACTGCTCTAGAAATGGCTAATAGTGGAGGCTTTCTAAGATCTTTCAAAAAAGGAAGCATCATATTATCAATTTCAGAAGTCTCAGTTGTCGAATGAATATGATGAAATTTAGTATGATCAACACCAGGAGCAATAACTCTAGATTTTTCAAGTAAATAAGAACTATATTGAGAATATTGATATTTTGATTCTTGTTTGGTACTAGTTACAACAATATCTGCATACTTTAATGCTTCTTCTTCCGCCTTAATTCTTTTGCTAATACAATACAACTTTTCAATTTGATTAATTTTTAAACCAGCCTCAAGTAATTTTCTTTTTTTCTCTCTTCCTAGGGAATGCCCAGTGAAGATTAATGGCACTTTGAGGGCTTTGCTTAAGCGAATTCCTACATAACCAGCATCTGCATAATGAGCATGTATAAAGTTCGGCTTATCTTCAGATTTTTGATAATACTGAATAAGATTATGAGTTAATTCATCTAAATACGGCCAAAGTAATTCTTTTCTTAAATATTTGCTGGGGCCAAATTGAAATCTTAATATTTGCGCTCCTGGTTCAATAAATTCTCTCTCGTTTGCATAAGAAATATCTACTTTACTATCATTAATTAGACGAGTAACTAGATCAACTTGGTCAACTTCAGGCATTTTTGATAAACTCTTGACTAATTCCAAAACATATTGCGTTTGACCACCAGTATCTGAATCTCTGCCTAGTTCAAGACTATTAGAACGTATTAAACCATGCAAATGCAAATGTAAAAATTTCAAACTCATTTTACAGATCTCAAATACAATCCCCTATAGAAATAAGCTCTTTTTAACTCTGAAATATTAAGAAAGCATTATGATTTAACCTTTAAAAACAATATAAACAAAAAAAGTTGTTGCTATAACTGCTGTTTTAATAACTTTATGAAAATTGTTTACAAGTAATTAAGTCAGCAATACGAAGAAATATAACTAGTTTAGAGTTTAATTTAAAGCTTTTTTTAAATATTTAGCTGTATAACTAGTTGAATGCTTCGCAACATCTTCAGGTGTACCCTCTACAATAATTTCCCCACCTTTATCACCTCCATCAGGCCCTAAATCGATTATCCAGTCTGAACATCTTATAACATCTAAATTATGCTCAATAACCACTACGGAATTACCTTTATCTACTAAACGTTGAATAACATCCATTAATTTATGGACATCATAAAAACTTAAACCCGTTGTTGGTTCATCAATTAAATATAAAGTTTTTCCAGTAGCTCTTTTTGATAACTCAGTTGCTAATTTGACTCTTTGTGCTTCTCCGCCAGATAGCGTTGGCGCTGGCTGTCCTAATTTGACGTAACCTAGCCCCACATCAACTAATGTTGAGAGTCTGTCAGATGCTTGAGGAATAGCAGAAAAAGTTTCAGCAGCCTGTTCAACAGTCATTTCTAATACATCTGAAATATTAAATCCTTTATATTTAACTTGAAGCGTTTCTCTATTAAAACGAGCACCTTTGCATACATCGCATTGAACATACACATCTGGTAAAAAATTCATTTCAATAACATTAACGCCTTGCCCCCGACAGGCTTCGCATCTTCCTCCTTTCACATTGAAACTAAATTGTCCTGCTTGATAGCCGCGAGCCTTAGCTTCGACGGTAGCAGTAAATAATTGTCTAATAGGATCAAAAGCACCTGTATAAGTAGCAGGGTTTGATCTAGGTGTTCTTCCTATAGGAGATTGATCAATAACAATAACCTTATCAATAGCTTTTATACCTTTTAACTCTTTAACGCCTTTAGGAAAAGGTACTTTAAACCCAAGAGAATGACAAAGTGCAGGATGTAATAATTCATTAACCAGAGTACTTTTTCCACTTCCACTAACTCCAGTTACAGAAACTAATCTCCCTAATGGAAATTCAACGGATATGTTTTTTAAGTTATTTTTAACACAGTTGTTTAAGATTAAACTTTTTTTTACTGAAGATCTTCGCTCTTTAGGAGTGGGGAGAAACTTTCTTCCACTAAGATAAGCTCCAGTTAAGGACTTTTGTGTTTTTAAAACATCATCAAATGAACCTTTTGCAATAATCTCACCACCATAAACTCCTGCACCTGGACCAATATCTACTATGTAATCAGCAGATTTCATAGTATCTTCATCGTGTTCAACAACAACAAGAGTATTACCTAAGTCTCTGAGATCTTTTAATGTTTCGAGCAACCTATCATTATCTCTTTGATGTAAACCAATACTAGGTTCATCCAATACATATAAAACTCCAGTTAAGCCTGCTCCTATTTGAGTTGCTAATCTAATACGCTGAGCTTCGCCTCCTGAAAGAGTCATAGCTGGCCTATCTAAAGTTAAATAATCTAAACCTACATTGATAAGAAACTTTAAACGTAATCGAATTTCTTTGAGAACTAACTCGCCTATTTGTTTTTGTTTCTCTGATAAAACAATATTTTCTTTTTTATTAGTACTTAACCCCATTATTTTTTCAATATGAGATAAAGTTTCTGCAACACTAATTGAAGTTAAATCGGTAATGTTATAAGGCCCAAGCTTTACAGCAAGAGCTTCCGGCTTTAATCTTTTTCCAGAACATGTTTTACAAGGAACTAAATCTAAATATTTTTCTAACTTTTGTTTAACTGATTCTCCGTTAGATTCCTTTAACTGCCTCTCTAAGATTGGCAAAATTCCTTCAAAAGGTCTTTCAAACCCGCTGGAAGTCTTAAAGCGACTATCGGCTTGAATTAAAATTGGCTTATCAGATCCTGAAAGTAAAACATTTTTTTGCAAATCACTCAAATCCTTCCATGGGGTTTTTAATTCAAAGCCATAAGCTTGCCCTACTGAATAAAGTAAAGAAAAATAATAAGTATTATCTTTTTCACTCCAAGGAGCTATGGCAGCATAAACAGGTAAAGAAGTATCTGGAATAACTCTATCTGCAGTAAATTTTTTTAAATATCCAATACCATGGCAATCAGGGCAAGCACCATAAGGACTATTAAAAGAAAATAATCTTGGAGATAATTCTTCTACAATAGATCCATGAATTGGACAAGCATAATTCTCTGAATACAGCTTTTCTCTATCTAGATTAGGAGGCAAACTTTCTCCTTTTTTTGGAACGACTTCAACTATAGAAAGACCATCTCCTCTTTTTAAACAAGTTTGTAAAGAATCATTTAATCTTTCTTGAATCCCTTCTCTGGCAATCAATCTATCAACTACAACTTCAATATTGTGAGTATGATTTTTATCTAAATCAATACTATCTGCAAGCTCTCTAACCTCTCCATTAATTCTTACTCGAGCAAAACCTTCCGCAGCTAATCCACTTAATAATTTTGCATGAGTCCCTTTTTTACCTCTTACTACTGGTGCTAACAACTGATATCTCGTTCCTTCAGGAAGCAATACTATTTGGTCAACCATTTCATCTATTGTTTGAGGTGCAATAGGCATACCACAATGATGACAATGAGGTTCTCCAGCTCGGCCAAACAATAATCTTAAATAATCTTGTATTTCAGTTACTGTTCCTACAGTAGATCGAGGATTATGACTTGTTGATTTTTGATCTATTGATATAGCTGGAGATAAGCCTTCTATATTATCTACATCTGGTTTATCAACTTGACCGAGAAACTGTCTTGCATATGCAGAAAGACTTTCTACATATCTCCTCTGACCCTCAGCAAAAATCGTATCAAAGGCTAAGGAACTCTTTCCACTACCACTTACACCTGTAAAAACTATAAATTTATTCCGAGGAAGAGTTAGATCTATATTTTTAAGATTATGCTGTCGAGCTCCTCTAATCTTTATTGAGTTATCTTCATTTACATTAATATTTTTCTTAACCATGTTTAAATCTAAGATGGATTTAAAGAATATTCATTATAGTAGAAATTTTTAAATTTATGCGGCTGCTCTATCTATAAGTGTCAAAGCATAACTATTCGCCTCGCTAAAACCACCGCCTATAAGTTCAATTAACTCATTTTGTCTTTCAATTTTTGTAGTTAGTTTCGAAATAGAAGTGAATGTTATCCCATTAATTACTTTTTTCTTTACTTTAAAATGAATATTTCCAGATGCTGCTAAAAAAGGTTGATGAGTAATACATAAAACCTGCCTTTCTTGCGAAATAATTTTTAATAACTCAACAAGAGCATATAAAGATTTACCACTCAATCCATTATCAATTTCATCTAAGAAAAAAGTATTAGGTTTTTTCGAAATACTAGATTTAATTGCTAATAGAAATCTAGACATTTCTCCACCAGAGATAACTTTAGTAAGTGGCGCTAACTTTTGATCAGGATTCGCAGAAAACAAAAACTCAATCATATCTTGACCTTCAGAAGAAAATACACTTTTTTTGAATTCGATTGAAAAAGTTGCATTTTTCAAACCTAAATTTTGCAAAATTGACATTACTGAATTTTGAAGCTTATTAGCTGTTTTCTTCCTTTGAAAGGACTGAATCTCAAAAAGGTTGTTTAACATAGATTGCAGTTTTTTAATTTGAATATCTAAGTTCTTAATATCCTCCTGATATAAATTCTTATTTGCTAATATTTTTAATTCATCTCTCTTGGAGATCAAATTTGGTAAATCTAAAGAGAAAGTACGCTCTAAATTTTTCAAATAGAAAAGTCTTTTTTGCACTTCTTCTAAACTATTATCCTCATTACCAATTTGTTCAAGATATTCTTTTAAAGCAATAATTAAATTTTCAACATCATCTTGAATATTTATTAAATCATCATTCAAAGTCTTAATCTTAGAGTCAAAATCAGCAACCTTACTAAGTTGTTTAATTGATTGAATAATTAGTGCACTTACTGATGGGCGTTCATTTTCATAATGATTTAAGTTATCAAGTGACAGCTGTAAAGAATTAGTAATATCATAAGTATTGGCAAGCCAACGTTCCTTTGCTTGTAATTCAAGAATTTCATCACATGAATTTAAATTTGCTTCATCCAACATTTTATACATCTGTTTTACTGCAAAATTATCCTCTTCTTTCTTTTTAAAAGATTGAATTTTATCATCTCTTATTTTTTCTAAAATTTGCAATTCATTCCATAATTTTTTTATCTGGAAATTTACGTTCTTGAATTCTTTAGGACCGAGATCATCAATTATTAATCTCCTATACTCTAGCTTGTCAAATAAAACACTATCAGATTGACCAGCAAAATCTATTAATAACAAACCTAAATCAGCTAACTCTTTTTTGCTGATAAATAAATCATTTATAGTATATTTTGTAATTATTTTATTGTTTTTTTTATAGGATTTTCTTCTTATAAAGAATTCACCTGAAATTTTACTAAAACCATTTTTGGATAACCAATCATATACTATTGATGAATTAGAAAATTTCGCTTCAATTAAACATTCTTGTTTTCCTGGACGTATTAAGTGCTTTAAAGGTATATTAGATCCGCCGAATAAAACATTAAGGGAGTCTAAAATTAATGATTTTCCAGAACCTGAATCTCCTGTAATGATATTCAAACCTTTTTCGAAATTAATTTCTATAATTTCTATTAAGGCTATATTTTTTAAATTTAATTTTATTAACATGTTAATAATTTCATATAAAAAAATTAACTCTTTATTTAAGAAATTAAAAGGGTTTATATAAAAAAAGTCATGAATGAAGAGTATACCGATTTTATTGAAGCTTCAGGATTACTTAAATATGATCCAAAAGTTATTGCAAAAATTTATCAAAAAAATCCTCAAAGACTCCTAAAACGGCTTTGGCAAACGTTAATTCCAATATTAGTTTATGTCATTTCAGTTGGTTGGGATAAATTAACAGGTCAACTAAAAAAAGAATCTAAGGCAAGATATAGAGCTAAGGAACTGACAAATTTACTAGTAAAATTAGGTCCTGCATTTGTAAAAGCAGGTCAAGCTTTATCAACTAGACCTGACATTATTCCAGTTGTACTTCTTGAAGAGTTATCTGAACTTCAAGATCAATTGCCAGGTTTTGATGGAGATAAGGCCATGGAATTAATAGAAGAAGATTTAGACAAAAAAATAAGTGAAATATTTTTAGAAATTGACAAAAGACCCATTTCAGCGGCTTCGCTAGGCCAAGTTCATAAAGCTACTTTAAAAAATAAAGAAGTTGTAGCTGTAAAAGTTCAAAGACCAGGTTTAAGAGAACAAATCACTCTTGATTTATACATAGTTAGAAATATTGCATATTGGCTAAAAAATAATATTGGCCTTATAAGGAGCGATCTTGTTGCATTGATAGATGAATTAGGAAAAAGAGTTTTTGAAGAAATGGATTATTTGAACGAAGCTGAAAATGCTGAAAAATTTAAAAAGTTACACCAACACAACTCAAAAATAGCTGTACCAAAAATTTATAAAGAAATAACCTCTCGTAGGGTATTAACAATGGAATGGATAGACGGAACAAAGTTAACAAATCTAGAAGGCGTAAAAAATTTAGGTATTGACCCAGATGAAATGATTGAAATAGGAGTGCAGTGTAGTTTGGAGCAATTATTAGAACATGGTTTTTTTCATGCTGACCCACATCCAGGAAACTTACTAGCTTTGAAAGATGGAAGATTATGTTATTTAGATTTCGGTATGATGAGTGAAGTTACTAGAAATTCTAGATCAGGTTTAATCCAAGCCGTAGTACATCTTGTTAATAAAAATTTTGATAAATTATCTCAAGATTTTGTTAAGTTAGGTTTCCTATCGGAAGAAGTGAATCTTGAACCAATCGTACCTGCTTTTCAAGATGTTTTTGTAAATGCAGTAGAACTTGGTGTATCTAAAATGGATTTCAAAAGCGTGACTGACGATATGTCAGGAGTTATGTACAAATTTCCATTTAAATTACCTCCGTACTATGCACTTATAATTAGATCTTTACTAACTTTAGAAGGAATAGCTTTAAGTGTAGATCCCAATTTTAAAATACTTGGAGCTGCTTATCCTTATTTTGCAAAAAGGTTAATGGAAGATCCTGATCCACAATTAAGAGAAAGTTTAAAAGAAATGCTTTTTGATAAGCAAAAATTTAAATGGGACAGACTAGAAGATTTACTTACTAATGCAGCAAAGCAAACTAACCTCGACTTGGAAAAACTGCTTGATGAAGTTATTAATCTTCTTTTCTCGCCAAAAGGAGGCTTTCTTAGAAATGAAATTATTAATAGTTTGACTAATCAAATTGATCTAATAGGTTTAAAGCTTTTAAAAAGTGTAAATACTTACCTTCCAAAAAACATCAAATTAAATATTGCTAAAAGAGAAGATGATATAAATAATTTAATCTTATATATAGAACCTTTTAGAAATTTTTTAGCGATACTTGAAAAAGTGCCTGGTTTTTCAATTGATATTTTTCTTAGAAGAGTTCCAAGACTTATAAACGAACCATATACAAAAGAAATGAGCATGAAAATAGTAAAAAAAGTAACTGAAAAAAGCGTAGTCAGACTTGTAAAAATTGCAGCTGGAACAACTATCTAATATGAAATTTTCAAGAAATTTAATTCCTAAGATATTTATCATATTTATAACTAGTTTGATTTTTTATAATACTAATAAGGTTCAATCAGCGGAAGACATTAAAATAATATATAGCGTATTTTCTAGAACAGTAACTGTAGATTCTTTGAAAAATTTCGCTAAAGACGGAACTTCATCTAATAAATTGAAACGAATTTTAAATGCAACAGGTTCCACTGATATAGAAATTCAATCGGTATTAAATAAAAATTTTGAAATTCCTATAACTATTGCTAGTAAACTTGTAAACTCTGAAATAGGTAAAGTCTTTTTGAAAAGATTATCTTCTATAATTCATCCACCTAATGCCAATGATGAAATAACTGGAATGCTAGCGTTAAAATCAAGTATTATTAAAGGTCTATATATAGGGAATGAGAAAATAAATCTTATAAAATTTTTTGAAAGTTATCCCACAAAAACTGTTATTCTAAATGTCAATGCTTTAAGTAAAGTAATGAAGAAAGTAGAATCAATATCTGAATTATTAAATTTTTTTACTAATGAACCATTAGATAAAATAAAAAAAGGTTAAATAATTATGTCTTTATTAAATCAACTTAAAAGTAAATTTCGTATTAATTATAGAAAAAAAAGATGGCCTGGATTAATTAATGCTTATAAACAATATTTACCAGTATCTTCACATACCCCAATCGTATCTTTAAATGAAGGTAATACTCCTCTAATTTTCAGTAAATCAATTAGTGATTTAATTGGTAACGATACAAAAGTTTATTTAAAATATGATGGATTAAACCCGACTGGTTCCTTCAAGGATAGAGGAATGACAATGGCTATAAGTAAAGCAAAAGAGGAAGGAAGTAAAGCAGTCATATGCGCTAGTACAGGAAACACTTCTGCTGCTGCCGCCGCTTATGCTTCAAGAGGAGGTTTAAAATCTTATGTACTAATTCCTGACGGATATGTAGCACAAGGTAAACTTGCTCAAGCTTTAATGTACGGAGCAGAAATAAT
>QCRE01000024.1 GCA_003212005.1 Prochlorococcus sp. AG-459-M13 | reverse complement strand
AACAAGCACAAAATATTGGTCGTCTCCATCAGACCCTGGGCCCAAAAGGCCTGAATTAAAAAGCAGATAAAGGCAAATAGTAAATAAACCTATAACCAAAAATCCAATAATTGCAAAATACTTTCTTTTAAGTTTTTTGTTTAGAAGATCATTAATATAATTAAATTTTGAGATTGTCAAAAATGAGATACAAAACATTAAAGACGAAAGAAAAACTGAAGCAATATAGTTATGTTTATAAGTATCCAACCAGAAGGGTACTTGGGATAAAGATAATGAAACTGGATTAAATAAGCTACCTTTGGAAATTAATTTTTTTTCAAGATTATTATTTATATCATTTTTACTTTTCATAGCCGAATATTAATAGAATTAAAAAAACTTTATCCTGATCTTAATTACTTTACTGGATAGATAAATATATCCTTAAACTAAATTGAAAAATTATGGACAAATGTTATTGTTTTTATCTAGATAAATAACGTAACAAAACGCAAGAAATTAGTTAAGGGTAGAAAACCTAGTGCTGCACAAAGGGTTTAAGAGATTGGGGAGCGTTATATCGAAGGTTTGAATCCTTTCACCCCAGATAAGTCATCCCAATAGATAGAAATAATAAACTTGTTTCATGTTGCAGAAGTAAAGCAATGATTCAGTTCTTGCGTTCGTGGATTATTTATCTAATGCCTTAGAAGTAGATATTTATGTATAGAATTTACCCCTATCCCTCCACTAATATTTTCTTATATTCTTCTCTTGCTTCATCAATAGTTTCAACTCTTTAAACCTTCATAACTAGTTTACAAGTTCTTTTATATACACATTCATAACTAAACAACATCGCATCAATAATTGAAGATAGTTTCGATAAATCTTAAATGGCTCAAATACTTTTATGCTCAATCTATCCTTATTTCTTAAAGTAAATTTATCCATTATTTATTTTTTTCTCTTAGTTCTGGAAAACAATTAGCAATCTGAATTAACTCAAAGACTTCTTCACTATCGTATTTTTTATTAGGTAATCCGCTTCCAACTTCAATCCCTTTATCCTTCATTTTTTTCAATATCAGTTCTTGCCTTCCTTGGCTTGTCATTGCTTTGTATTTCTTCCTTTTTTCTTCTTTATCCAAAATTAATAATATTGATAATATAGTTCCAATACTAAAAATTAAGCTCCATCCCTGCGAGTTTATTTGCATTGAAGATACTTGTTAATCTATATAGTACTTTTTTAAATTTACTTCTACAATAAAAATTATATTTCTTTATCTAATACCCAAATATCTTTCGCAGTAATAGTTAGCCAACTCGCGATTATTATAATTTTTTATTTCCTTTAAATTAAGCTTCTTCATCGCTTCATCACCTGTAATTTGATAACTTGAATTAAGTTTAGCGCATGTATCTTTTACTTTTAAATCCTCATCAAAAGGAGTTCTGAGATAAAAAGCAAAAATGGATAGAAAAAAACCATAAATCACAAATCTTCTATGATTTTTCCACCATTGATAAAATTTACTTTCCATAAAAAAATAAGAGTTTCTTCCTCTTAGTTTAGATAGCCTTTCAAAAAAAGCTATTTTCGCAGACTTTTTCGAAAAGCAAGTCAATAGATCGCAGGTTCAAATATTTTCCGAAAGTAAAATAATAAGCTTATTAAAGAAATTTCCAAATATTATTTTTTTTAATGCTTTAAAGAAGAAATATAAAACTTAAAGATTTCTAATCCTTTACGAACTTTGCCACCTTAATAGCTAACTAAACCTATCACTTTGGCTCATTAACTTGACAATCGACTTGGATCAATTTTTAATATTCTTTGCTATAAAGATCTATGTTAATTTCTTTTCATATTTTTATAAGTACTGATTGATTTCTATATCCACCAAAAACATTTCCATTATCAATAAACATACTGTCAAAAAGTTTATATTTATAATATCTAAAGCCTCAACTCTATCAATTCTGGATATATAAACCATGTTTTCTCAGTAGTCTTTCACTAGTCTTTATCCATAAACTTTTTTAATACGATTTCTGTAAGTTTTAAAAAAATAACCAAAAATCAAATTTAAAATTTAAAAAGATTTTCAAAATTCATTATTTTAATTTAATTTCGAATTGCCCTTATAAACCCAACTAAAGATTTAGGCAAAATTCTCTTAATAAGTCCAAATATAGTAAGCTTTCTTAATTTAAGGATTGATTGAGATAATTTGATAGATTCTTCTACTCTTAGTTGATACAAATCTGGATGTATACAGTTCATTTGAGAAAGTTCACTAATAGGCTCTATTCCTTTTTCTTTGAATATTTTTTCATATTTTGAATTACTTTTTAGGTACAAAAAGGTATTCTGACGATACCAAACTTCTATCTCTTGATTTTCCCAAACTTTTGAACGAAATAAATCATAGGGCAAATAACCATTCGTAATAAAAATTTTAGCCCAGTAAGAATGTGGCCTCTCATTAAAATGATCAGTACCACCTTGCCCACTATAAGCAGCGCTAAATAAAATAGTGTCTGAGAAGCTCGTCAAGTAGTTAATAAATGGAATTGCTTGTTCTGGTTTTAAATGCTCTGCCACTTCTAGTGACATAGCAAGATCAAATTTCTTATTAATAGGATTTTTAATAACGGTGGAACTTAAGTCAATTGAATGGAATTTAATTTTTTTATCAATCATATCTTCTTGTCTTACCCAATCACCATCAATTCCAACCAATTCTCTTGAACCCGAATCAGAAAATGCCTTTAACCATGGTCCTCGGCCACATCCAACGTCAACAACTTTCTTGGGGTTAATAGAAACTGAACTTAAAATAGATACAAAAGGCTTTGCACTACAATAAGAGCCCTCTGTGAGGGATTTATAAAATTGATCGTTATAGTTACTTCCTACTTCCATAAAATTTTTTTGTTGCAAAAATCCTTGACGAAGATAATATAGCCTATTACAAAAATTTAATTCATATAAAAATACGATATTTATAAGAGATGATAAAATTTTTTAATTCACAAAAGTATAAAGAATAATTTTTAATTCTCATTACTTCTTTTAAACAACATAAGAATATTTATAAATGAAAGGAGTGTAACACCTGCAATTAATTATTTTAATTGGGCACCCAAAATATTTCAAAACTAAATTTTTGCGGTATTTAAATAATTTTTAAATAATTTTTTGAAATAATACAATTTTTTATAATTATAAATTTAATGAACATGGTGAAATTGCAGATTAAATCAATAAGAATAAAAATATAAAACTTAATCTTGCAATCTTTCATTAAAGATAATTAGAATTTATATAGAGTTATTTATAAAAACGTATTTACTCACAAAACTATTACCTTTAATTTTCTCGCCTTTAGGGATTACTTTAATCCTATTATTAATTTTCATTTTTAAAAAAAAAGCAAAATTCATCTACTCTTCATTTATTTTATTAATTGTTTTCAGTAATGGATTCCTAGCTGATAGTTTATGGAAATTCTTAGAGTCTCCTTGGAAGAGATTAGATTATTCTGTAGTTAATTCTTCAGATGGGATTGTTGTACTAAGTAGTAGTAGAAATTTACCCCCAGGTAATTCAAAAATAATTGAATGGGGCGACCCAGATAGATTTCTTGCTGGAATAGAACTTTATAAAGCGAATAAATCAAATCGATTAATTTTTACTGGAGGGATAAATCCGTTGAATCAAGTTTTGCGCCCAGAGGGGGATATTTATATTCAAGAAGCTATTTCAATGGGAATTCCCAAAAAAGATTTATTTACCACTTATCCTGTTACTAATACTCTTCAAGAAGCTAAGGCAGTAAAAAAAATTCTTAATAATGAAATAAGCTCAGCTCGAAAGAAAGTTATTTTAGTTACTAGTGCGTTTCATATGCAAAGGGCTAAAAAAGTTTTTGAAAATGAAGGAATAGTTGTTCTACCATATCCTGTTGATTTTCATAGTAGTAAAAATCTTTTCTATTCATTACGGAATCCATTAAATTGGGTTCCTAGTTCTTCATCATTAAGTAGAAACTCTAGTGCCATTAGAGAAATTATTGGGAGAATTCTCTATAGAACATGGAATTAAACATCTCAAACTAACCCCTCTTCTAATGATTAAGAGATTCTTTGATTATACTTGTCATAATTTTTTTGATTTTTTAGACTAAAATTTTTGTTATACCAACTAATTAGCTTTAGTTTAACTTGCTTATTTTGTCTGCTTTCTTAGATTTTTACTCGGCTAATTGGTCACTAGATCTCAAGTTGAAATCCTGATGATCTTACTGTTGTAATTTATGTCATAGAAATATTTACTGGCTTAATTTTGTCGTCTCGGATATGAACGTAAGTTAAGAGGTCAAATTTATATTAAATATCCATAAAATAATTCTTTAATTGAAAGGTGAAGTGTTATTGGTAGGAGCTATTAATAGTATTTCAAAGACAATTCCAGTTAAAGCAATGGGTAATACCCATATACCAATAAACCTATGATCAAAAAAACGTAAATGATCATTTCCTCCAAAAACATTTTTTAGAGAAGTATGTAAAGTTTCGGGTTGTTTATAAGATGGCCCTGTTTTTGATGGTGAGTAAGGTTTTATGAAAGAAGACGAAGCTGAGACTTTTGAAAGTTTCTTTAAAACAAAGATAGGCAATACCCAAACCGCTAAAAACCTCCCCCCTAACCACTGTCTTGCATTAGGAAATGAATACTCTTTAATAGATTTGTTATCTGGCATGCCTGATTCTAAAACCTCATAAATATTTTCTAAAGTCCTTTCTTCGCTTGATTTACTAGTCATAAATAATCCTTATTGGTGAATATTCTATGAATCAAAATATTTAATAAAAATATTCCTAACTACTAAAATAACTAAAAAGTAGTTAAGAATATTTTCTTTGGCTAGGTTCATAAAGACGGATTTTATACCGTTGCAGATTCGCCAAATATCTACATACAATTTATAGATAAAAAACTAATTTTTTAAAAGTAAATAATATACAAACAGATGAATAATATTTAATATTAAAAGTTATTTTTAAAGATAGATATTTAAAAAAATTTTATTTTAAATTTTATTTAAAATTAATTTAAACCTCATTTTCTAAGATTGCGAAAAAGAAAATGAGGTTAAAGAGAGGTTCTCATTACAAACCGAGGTATCAAAGCTCACGGCTAGTAGAATTCTCTAGTTTCTACTTTTATATTTATACATTGAGTTCTAAAATTTAGGAAGATTAATTTTATACAAAAAAGTGTTCTATATTTAATAAGTTTATTTAATATCTAATCAATATATTTACAAGGATCATTGAAAGATGAAAAAAAGCATAAAGGGAAACTGCTAAAAAAAAGAATTGTTCTAAAGGGATCATAATAAAGAATAAATTATTTGAAATTTGGATAACATTTAATTTTTCTAAGAAAGATGTTTTCTAGTATCAAATTTCCACTCGGACGATCATTTTTAGTAGTCATTTTATTTGGGTAATGATTAGAGGATGAATCAAAAGCTCCCCATCTTTTAAGCCAAAACAGAGTATAGAAAAAGGCAATAATAAAAGGAGCCCCTACAAAAAAATATCTAATATCCATTAGAAGTAAGTTAATTAATAAGATTTAAACTGCATTGCCAAAATTGCCCCAAGGAAGAAAACAGTTGGTATACCTAAGGCATTTACAGCTGCAGTTCTTACAGTAAATACTGGGTAACCTTCTACAGGTCTATTTACATTTACAATCGATGAATCTTCCCATACTTGATAGTTTTTAAAAGGCGCAATATCTTTCTTCGGTAATCCTAAAGGGGTTAATCTAAATACATCCCATTTACCTAACCAAAACACAGTAAATATCCAAGAGAAAATAATAGGTGTAATTACGAGTAAAACTCTAAAGTCCATTTTTATAAATAGTTAATTTGTTATTTATTTTGACTTTATATAAGAAAATTTAAATTGAATCTTTAACTTATATTTAATTAAAAACCCCAATTAACATTAACTTTTATCATTAGTCACTATACGTAATGCTTTATTGGATTCTTTTAGGTATATTTTTTAAATTCTAGAAATACAATTTAATGTAGATTTGAATTATTTAAAGTAATTTTATGGAGACATTTAGATTCCTACTTTTTGGTTTTGCAGGTATTAGTTTAATTTTTTGGGTTTCAGTAATAGCTTTATGGCATGCATATATGTTCCCAACCTTCTTCAATGAAGATAAAATTTTAAATTCTGTTTTAAACCAAGAAAATGGACTTCCCACAGAACAAATTCTTGGTAAGTTTGTTAAAAGTAATAACTTCGTAAGTAGACAAAAATATTCAATGAAAAATTTTGTAATTGCTGACTTTTCACATATACAAAATAATTTTAAATTGAATAAATTATATACCACTGTAATGATTGGAGTATCATTTGCAACTTTTATTTTCCTGACCTATGGATTAAGCAGTTCTATTACATCAATTATTTAATTAAATAATTTTTTCTAATGGTTTTTAAAATCTAATAAGAATTTTCTTCTAATAAAAAAGAATACTAATGTAGTTATTATCATTACAGGTGGATGAAGGGATATAGAATTTAGATATTCTAAATAACTAAAGTTTTCCAAAGAGTTAAAAAAATATTTAATAATAAATATATCTCATCTTCTTATATTAAATTGATTTAAATTAACTAATTCAATGTATAAAAAGAAATGCGATTTTAAATAATTTTTATTCAAATTTAGTTCAAATATTGCTCTCTTTGACATGAGAAATTTCGCATAATTAAGAAAAGATTTTTTTATTTCCAATTAATTTATTAATTATCAATATATTTTGAGACTTTGATAATCTGAAGATTTTAAAATTCAGTATATAATTTTATTAATTTAGTAAAACTAATTTTTCAATATGAAAAGTTTAGATGATGAAGGTTATTTTATAACAAAAAATTTTTCCAAATCAAATATTGATCTTATTAATAAAGAATTTGATTACTTAATTAGTTCAAAAAATTTCAGTCCAAGAACTGGATATACAGATAACAATTCCAAAAAAGAGTATTCAAAATTCATAGGCGATCCTGGTTCTTCTTTTTTGACCGTAAATTTTTATGAGATAGCGTTAGAAATTTTAAAAAAAATTGCTGAAAACTCTTCAATTAAAATTGAAGATCTTCAGTTAAGTGAAATTTGGGCTGAATCATTTTTGCATAATTCTAAGCTAGCTGAACATAATGACTGTATTGATTATTCATCCAAACACTACAGGGCAATTTTGTATTGTAATGAGGTCAAAATAAATAATGGTCCTTTATTCGTTTTCCCAAAATCTCATACTTGGGCAAACAAAGAAAATGTACCGCATTTTATTAATCCAAATATAGAGAAAAAATTGGTTAACAATAAAAAATATTGTGAAGTAAAAAAAGGTGACTTACTAGTATTTGATAGCAGATTAATACACGGCAGATCTCCAAACATAACTAATGAAATAAATAGAGATATTACTTTTGAATTTTATTCCACAAATCATGCAAAAAGAATTTATTCTTACTCAATTCCATCAATCCATTTATCAAGAAAGGTGCAAGATAAAATTAATGTGTTTTCTACACCCTTGAAAATTACTGACCCAAATCCTATTGATCCTATAGCAGAAAAAATGTTTTCTCCTCTCTATATTTCTAGAAATGGGATATACGCAATGAAATTTACATTTTCCAATTTTATTTATTTCACAAAAATTTATCTGAAGTGGATGACTATAGGACTAAAAAAAATTATTAGAATAAAGATTAAAAGATTTATAAATATTTTATAAACATGTAAACACATTAACAAAAATATTGAGCATGCATATGCTTGGTATCATGTTATCTAAGATCAAATTAACTGAAAAATTAACTTTTAAAAATGGTTTTAAATTTTTGCAAGAAAATTATCTTGAAATACATACCATTAAAAGTTGTTGATCAATTTTTTTATTACCAGCTATTGCTGATAGCTCCATTTATAAAGCTTTATACTAAATACACCGGAGCAAGTTTGCCTAGATCTAGAGAACTTTTAAAAAAAGTTGGTGTATACCCTATTTTAGATCACTATTATCAGCCATTATTTAATGATGCAAGACTAAAAAAATCTTTAAGAGAACCGAGACATCTCCCAGGTTTTGATTTGAATCATAATGAACAAATTAATTTATTGAAAGAGCTAATTTATAATAAAGAAATTAAAGATCTAAATTTAACAAAATTACCCGAATCAATATATGATTTCGATATTAGAGGAGCTTTTAAATTTGGTGATGCCGAGTTCCTTTATCAGATGATTAGACTATTAAAACCAAAGAAATTTGTTGAAATTGGTTCAGGAAGCTCAACAAGGATTGCTTACCAAGCTTTGAAGAAGAATAAAGAAGAGAGCAATACTAAGTGTGATCATATATGCATAGAACCTTATGAGATGCCATGGTTAGAAGATATTGGTGTAAAAGTAATCAGAAAACTTGTAGAGGATTGTGACTCTAACATTTTTTCCAGTCTAGAAGAAAATGATATTCTTTTTATTGACTCATCCCACATAATTAGGCCTCAGGGTGATGTTCTAAAGGAATATCTTGAGATAGTTCCAACTTTAAAAAAAGGAGTATATATTCATGTCCATGATATTTTTACCCCTAGAGACTATTTAGACGAATGGATAAGGGATGAAGTCCATTTTTGGAATGAACAATACCTTGTAGAAGCCTTATTGACTGATTCAAATAAATATGAAATAGTTGCAGCACTAAATCATCTTTACCATAATAACTTTAATGAACTAAAAAAAGTCTGTCCATACATTTCAGAGGGTTTAGAGCCAGGTTCACTCTATTTTAGAATTAAAGCTTAAATGTTTAAAATTGCATTTATTAAAGAGGCATGTTATCAGGATCTATGGGTCGGAGACAATAATGATTCCTACTCAGATCTTATAAGATCATCCTTGCAAAGAACTGGTCCAATTGGCTTATTAGAAATATTTGGAAGTGATTTTTTTATAGTAAAAAGCAATAATTCAAAAGCCGGTCAGAAGATTAGATTTTGTCAATTGCCCAAAGATTACTTATCAAAGGATGATTATAAATTAATTGAAGAAAACAAAATTAAAATTAACTCCTCTAGATTACCAATTAGATGTCCAAATGATTTCTCACATGATCCTGAAAAAATAAATTGGTCAAAATACGATATTGTTATTAGTATTAATTTTGCCGTTCCAATCTCAATAAGAAGAAAAAATCCTGATATTTTATGGGTCTGTATGACTGGAGAAGGAAGATTTCCCGTTCAAAGTTCATGTTGGGATTACTTTATTTCTCATGATTATCCAAACTCCCCTGCTGCAGAACTTAAAGTAATTAATATGCCCTACACATTCTTACCACCTAAGTACATTTTTGATAAATTCAAGACTTCTCAAACTAAAAAAGGTATTTACATAGAAATAAACAGCAAAAGTAATAAATCAAATAATAAAGCTTTGTTTAAAAAATTTTATTCATTAAATTTAAATGTTGAATTTCATTCTGAAGATATTGAAAAAAATTTAAAAAAGCTATCATCATCTAAATACTTCATTAAATTAAGGGGCCGGCCTGTAAGAGGAAATAGTTTCTTAGAGGCAATGTCAGCAAGTTCTCTATGCCTACTTCATTATAATGATTGTTATGGGAAAATTCCTTTTCACCAATACTGCTACTTTAAAGATGAAAAAGATTTAATTGAAAAACTCAAATTTCTTGAAAAAAATAATGATTTTTTAATTGAATTATTAAATTATCAAGATTCAATACTTGGCAATATGATTGAAAATGTAAAAATTCAATTTGAAATTGCGCTTTCTAATAAAAGAAATTACAATAATTCAAATATTTATAAAATCAATAAAAAAAATCTTGATATTAAGTCAATATTCAAAAAATCATTACAGTCAATAATTGGTAGAACTTGTTACAGTAGTATTACTAGGATTAATGATCCAACTATAGATCCCACGAGATATCTTCCTTCAATTTTAGAGTAGCTTTAAAGAAAATTTAATTTTTAATCACAACAACCTTCATCATTTAGCGAATAAACCCATGACGATTCTTCCATTGATGTGAGGTCAACTCTGTGTGTTGCCATCCATTCACCATTAGCCTTTACAAATTTTTGAACATTACCTTCTGGTGATTGATGTATTACGATAACTTTTTGAGGATCTTGCTTGCTAACGCCTCTAAAAAGAGGCTTGATATTAAATTCAGCATGTCTTTTATCAGCTTCAGAGCTGTCAAATATTGCTGCCCATTCTTCAAAAGTACTTTCAATTTTAAAAGTAAAAACAGAGGTAACATTACAAGACATAAAGAAAAAAGGGGGAACTATCTCTAATTTTAAAACTAATGTCAATCAAATTAATGATACATATATTTATAGAGATAGCAATGAGCTTTTGGAAGTAATTATTTTCAAAAGAATTTTCAGTAATTTACATATTAATATTCATTTTATGAGCTTAGATAACTTTAATCACAAAAAATAAAATAATCACATAATTGAATATTTATTTCTTCATTAAAAATTGTATAATTATTTCCGTTGGTACGATGTGAAATGTTCAAATCCTCTTGCCTTACATCTTTTTTAATAAATTTATTTATCTAATTTTGGGTAGAGATGAAAATATAGAATTAAAATATTAATATTTGCAGTTGATGCCTCTAGTTTAAAGCATAAATTTCTAAAATTTTCCAAAGATTCAAATCTTCATTTACTTCAACTAATGCAATTTTTGACATTTTGATTTGTTTATTTAATTCAGGTAATTTAGAAATTAATAAATCTTTTTCTTTCTTTTCATGATTGCCGTAAGACAAACTAATGTGTGGAGAATAATTATTATTAAAATCAAATTTTTTTAATTCGTAAATATTTTTTCTAAGTTTTTTTAGACTTCTTGAATTTTTTATTGAAATATAAAATGATTTAAACATTTTTTGTTTAAAATCGTATCCATTTACATCTAAGATAATTTTCGAATTATTCTCTCCATAAGCTTTTAATTTTTTTAAAAAAGTTTTATCAATATTCAAATAAGGTCCTGCAAGAGTTATATGAATATCAAAAAATGGGCTTATTAATTTACTTTGTACTTCTGCTTTTATTTTATTTAAAAATTTAGTCTCTCTGGAAGGAAATAGTCCCCAAACCCAATAACATTTTTTTATTCTCATAATATTAATGTAGTAAAAATTTAGATCCAAAAATCCAATAATTAAAATTCTTTAAAATAGAAATATTAAGTTTTTATGCATTAACATAAGGGATTTTTTTTTGAATAGGGTCTGATACTTATTTGAGTGTCTTAAAATTATTTAAATGGTAAAAGGAATTTTTGTAGAACTTATCTATAAAATTTTTATTTGTAAATTTTTCTGAATCATTAAGTTTTAGGCAAGACATTATAAGATCAAATTCTTAAAATCTTTTGCAAATAAACCATATAATTAAATTTTATTCATTCTCCATTTTTAAAAATTTAAATTAAATCTTTTTATATAAATCATTTAGTAGAAATTTATTAAAAATCGATTTAAGATTCATAGTATATAATCTTCTTTTGATAATGACTAATAAATTTTATAAATGGTTGCAAGACTATAATAGACCAATAACATTTGGAGGCTTTTTAATCTTACTAAGTTTGTTTTTTTATCCAATTATTAAAGAATCAAAATATAAAAACAAGTGTATACAACTTTCTGAAAAAGGGGCTTTAAATAAATTTAATATGGATAATATAGGAGATACGCTTTTAAAAGAGACTGGTTTAACTATTCCAGAATTAGCAAAAATAGAAGGTTATAAAAATTGTATAAAATGATAAGTTTATTATTTAATCCTTTTATAATTACAAATTTCCTTAAAAAGGGATTAGATATATATTATGTGAATATTCCTAAAAAAATTAAAAAAAATTCTTTTATATAAAAGCTAATTAAAGTTCATCAAAAATTATCAAAAATAAAAATGATTAAAATCTTTTAATTTTAAAGTTCTTCATATTAAAGATTTAGCTGTATCTGGAGTAATAATATTTATAAGATCTACTTTAATTGAAAATTTATATAATACCTTGTGGGATTTCACATATGCTTTTTTCAATCTTTTAACTCTTATTTTCTTGAGCTGGCTTTATAAATATTCATGGAGTAACAACCAAAAATAAGTATTTAATAACCAAAATCGCCTTTAAAATAAATTCTGCCTAATATGTTTATAATTCATCATTAATAGTAAAAATTTTTTATTATTATGAAAAAACCTTTTTAATATGAGCAATTCTGATTTTGACAAAAATGGATTAGATAGAACCGGCACTCATTGGCTCCAGTATGCTGCTTTTGCTTTTTCTGGTATCGCTATTTTTACTACTTGGAGTTTCTTTTTTGATTATAAATTCCATAATTTCGTTGTAAAGATACTCAGAGTTATAGATTGTAGCGGGTTTAACTGTAATGGAGTTTACTAAAATTAAAAAGGCTAATCTCAACACAGAAACAATATTAATTGAGCAAGCATTTAAAGATATCAACAAATTTGTACAAAATCAAAGGAGGATTCTGGTTCATAAAATTCAGAGGTTAAAAATACCTTAATGGAACTTACAAGTTTATGGGTAAAAGATGAAAAAAATAAATTTGGATTCAATGATATCCAAGTTCTAATAAAAAATCTTGAAAATGAAATCTATAAAATACAAGAAAATTAAAAAAAGTAGCTCAACTATTTTTGTAATTTTAAATTTGAACCATATTTAATTTTCACTAGATAAGAAGCTACTAGAGATAGTACCAAAAAAAATAATAAACTTTCCAAAGTTGATTGAGGCATAACCATTAATTAATAAGAGAAAATTAATATATATATCTATGTAACCGAACTTTAAAAAAAAATCAAACATGGCTCTTAATTTGCTAAGTATTTCTCTGCTCTCCTCAATGCTCTTATAGCCCCTTTAAAATCTCCTTTATGATATTTTTCATTACTTTTCTTTTCTAATAACTTTACAATCATCTTAATTTTAGATTCATCTATTCTTAATTTATGATCATTTATTAAGTCGAATTTAGATACATAAATACAGGACAATTCTTCTTTAAATTTATTAAAAATATTTTTATCACAATTTTTAGATTTCAGAAGAAACCTTACTTCTCTTTTATCATCTATAGCCCCTTTAAAATTGCCTTCCTTAAATTTTCTTTCACTAGATCTAGTCTGATTTAAAATATTCTCAATAGAAAATTTATCTGAATTCAGCATTTTATTTAATTGAATCTACTAATTGTAAATTGACCAAATCATATACAAAAATATGTTTAATTATTATTAATTATTATTAACCAATTACTAGTCCTTTCTCAACGAATAAATCATATACTTTTACACTTTTTTTATTTTCCCAATTTCTGCAGATTTATGTATATCTAAATTGAAAAAAAATTAAAATTTTTTGGAAATCATTAATTATTAAAAATTAAGTTTTTATTCAAAATAACTATTAATTATTTTGATATTTGAGTTATAAAACAACTATAAAAATAAATTTTTGCATTTTGGAATCAAAAATTTCTCAAAGAGAACAATGGACAAGTAAGCTTGGATTTATTCTTGCAGCCGCTGGTAGTGCAGTCGGGCTTGGCAATTTATGGGGCTTCGCATACAGGGCATCCCAAGGAGGAGGAGCTGCTTTTGTAATTTTATACATATTAATTGTATTAATAGTTTGTCTCCCAGTTTTTGTGGCTGAAATGGCTTTAGGCAGAAACGCTACTGCAAGTACATTACTTGCACCAGTAAAGTTAGCTGGAAAAAATTGGTATCCATTAGGAATTCTTTTCTTCATAGCTCCACTCGGAATAGCATCATATTATTCAGTAATAATGGGTTGGACAGCCGACACTTTATTCCATTCATTATTTTTTGGATTACCAAAGAATTTAACTGAAGCAGAAACTTTCTTTGGTTCCATAAGTAGTGGAAGCAGTGTGTTGTTGGGCCATCTATTAAGTCTAATTCTTACAGCCATAATTGTTTCATCAGGAATAAAAAAAGGAATTGAAAAGATAACAAGATTATTTATGCCTGTACTTTTTATAATTCTGATATTTCTAGCAGTATGGGCCACTTCTCTTACGGGCGCATGGGAAGGATATAAAACGTTTTTGTTTAAGTTTGACTTTAATGAATTGAGGAACCCTCAAACTATTAGAAATGCTTTTACACAAGCTTTCTTTTCTTTGAGTTTAGGAATTGGAGTTATGGTAACTTACGCTTCTTATTTAACTAAAAAGAGTAATCTTCCAAAACTAAGTATTGGTGTCGCATCATTAGACACGTTGGTTGGCCTTATGGCAGGACTTATTACTTTCCCTATTGTTTTAACATTTGGTTTAAGTGACGCTATTTCTGAATCAACAGTTGGTGCATTATTTATA
>QCRE01000023.1 GCA_003212005.1 Prochlorococcus sp. AG-459-M13 | reverse complement strand
TCCTTCTGCATTAAATTTAAATTTCCTTGGAACTATTGATTCAATTTTTGGAGGGGTATTACTAATCTTTGGTGGATTCTTAGTTACTTTCTTTATGGGATGGGTAGTTCCTGGAAAATTTAATGAAGAGCTTAATGTTTCTAAAGTTGGAGTCAAAACAACCCGATATTTAAAACTTATGACAAGATGGATTGCGCCTCCAATTATTGGTTTTGGATTATTTATTAGTGTTTTTGATTTACTAAAAGGCTGGGTAAGTTAGATAATTTTTTTAAAGTTAATAAAGTGTAAAGATTAAGGGACTTTTATAATTCTATAAAAAATTAAGGAGTTGAACTTTTTCGAATTATTTTTAAGCAACCTTAAAAAAATGCTAGTCAATTAATAAGTAATTGCAATGCTTTTAACTTAAAAAATTGATATGTTTGAGAAGTTCTTTTTTGATTTTTTAATGTCAAAAATTTTTTTTCTAAAAATGTTTTTTTTCGCAACCCTTTTTTTGTATAAATATTAAATTTTAACTTCTTTTTAATCTCAAAAGTATAGGCAGAAAACATCTCTTATAGAATCTATATAAGATAATATCTAGGTGTTTAATTTAAAGAAATTACAACGCAATCAAGATTAGATAAAAAGTTTGATGTCAACCAAATCTGATTCATTAAAAGTAAAACTTACGGAAAATTTTTCTGAATTTTCTCAACTATCTGATTATTCTTTTATGAATTCTCTTAATGCAGATCCGCAATCAACAAAAGATGGATATGATCATAAGCCAAGATCAGTCTATTCTGGCCATTTTGTACCGGTTGTTCCAACTGCAATTCCAGAACCAAAATATATTTCCCACAGCAAAAAACTTTTCAAAGAACTGGGATTAAGCTCAGATCTTACAAAAGACCAAAATTTTTGTCGTTTTTTCTCAGGTGACATTTCTGTTGCTGATTATCCAATGAGTCCTTTTGGTTGGGCAACAGGTTATGCATTATCAATTTATGGGACTGAATATATCCAACAATGTCCCTTTGGTACTGGCAATGGTTATGGCGATGGCAGAGCAATTTCTGTATTTGAAGGTTTATTCAATGGGAAAAGAATGGAGATGCAATTAAAAGGTGGAGGTCCAACTCCTTACTGTCGAGGTGCAGATGGTAGGGCTGTTTTACGTTCTAGCGTTAGAGAATTTCTTGCGCAGGAATTTATGGATGCTTTGGGAATACCTACCTCAAGATCTTTAACACTTTTTGTCTCACAATCAGAAATAGTTAGGAGGCCATGGTATTCCAAAGGTTCCAAGTATTTTGAACCTGACATCATGATTGATAATCAAGCGGCAATTACAACTAGGGTCGCTCCGTCTTTTTTACGTGTTGGCCAGATTGAACTTTTTGCAAGACGAGTTCGCAATAATGCTCATGATGCGGCCGTAAAGGAACTAAAGATGATAGTTCAACATCTTATAGATAGAAACTACAAAGATGAAATTGAATATGAGATTTCACTGGAAAGTAAGGTAATAAAACTGGCTTATTTATATAGATCGAGACTTATATCTCTTGTAGCTAACTGGATGAGAGTTGGTTATTGCCAGGGCAACTTCAATAGTGATAATTGTGCTGCTGGAGGCTATACCTTGGACTATGGCCCCTTTGGATTCTGTGAATTATTTGATCCAAGATTTCAACCATGGACAGGTGGAGGCGAACATTTCTCATTTTTTAATCAACCTTCTGCTGCGGAAATAAACTTTAAAACATTTTGTTCCTCTCTTACTCCGTTACTTTCAGAAAGCAAACAAGATCAAGAAAAGTTGGATCAAATCGAACATGATTTTTCAGAATTAATGAACAAGGAGTTAGAGAAAATGTGGGCAAGCAAGCTTGGTTTAGAACATTACAACGGAACTCTTATTAATGAATTGTTTAATCTTATGGTCATTTCAAAAGCAGACTATACAATCTTATTCCGTAAACTCTCTCACATACCTAATAAACTAGATTCTTTAAAAGACAGTTTCTATTTACCAATTAATGATGAGCTTATTAATAGGTGGGAAGTCTGGATTGGAAACTGGCAATCAATCTTGAAGAAAGAGGCAAATATTAAGGCAAAATCAGCATCAATGAAATCTCTTAACCCAGTTTATACATGGCGAGAATGGGTGGTCTTGCATTCATATGAAGAGGCTGAAAAAGGAAATTACAACAAAATAAAGGAGCTCCAGGATGTTTTTAGCAATCCTTACGAGGAACAAACCTCAGATATAGATCAAAAATATAATCGACTTAAACCAAGCAAATATTTTAATTATGGAGGAGTATCTCACTACAGCTGTTCTTCGTAAAATTCAATTTTCAAAAAAATATATAAAGACAGAATTGATTTTAATAAGATATTTTCATTTCACAAAACAATTAGTGGTTTAGGAAAATAAAAGAAAGAAACAAATTTATTTTTTATATAACTTTTCTAGTTGCTTAATTTCCTCTCTTAAATCATATCCTCTTTTATTTAATTTATTATTCTTAATTATTATTGGGATAATCCACCAAGCTTGAAGACCTAAAAATATAAACAAAAGAATTGATAAATCTAGAGTACCAGGCTGCATTAGATAAATAAACCTTCTTTATTAATAATATTATTCTAAAAGTTTTTAAGCATTCATGAGCTTTTCATATATTTCTAGGCTGCATCTAATTCAATATTAAGTTCAATACCTTTGGAAATTATTGCATCTTTAAAATCAATAAGTTTGTCAATAATTCTTTGCTTCTCCTGATCAGTTTTATATTTATCCTCTTCAACCTCGTGTATAGCAAGTGTTACTTTTTTTAGTTTAATTTCTAAATCTTCCCGGTAATTCATAAGCTAACAAAATTATCTTTTTATTAAAAAACAAAATACTTATAAGTAAATAAGTACTTTATCTCAAAAAAATTTAAAAGCAAAACAAAAAGAATACAATTTATAGTTCTAACGTAGTAATAAGTACTAAGACTAGAAGAGGAAGGAATGAAGTATAGCTGTTCCTTTAGTTGTAGTACTAGTAAGCAAAATGGATGCTTACTAAAGCCCAAGGGCAGCAGAATGATCTTTTTAAAATGCAAAATTTCTCAAAAGATAAAATTTTAAAAATTAATACTCATCTTTTTTTCTAAGCAAAGCATCTTGGGGGGAACTGCAGTTTATCAAACCTCTTAAAGTTTAAAAATCCATTCAACTTGGAAAAAGTTGCTGAAATTCGTCACAATGCTGGATAGAGACCTTACATTAAGACGGGTAACGATTCCTGCCAAAAAATGCACATAAAATTAACCTTTTGGTTCTAAATGTAACAGTACTGCTACATAAATGTAATATTTATCTTGAAGATAACTTAATTTCCGCCTAATACTTTACATTTATTAATAGTAATGTTACATTAGTTAACAATTACACAAATTCAATGGCTAATTCAAACGTTACTACTGAGTCAGGTGGTAGGCAAAATATGTTTCCTACTGAGACACGTCCTTACATCGATGAATCAGTTTCATACAAGAGCTACCCACAAAATGCAGAAAAGGTTAATGGTCGTTGGGCAATGATCGGGTTTGTTGCATTAGTTGGTGCTTACATTTCAACTGGACAAATTATTCCTGGAATTTTTTAATGAGTCCTCTTTCAGGTTTTTTAGCCGTAATTGTTTTTTTTACAGCCATCCTCGTTGCTTATCTAACTAAACAATTTCAAAACGAAAATTCAAACTATTTATCTTCTAATCAAATGAAAAGCACAAACACAAAAGTTAAAACAATCGAAAAAGAAAAAGTTGTTGCTGAAACTCTCAACGGCAGGTTCGCAATGCTTGGATTAATCGCAGCTATTGGAGCATATCTAACAACAGGTCAAATAATTCCTGGTTTTGTATAAAACATACTAACTAATCAATTTATTACTCAATAAAATGGAAAATTCAAAATCAACTTATTGGCAAAACGCTGAGAGAACTAATGGAAGAATGGCAATGATGGGCTTATTTGCATTAGTTGTAAATTATGGTTTATTCGGGTGGATAATCCCTGGAATCTTTTAAAATGAATTTGGGCTTACTTTTTCTTAAAGTTAATACTTTAGGAGTAATAACTCTTTCTGAACTTGATTGGATAACTAACCATCAATCTGAATTCTCAAGGTTAGATATGGCTTTAGTTATAAAAATCGGCCGTCTTATGGATTCTGGAGTTGTAGAAATTGATAATAGAATACCTGTATAATTTTAAAAAACTCTATCGACATAAGTAATTGTAAAAGTGATACCGACAAATATTTTTTATGATATAAAAAATATAGTAAAAATAAAAAAAGAGATTGTTTCTTAGCTAAAACAATCTCTGTATTACCTAATTCTTACATGAAAATTTCAAGTAAGCTCACAGATTCTAACTGATTTTTCTTTATAGTAAATATCAAAAAAGTGCTTTTGTTGTTTATCTTTTTAAACCACCTCTTTTTATCCAAAGAAACCATGTAACCCAAATAGGAGGGAGAAATTTAATTAATAAATAAATTTTATATATATAAAATGGGGCATTTTCAATTTGAATTAAATTTATCAAAAAAGTTGATGTAGTTACCCAAAGTAAAATTATTAATATATTAGCTCCGAGCAAAGCTAATTTATTTTGTTTGAATATTTTTGGCATAAGACAAATTTTTATATTCTTAATTTTAAATAATTTCAGTAAATTAATTATAAATTTTCAAAAAAACTTCAAATTTAAAATCCATATCCAAATAAAGAAAATACTAAATTTTAATCCCTCTCCAAATAACATTCCAAAAGCAATAGGAGGTGAAAATATTAAAAATAGAATAGAGAATAAACTAAATAAAGCAAATGATCCTCTTAGAAAAAAATTCTTTCTTTTTGTTCTTCTTAAATTTTTCAAAGTATTCCACTCCCATTCGATAACCCTGTAGAACTTTTCTGATAATAAAAATAAATACTTCATTAATATTATTTTTCTATCGGCCTTTACTATTTATAAAATTAATTTCTCTTGTTAGCAATAAACTTTATCCCCTTCTTCAGAAAGATAGTAAATTCTATTTTCTGAACTTACAAAAAAAGTTAATCCCTTATATTGTGATCTTTTAAATTTATCTAATCTAAGTTTGTGTAAATCCCAATTATCTGTACTTATATCAGGATTAAATTCTTTTTCCTTTAAGAAAGGTACATAAATTGGGCTAATTCTTATTTTTTTGGCTAACTTTTTGTTTCGTTTTGAATAAAAAAATAATAAAAATAAAAGTACAAAAAAAAGAATTAATAATATTTTTGTCATTGTCAATTTTTCTAATTTGAAAAAACTTTATTTTGGAGAATTAAGAACTTTTCACAATAAATCATTTAGTAAGTAAAAAATCCTATTTTTATATTCTTGTATTTTTGAATACTTATCAAGGGCGTACTTAAATCAGATTATAAAGTGAGTCGCATTTTCAACATGACTCAAAATTCCATGAACACTCCTTATGCAAAAAGAGTAGCGGAAAAATTTAGAGAAGCTCAAAACTATTTAAAAACTAATGGTTTTAGTAGATCAACTAAACATTTACTGGAGGATATTGAAAATTCTGTTGAAAAATAATAATGCCAATCCCCCCTCACTTACCAAAATTAGAATACGGCTATGATGATGGCTTTACAACCATTTTTTTTGGGTTAATAGGAAGTTTCTTAGGATGTATCTTAGTTTTATTAATTTCATTTTTTGAATTTAAAATTAAAAAACAAAATAGTAAGCATTAAAAACTAATTAAACATTAAATAAGAACTCCATTACATCTCCTTCGTTTACAACATATTCCTTACCTTCACTTCTTAATAAACCTTTAGTTTTAGCATTTGCAATTGAACCAGAATTAATTAAATTTTGATATGAAATAGTTTGAGCTCTAATAAATCCTTTTTCAAAATCAGTATGAATTACTCCTGCTGCTTGTGGCGCAGTCATACCATCTTTTATGGTCCATGCTTTTGTTTCCTTTTCTCCGGTAGTGAAATAAGTTTTTAATCCCAGTAATTTATAGGTTGATCTAATTAAAGAACTTAATCCCCCTTCTTCTACTCCTAAACCCATAAGGTAGTCTTTTTTATCTTCTTGATCTAACTCAATTAATTCAGATTCGACTTGCGCTGATATTTTTATACATTCTGTATTTTCATTGCTTGCAAAACTCTGAACTTTTGATGAGAAATCATTACCTTCAGCTAAATCATTTTCATTCAAATTTGTTGCGTAAATAATTGGTTTTGCTGTAAGGAATCCTAATTGCTTAATTAATAAATTTTCTTCTTCGCTCAAAGATATTGATCTAATTGAAAGTCCTTTCTGTAGCTCATCTTCAATTTTCTCTAGTAAAGAATCTTCTTTTTCTGCCTCTTTACTAGTTTTAACCTGTTTTTTAATTCTTTCTCTTCTTTTTTGGAGTTGGGACAAATCAGCTAAATTCAATTCCAAATTAATTATTTCAATGTCATCCAAAGGATCTACTTTTCCTGAAACATGAATTACTTCACTATCTTCAAAGCACCTTACAACATGAACTATTGCATCAACTTCACGAATATTTGATAAAAATTTATTCCCCAAACCCTCTCCTTTACTAGCTCCTTTAACAAGACCTGCGATATCTACAAATTCAATTTTTGTTGGGATAATATTTTGGCTAGAACTTAAATTACCTAGCTCTTGTAACCTTTGATCTGGGACAGAAACTATGCCTTTATTAGGTTCTATAGTACAAAAGGGGAAATTAGCCGCTTGAGCTTTAGCATTTTCTACAAGGGCATTAAATAAAGTTGATTTCCCAACATTTGGTAATCCAATAATACCGGCTTTTAACATATGAAAAAATTTATGGAAAAATTATCAAGAAAACATCTTTTAGTAATATAGTATTTACTTAACCAATCTTGGATAAGTTAATTATAATCGACTTGATTATTTATTTAGTTCTTAAATATTCTCAATTACTGTTTTTCAAAAGAAATGCTTGATTTAATAAAAAAAAATATAAATCTAAGAAGTGGAATCATATTACTTTCATTAACTATATTTTTTGTTTTTATAACCAATTCCTTGAAGAAAAATAAATCAAAGGATATTTCTGCTTTTGTAGTTCAAGTTGAAAAAGGAATCCTCTCAGATTCAATTAATACTAGTGGTGAAGTAAAAGCAAAAAGGACAAGCAATATTGGGCCTCGGAAGCAAGGTGTAATAAAAAAAATCAATGTAGATGAGGGGGATCTTGTAAAAAAAGATCAGGTTTTAGCTTCTCTTGATGATGAAGACTTCATCTATAAAATTGAAGAACTTGAATTAAATGTAGAAAAACAAAAATCTGAATTTTTAAGAAGGGAATATTTATATCAAGAAGGTGCGGTAAGCAAAGAAGATTATGAAAGTTATAAAAATAAATACAACATTAGTAGCGCCAAACTTAATGATGCAAAAGCTGAAAAAAGTTTCTATCTAATTAAAGCTCCTTATGGAGGAAAGATAACTGCAAAATATGCGGAGATAGGATCTTATGTCACACCAAATACAAACTTAAGTTCAGACCCTAAAACCAAAAACTTTATTTTTGAACTATCAGAAGGTCTAGAAATTGTTGCCAAAGTTCCTGAGAGTGACATTGGCAGAATAAAAATAGGTCAAGAAGCCTCAGTAAGAATTGAGGCTTATCCCTCAAAAAAATATAGTGCCATAGTTAAAAAAATAGCTACAAGAGCTGTAAAAGACAATAATGTAACCTCATTCGAAGTAACTTTAAATTTTAAAGATATTTCTGAAGAAATTAAAATTGGAATGACTGCAGATCTTGAATTTAGAGTCAAAGGTAATGAAGAAAAAATCCTAGTGCCAACAGTTTCAATTGTCACAGAAAAAGGTGAAAAAGGAATTTTGAAAGTTGATAAAAACAATTCTCCCAAATTTGAAAAAATCGAAATTGGTATTAGTAGTGGAAATAAAACTTCAGTAATTGATGGATTAGAACCTGGAGAGCAAATCTTTATTGATATTCCACCTTGGGCTAAGAAGAGAAAATGAGTTTAAAACCTGAAAACTCTAAAAAACCAATTTTACTTTTAGTTGATGGCCATTCACTTGCTTTTAGAAGCTTCTATGCATTTAGCAAAGGGCTTGATGGAGGTTTAACTACAAAAGAGGGATTCCCAACAAGTGTCACTTATGGATTCCTAAAAAGCCTTCTGGATAATTGCAAAAATATTAGTCCTGAGGGTGTTTGTATTACTTTTGATACTGAAAAACCTACATTCAGACATAAATTAGATCCAAATTATAAGGCCAATAGAGATGTAGCACCAGATGTTTTTTTTCAGGATATTGAACAACTAGAAATAATTTTAGAAGAAAGTCTTAATTTACCAATTTTTAAATCTCCAGGTTACGAAGCAGATGATCTCCTAGGCACAATTGCGAATGATGCTTCTTCTAAAGGATGGCGCGTGAATATTCTTTCTGGGGATCGGGACTTATTTCAATTAGTAGATGATCAAAAAGATATTTATGTACTTTATATGGGTGGTGGTCCATATGCGAAAAGTGGCAATCCAACTCTTATGAATGAAAAAGGAGTAAAAGAAAAATTAGGTGTTGCGCCAGAAAGAGTAGTTGATCTAAAAGCTCTAACTGGTGATAGTTCTGATAATATTCCGGGTATTAAAGGGGTAGGTCCAAAAACTGCAATTAATCTACTAAAAGAGAACGACACTCTTGATGGAATCTATCAAGCTTTGGAGAAGATTTTACAGAATAATGATAAAAAATATAAAGGATTCATCAAAGGTTCAATTATAGAAAAGCTCAGAAATGATAAACATAATGCTTTTCTTTCCAGAGATTTAGCAAAAATAAATACTGAAGTGCCTTTGATTTTAAGTAATGGTTATGAATTAAAAAATATAAATCAAGAACTACTTTCTGAGTCACTGCAAAAACTAGAACTATCAACACTACTTAGACAAATTGATATTTTCAATTCAACTTTCAGCAAAGGTGGTTTTGACAAAAATAATGTAGCTAAAGAAGAAGAGAAAGTACCAAAAGTCTCAAGTTCTAATAAATCAGAAAATAGTGAAAATAAAATCCCTAAAATCAACGTAAATGTTGTAAATGATTTCGAATTGCTTGATAAATTAATTGAAAGATTAGACAAGACTAATCAAATAGTTTCTTTAGACACAGAGACCAACAGTTTAAATCCAATCGATGCGGAACTTGTTGGGATAGGGTTTTGTCTTGGAGAAGAAACTGATGATTTATTTTATGTACCTCTTGGTCATCAAACAAAAAAAGAGACTCCCAATCAATTATCAATTGAAGATGTTTTTTCAAAACTAAGAACTTGGATAGAAAATCCAAAGAAAGAAAAGGCACTCCAAAATTCTAAATTTGACAGGCAAATATTTTTTAATCATGGACTCGATCTTAAAGGCGTAACCTTTGACACTCTTTTAGCAGACTACCTTCTAAATAATCAGGAGAAGCATGGGTTAAGTGAAATTAGTTTTAGATTATTTGGATTTAAGCCCCCTTCATTTAAGGAAACAGTTGGTAAAAATAAAGACTTTTCATTTGTCGATATTGATGAAGCAAGTATTTACTGCGGTTATGATGTATTTCTAACATCGAAAATTGTCAAAATTTTTAAAGAAAGATTTTCAACGGAAAAAAGCGAATTAATCAAATTATTCGAAGAAATCGAGCTACCTTTAGAGCCGGTATTGTCGCAAATGGAAATGAACGGCATAACCATAGACATCCCATATTTAGGTAAACTCTCAAAAGAACTAAAGAGTACCTTAGAAGATATTGAAAGTAAAGTTTATGAATTAGCAAAGGAAAATTTTAATCTATCTTCGCCAAAACAACTTGGTGAGATCTTGTTTGAAAAATTAAATTTGGATAAAAAGAAATCACGGAAAACAAAAACAGGATGGAGTACAGATGCAGTAGTTCTTGAGCGATTAGTCGACGAACACGAAATAATCCAACATTTAATAAAACATAGAACTCTTAGCAAATTACTTAGCACCTATATTGATGCTCTTCCAAATCTTATTAACGAAAAGACAGGAAGAGTTCATACAAACTTTAATCAAGCTGCTACAGCGACAGGGAGACTAAGCAGTAGCAATCCTAATCTTCAAAATATCCCAGTTAGGACTGAATTCAGTAGGAGAATCAGAAAAGCATTCTTGCCTGAAAAAAATTGGAAACTTTTATCAGCTGATTATTCTCAGATCGAATTAAGAATACTTGCTCACTTAGCGGATGAAGAAATACTAATTAATGCATTTCATAAAAATGATGACATTCATTCTTTGACAGCAAGGTTAATTTTCGAGAAAGAAGAAATATCCTCTGATGAGAGGAGAGTTGGCAAAACAATAAATTTTGGAGTTATCTATGGTATGGGAATAAAAAAATTTGCTAGATCTACAGGAGTAAGTACACCAGAGGCAAAAGAATTCCTAATAAAGTACAAAGAAAGATATTCAAAAATTTTCAAATTTCTTGAACTTCAAGAAAGGCTTGCCTTATCAAAAGGTTATGTAAAAACAATTTTTGGTAGAAAGAGAGAATTTAAGTTTGATAAAAATGGACTTGGAAGATTAATAGGAAAAGATCCTTACGAAATTGACTTGCAATCCGCAAGAAGGGCTGGCATGGAAGCACAGTCATTAAGAGCCGCAGCTAATGCCCCAATTCAGGGTTCAAGTGCAGACATTATTAAAATTGCAATGGTTCAACTAAATAAAAAATTTATAGAAATGAATGTTCCAGTAAAAATGCTTTTACAAGTGCACGATGAATTATTGTTTGAGGTTGAACCAGATTCTTTAGAAGATACGACGAAATTAGTAAAGAAGACTATGGAAGATTGTGTAAAATTAAATGTACCTCTTTTAGTTGATATTGGAATTGGAGACAACTGGATGGAGACAAAATAAATCCTTATGAAATACTTTGTTTAAGATGATCAAACTTTTTAATACTTTAAGCAAAAGAGTTGAGGTTTTTAAGCCTATTGATGATGTAGTTAAAATTTATTGTTGTGGAGTAACTGTTTATGATTTATGTCATCTTGGTCATGCAAGAAGTTATATAGCTTGGGATGTATTGAGAAGATTTTTAATTTATAGTGATTTCAAAGTGAAGTATGTACAGAATTTTACAGATATTGATGACAAGATCTTAAAAAGAGCAAAAGAAGAAAATAGTTCAATGAAGGCAGTCTCAGAGAAGAATATTATTGAATTTCACAAAGATATGGATTCTTTAGGAATTATGCGTCCGGATAGCATGCCAAGAGCAACGAGTCATATATGTAATATTTGCTCTTTTATAACAATTCTTGAGGACAAAGGTTACGCATACTCTAGAGATGGAGATGTTTATTATTCTGTTTTTAAAAATAAAAATTATGGGAAACTAAGTAATCAAAACATAAAAGAACAAAATATCAATCAGCAAGGAAGAATGGATAATGACGAAAATACTAAAAAACTTAATCCGCAGGATTTTGCACTATGGAAAAAAGCCAAAGATGATGAACCATATTTTAATTCGCCATGGGGCAGAGGTAGGCCCGGATGGCATATTGAATGTTCGGCGATGGTAAAAGATGAATTAGGAGATACTATTGATATCCATTTAGGTGGTTCTGACTTGATTTTTCCACACCATGAAAATGAAATCGCCCAATCAGAAGCAGCAAATGGGAAAAAACTTGCAAATTATTGGTTACATAATGGGATGGTCAATGTAAATGGACAGAAGATGAGTAAATCCCTTAAAAATTTTAAAACTATCAGAGAACTAATAAAGTCAGGTATAAGCCCTATGACTTTGCGATATTTTGTAATGACGGTGAATTATAGAAAACCACTAGATTTTACAGAAGAAGCTTTAAAGAGTGCTTCAGAAGCTTGGAAAAACATTAATAGAGCTCTTTCTTTTATGGACCTTACAAAAGGTGCTTTTAGATCTATTGATAAAAATGAAACTATCACAGAAGAATGTAAAAAGAAAATAAGTTTTGAATTATCCCAAAAAACGCTTAAATTTTCTGAAGCTCTGGGTAATGACCTTAATACAGCTGGTGCCATTGCAATTATTTATGATTTAGCGAAACCATTAAAAAATTTTTTAAACCAATTTCAAAGGGTTGAAGGTTTTGAAATAGACCTAAATGAAAAATTTTTTCTACTTGAGAATTTTAAAACTTTGGGAAAGTTGACTGAGGTACTTGGTCTTAAAAGAGAGGATTTAGTAAAAGAAAGCAAAATAAAAGAAGAAGAAATATCATCACTTATAAATGACAGATTGGAAGCAAAAAAGGAAAAGAATTTTGCGAAGGCCGATGAAATTAGGAATTTGTTAAAAGAAAAAGGTATTGAACTTATTGATCAATCCAAGGAAATAACAACATGGATAAGGGTTTAAATTTTAAGAAAAAAACCAATTTGAAATTTTTGTTTTTTAAATACACCTTTAAATGGGAAGATATTAGAAATATCAGAGAAAATTGAAATACATTACTGTCCTAGGTTCTACTGGTTCAATAGGAACTCAAACTCTCGAAATAGCTAGTGAGCTTCCTGATAAATTTAAAGCCGTAGCTTTATCTGCAGGAAGAAATATTAATTTGTTAACTGAACAAGTTAAAACTCATAAACCTGAAGTTATAGCAATTGAGGATGAAAGTCTCTTACAAGATTTAAAAGACAATATTAATTACTTAGATTTAGATAAGCCTCCTTTGGTTTTGTGTGGCAAAGAGGGGATTAATGCAGTTGCAGCATGGGATAAAGCAGATACTGTAGTAACTGGAATAGTTGGCTGTGCAGGCTTAATTCCAACAATGTCAGCAATTAATGCGGGTAAAAATATTGCGCTTGCTAATAAAGAAACCTTAATTGCCGCCGGGTCAATTGTTATTCCTGCATTAAAAAAAAACAAGAGTAGGCTTTTGCCCGCTGATTCAGAACATTCTGCTATCTTTCAATGTTTACAGGGATTACCTAATAGTGAAAATGCAGATTTTTCAACAGGAGAGATGCCTAAGGGCTTAAAAGCGATACACTTAACAGCTTCTGGAGGTGCTTTCAGAGATTGGGCTGTTGAGGATTTAAAGCATGTCACAGTAGCAGATGCAACTTCACATCCTAATTGGGATATGGGGAAAAAAATTACAGTAGATTCTGCAACGCTTATGAATAAGGGTTTAGAGGTTATTGAAGCGCATTATTTATTTGGGACATCTTACGAAAATATTGAAATTGTTATTCATCCTCAAAGTATTATTCATTCAATGATTGAGATGGAAGATTCTTCAGTATTAGCTCAATTAGGTTGGCCGGATATGAAGTTACCTATTTTATATGCAATGAGTTGGCCTGAGAGATTTCAAACAAATTGGGAAAGATTAAACTTGAGTGAAATTGGAAAATTAACTTTTAAAAAACCCGACGAATTTAAATATCCATGTATGGGACTAGCCTATGCTGCAGGAAAATCTTCTGGGACGATGCCTGCAGTATTGAATGCTGCAAATGAAATGGCTGTTGCACAATTCCTTAAAGAAAAAATTTCTTTTCAAGAAATTCCAACATTTATTAGTAAAGCTTGTGAATCTCATATTGAGAATTTGAATTTGAATCCTGAACTAGAAGATATTCTTGAAGTTGATACTTGGGCAAGACTTTTTGTTAAGCAGGAAATTAAAAAAGGGAAAAAATACGTAAGTATTGGACAAAAGTGAGAAAATGTATTCCCTTTTGTCGAGATAGATATTTTCTAAGTAACCAATATTTACAATCTTTTATGAAGATATTAACTAATTATTAAACGTTTCATTTTCTCTTTTTTTTGATATTTAAATATAAGTTTGTGTAGTTAGCGATAACTAGTAAAAGTAATAAAAAAGTATTAGTGGTCATGAATAAAAAGTGTTTCATTTATAATTTATAACAACAGCGAAATTTTTAAAACTATAAGAATTTAATATAATCTCATAAATAGAGGTTATAACAATGATTAATACCATAAATTAGAATTCTTAAAATCGTTTATGAGGAGTTTTTTCTATGCCAAAAGCGGTTTATAAACACTTATTACTGTGTGCTACGCCAACCAAACAAAAGTGTTTTAAAGGCAATGAAGGCAAAAAAACATGGGAATGCCTTAAAAAGACCTTAAAAGAATTTGAGAATGATCCTTCTAAAAAAAACATTCACATATTAAGATCTAAAGCTGACTGTTTAAGAATATGCAAAAACGGTCCAATTCTTTTAGTTTGGCCTGATGGTATTTGGTACGAAAAAGTTTCTCCAGAAAAAATTTCAGAAATCCTTACCTCACATATTATTAATGGTAACCCAATTGAAAAGTGGATTTTTAAGAAAACACCATTTTTAAACGATTTTAAAAACTCATAAACCAATTCTTAACGGCTTCATCTGACCAGCAGCCATTAATTGAATGAAAACCGTTATGTCCCCCTTTTTTAGTAATTAAAAAAGAAAATTTTTCAATAGATTCTTTTTTTAAATCCAAAGTAGCCTTATATGGAACCCAAGGATCATCCATAGCATGAATAAAAAGTGTTGGAGGTAATTTTTTTATTAATTTCTGGATTCTAAAAATTGGAGAAGATTTAACATAATAATCTTCTAAAGAATTAAATCCCCAACTGGGAGCAGTAAATTTTTCATCAAATTCTCTTATGCTTTTTAATCCTTTAATTTTTTTTCTTAATTTCTCGTTACTAAGAATTTTCCCTTCATCGTTAAATCCATTCCATAACTGATTTTTTAAACGGTGAAGTAACCATTTTTGATAGACAAAATTTCTAGATTTTTCAATACAAAGACTACATGATGATAAATCTAAAGGACTACTTACACAGGCTAATCCATCTAAAAGTGTTTCTCTAAAGTTTTTATCGTAATCTAAGCATGCATTTAAAAGTATTGTTCCACCTAAAGATAATCCAACTCCGTATATTGGTACATTATTATTCCTTTTCATAAGATCTTTAAACTCTAAGTTAATTAATTTTTTAAAGTATTTAATTACTGAAATAACATCATTGGAACATCTTGCACAATAATTTCCACTAGCTAAATATCTTGCAGAACCAGCGCCTCTTAAATTTAATTTGATAACCCCGAAACCATTTTTTGCTAATTTCCTAGAGATTCTTCTTAAACCAAACCGCTTAGTTGAGCCTCCTAACCCATGAGTAATTAAAACAAAACCTTTTAAAGTATTTACATTTTCAGGCAATTCTAAAAATCCCAGAAGGTAATTACTTTCAAATTTTTCAGAAAGCATTTTATTAATAGGAAAGATTATTTTTTTATTTTTTTTTGATTTGCCAAAATCAATAACAAAGGTATCTCTCAAGGTTTGCAAGTCACCACCTATCCAAGGTAGAACTTCTCGAAATGGATTATTTTCTAAGTAATTTGAAAAACTAGAAGATATACTATTACTTCTCCCCAACTCCAAGATCCTTTAATTCTCCAATTAGATCGTTCAAAACCTTCTTTGCATCACCAAAGACCATAGAAGTATTTGGTAGATCAAATAAATCATTTTTTATTCCTGAATAACCTGCACTCATACCTCGTTTAATTACAAATACCGTTCTAGCTTCCTGCACGTCAAGAACTGGCATGCCATATAAAGGAGAAGAACTATCATTTTTAGCCTGAGGATTAACTACATCATTTGCTCCTAAAACTAAAACTACATCCGTTGCTGGAAAATCAGGATTTACAACGTCCATCTCTTTAAGTTGTTCGTAAGGAACATCTGCTTCTGCTAAAAGTACATTCATATGTCCAGGCATCCTCCCTGCAACAGGATGTATTGCATAGACAACTTCAATACCATTTTGCTCTAGTTTTTTTGTCACTTCCCTTAAAGTATGTTGGGCTTGAGCCACTGCGAGACCATAACCTGGAACAATTATTACTTTGTTAGCTGCCTCTAAAGTCAATGCACATTCTTCAACACTACAAGAAGTTATATTTGTGTATTCTCCTGATCCAGAAGAGGATGTACTTTGTGCAGATAAAGATCCTCCAAAAAGGACTGAGACCAATGATCTATTCATTCCCTTACACATTACTTGAGTAAGTATTAGACCTGCTGCTCCAACCATTGCCCCTGCAACTATCAAAAGCTGACTATCAACAACGAAACCAGCTGCTGCTGCCGCGATCCCTGAATAGCTATTTAATAAAGATATAACAACTGGCATATCGGCACCACCAATTGGCAAAGTAACTCCTATTCCTAACAAAGAAGAAACTATAACTAAAAGCCAAATAGAACTTGTATTACCGTTTATCAAGTCAAAAAAGGCTATCAAGGAAGCTACTGCAAAAACAATATTTACAAAATGTCTAAATTTACTCTGAGTCCACCCTGGAGTTGACAACCAACCCTGTAACTTTGCCATTGCAACAATCGAACCAGTGAAAGTTATGGCACCTACGAATATAGAAACTGATATAGAAACTTCGTTAATTAGTGACTTAAAAAAATCAAAACTTTCTAGACTATTAGATATAGGGAAAATAGCAACTCCCAAAGCCACTAAAAGTGA
>QCRE01000022.1 GCA_003212005.1 Prochlorococcus sp. AG-459-M13 | reverse complement strand
TTGCCCCAAAATAATTGAAACATTGACAATTTGATTCTCTTTGAAATTTAGTTGGTAATTTATTTAAAGATAGTCCAAGGAAATAAGCATCAGCTTTTTTCATCTTTACTTTTTTAAATTTACAAAAAATATTTCTTATTATATAAATAATCGCTTCTTTAACTCCTTGAAAGAATTCAAGTAAAATTAAAAATTTCCAAAGTGTTAAGCAAGAAAAATGATTTACTTTAAAACCTCTTTGTTCTATTTTTATTATGTATTCAATTGGTAAAGAAAATACTATTGGCCTGCAATCCTCGAATGCTTTAAAAAATACTCTTTGTACACTATTTTTGTTGCAGTTTAATAATTTCGAAATTACAGATTGTTTTAAAGAATATTTTAAATTGATATTTGTTTTATTTAAAAATTCTTCTAAGTTAGAATTACAATCTATATTAGTTTCACATAAATCTATATATAATTCATTAAAAAATTTTAAGCCTGGTTTCTTTTTAGCTTTTTCATATCCTCTCATATATAACCTAGTATTTCTCCTTAAAACTCTCAATAAATATTTATTTAATAAAGGTATTTTCAGAAATATCTTAAATTTATTTAAAGCGTAGGATGGAAACATAAATTTGTTAAAACTATAATTCTTTATTTTTATTATTCTAAAGAGTTCAATATGCTAATCAAAGTTTGTTAAGGTTTTAGATCTTGATAGTTAAAGATAATTTTTCTTATTAGTAGAAAATTCGAACTAGAAAATTGAATAAATAAATGGAGCTACTACAGATCCTTGGGTGAATACAATGAGTGCCCCCATTAATACTATTGTTATTATTAAAGGTGCTAACCAATATTTCTTTCTTACTTTGAGAAAGTCCCAAATATCTTTTAATAATTCTAAAAAATCTTTCATAATTTAAAAAATTCTTGTAAAATCCGTTTTCTCATCTTTTCTAATTTCTCTGTAAGATTTTTCGTTACTTTTCTTTTTTTTGAGAGGATCGTAACCAAATATTTTCATAACTATTGCAATAGGTTGAAGAATTATTAAATAAACTAATCCTAGAATTAATCTGCTATTAATCCAACCTAACGCAAAACCTATTGCCATCCATACTTTGTAAGGGTATGAGAGTAAACTTGGTTTCAGAATTCCTAAAATAATCGATGGAAACCCTACCCAAAGAGACCATAAACGAAAACCATGCCCACTGAGCAAAGGTATTAAACAACCAATAATAATTGGGACTCCAAATCCAATAATTAATCCAAATTCCCGCAGTTGTTTTTTTGAAGTACTTTTTATCATAATCAATCCAGTTCAAATTCCTGTTTCCATGACTCTTCTTTTTCAATTAAAGGTTGTTCAGTCTTTAAAAGAATTTGATTTTGAAGAACAAGGATATCCATTTCTGTTCGCATAAAACAACGATATGCATCCTGAGGAGTGCAAACAATTGGTTCACCTCTTACGTTAAAAGAAGTATTTACAATTGTTGGACATCCCGTTTTCTTTTTAAATGCATTGATTAACTTATAGTATCTATGGTTAGTTTTTTTGCTTACTGTTTGAATTCTGGCTGAGTAGTCAACATGGGTAATCGCAGGAAGAGTAGATCTTGTAATATTTAGTTTTTCAATACCAAAAAGTTTTTGTTGCTCTTTTGTCATCTTTTTGCAGAGTTCACTTTTGATTTGAGCAACTAACAGCATATAAGGACTTTTGACATTCATTTCAAATTGATTAGAAACATCCTCTTCTAAAACAGAGGGAGCAAAAGGACGAAAACTCTCTCGATATTTGATTTTCAGATTCATTACACTCTGCATCTTTTCATTTCTAGGATCTCCAATTATAGATCGACCTCCTAAAGCTCTTGGACCAAATTCCATAGGACCGTTGAACCAACCAATAACCTTTCCCTCATCAAGAATTTGAGCAAGTTTTTCAAAAAGTTCTATATCTTTCATTGATTGGAAAGGCGCATTTATTCCCTCTAAATAACTAATTATTTCCTTATTAGAAAAATCACAACCTAGGTATGTTCCTTTCATAGAATCATCTTTATTTGGCTTGCGAGGGTTCTTATAATAATCGTGCCATCCAAGAAGGGCTGCACCCAATGAGGATCCTGCATCACCACTTGCAGGTTGAATCCAAATTTCATCAAATATTTTTTCTTCTAATAACTTTCCATTTGCGACACAATTCAAGGCAACTCCACCAGAAAGACAAAGATTTTTCATGCCTGTTTCTTTTTGTAAGGATCGTGCGATTTTAATTACAATCTCTTCCGTGACAACTTGAATTGATGCTGCTAAATCCATATGGAATTGAGTAAGTTCTTTCTCACTTTCTCTTGGAGGCGCTCCAAAAAGTTTATGGAATTTCTTACTTGTCATTCGGAATCCACGATGATATTTGAAATAGCTTATGTCTAGTTTAAATGTGCCATCATCCTTAATATCAATAAGATAATCTTTGATTTTCTCGACAAAATTTGGGGTTCCGTATGGTGCAAGACCCATTAATTTGTATTCACCAGAATTAACTTTGAACCCACAGTAATAAGTAAATGCTGAATAAAGAAGGCCTAGAGAATGAGGAAAATTGATTTCCCAAAGAGGTTTTATTTTATTACCTTTACCTATCCAAGTTGATGTAGTTGCCCACTCACCTACTCCATCCATGCATAAAACGACTGCTTCTTCAAAAGGACTTGGATAAAATGCAGCAGCAGCATGAGATTGATGATGTTCTGAGAATAAAAACTTTGGTATATGAGGTTTTGAGTCAGTTACAAGTTGACTTTGCAGAGATTGAAATAGTTTTTTTAGCTCAGATTTTAAAAATAATTTTTCTTTTAACCAGACCTGCATAGCTGCAATAAATGATCTAATTCCTCGGGGAGCAACCCCAAGATAAGTCTCTAATAATCTCTCAAAAGTTAATAGTGGTTTCTCGTAATAGATAATGCTGTCAATATCTCTTAAATCAATACCCTGAGATTTTAGACAATATCGAATAGCATTTACAGGAAATCTAGAATCATGTTTTTTCCTCGAAAATCTCTCTTCTTGAACTGCTTTTATGATTTCTCCATCACGAATTATCGAAGCACTACTATCGTGATAAAAACAAGAAATTCCTAATATCCATTTTGTCATTACTTTTTACAAATAATTAATAAAGAATATTTATATAAAAATAATTATATACATAATCTACCGCTATATTTTCTTTTGAATTATTTAGATTTTGCATTTATTAATCACTATACTCTCAAAGATCTAAAACATAAGTTTTTAAAAATTTTAAAAGGGTAGATTCATTTAAGATTCAAAATAATGTGAGTTTTCAAAGAGGTTTTTAATATCATTTAATTTAATTAAATATCTTTTTTATTCCCAATTCTATAGCCTGAGTAACCTGATTTTTGCATAATTTCAATGCTCCATTTAAGATTATCAAGATACCAATGAATAGTTTTCTTTAAACCTTCTTCAAAAGTTATTTTAGGATTCCAACCTAACTCTTTTTGAATTAAATTTGAATTTATGGCATATCTTTTATCATGCCCTGGCCTATCTTCAACATTTTCAATTAAAGTTGCATGAGGAAATTCTCTTGGATTAATCTCATCAAGTATATTACATATTTTCAGTTGAACTTCTTTATTAGTCCTTTCACCAAATCCCCCGATACAGTAACTTTTTCCTACTTGTCCTTTATCAGCAATTAATAATAAAGCTTCTACATGATCTTCTACATATAACCAGTCTCTTATATTTAAACCATTTCCATATAGCGGGATTTTTTCACCTTTTATCCCCTTTAAGATACTTAAAGGAATAAGTTTTTCGGGGAATTGATATGGCCCAAAATTGTTGCTGCAATTAGATACTATAGTAGGTAAACCATAAGTGTGATACCAACTTTGAACTAAGTGATCACTAGATGCTTTGCTAGAAGAATAAGGGCTTCTAGGAGCATATTTCGTATTTTCATCAAATTTACCATCTAAGCCTAAAGATCCAAACACCTCATCTGTACTTATATGGATGAATCTGAATAATTTTTTTTTAAAATTACTTATTTTGTCCCAATATAATCTTGAGGCTTCAAGTAAATTAAAAGTTCCGATTATATTACTTTCTATAAAACTTAATGGGTTATCTATTGAACGATCAACATGGCTTTCAGCTGCTAAATGTATTATCAAATTAGGTTTTATATCTATTACTAAGTTTTCTAAGATTTCTTTATTCCTTAAATCTATTTTCATGAATATGTGTCGCGATTTATAATCATCTAAATTTTTTATCCACGATAGGTCACTTGCGTAGCCCATTTGATCAAAGTTGTAAACAACCCAGTCTTTTTCTATTAATAATTTTCTAATTAAAGTACCGCCAATAAAGCCAGCTCCCCCCGTAACTATTACCTTATATTTATCTTTTTTCATGATATTTATCAAATTTATTGATTATTTTTTGGTGTATAATTTGGAAAAATTCTAACTCAAAGCTGTTTCACTTATGGTATTTTTTTACTTTAATAAATTTAATAAATAATCTCCATAAGTACTTTTTGACATTTCTAAGGCTAAATTTTTTAATTGTTTATTATTTATAAAACCCGATTTCCATGCTGTTTCTTCTGGTGATCCAATTTTTAATCCTTGTCTTCTCTCCAATGTCCTTATAAAAGTGCCAGCTTCTTGAAGAGAGTCAAATGTACCGGTATCAAGCCAAGCCATTCCTCTCCCAAGTAATTTGACTTTCAAATTGTTTTCTTTAAGGTAAATTTTATTAATATCTGTAATTTCTAATTCGTCTCTATCTGATGGTTTTAGACTTTTAGCATAATTAATGACTTTATTATCATAAAAATAAAGCCCTGTCATCGCATAATTACTTTTAGGATTTTTAGGTTTTTCAACAATATCAATCACATCATTTGTTTTCTCATCAAAATAAATTATCCCATACCTTGTTGGATCACTCACAGGATAAGCAAAAACAGTTGCACAATCTTTATCTTTGTTGGCATCATTTAAATCATTTTCAAAATTATTGCCATAAAAAAGATTATCACCAAGTATTAGTGCAACATTACTATCATCTAAAAATTCCTCTCCTAATATAAATGCTTGTGCTATTCCTTCTGGATTCGGCTGACTCTTATAATCAATTCTAATTCCCCATTGTTTCCCATTACCAAGAAGACTTTTAAACGAATCTATATGATAAGGAGTACAAATTATCAAAATTTCATTTATTCCAAAACTCATAAGTGTAGAGAGAGGATAATAAATCATGGGTTTATCATAAATGGGCATCAGTTGCTTACTTACAGCTTTTGTTAGAGGCGATAACCTTGTTCCAGCGCCTCCTGCAAGAATGATTCCTTTTCTGGTCATATTTGCAATCAAAAAAAATTTTAAAAAATTATAAATTGTATATATTCTTTTATTATAAGATAAATTCTTTTTAAGAAAAAAAATGCTTAGATATTTTAAAATTAAGTTTCTAAAATATTAATTATTTTTAATCTAAAGTTATTATCAATAAAATATTATTGATTAATTAATCAAAAATGAAATTGTCTATTTATGGCGCTACAGGCTTTATAGGAAGTAATTTTTTAAAAATTTATCCCGACAATATTAAAATAAAAAGAGGAAATTTAAAACCTGAAACTCAAGATATTTTGTATTTTATCTCTACTGTACATAACTATCATATTTTCGATGATATTACTAAAGATGTAAAAGTAAATTTAGAATTATTATGTAAAGTTTTAGAAAATTGCAAATCAAGTAATCTGACTATTAACTTCATAAGTTCTTGGTTTGTTTATGGAAAAACAAAAAATTTGCCAGTTAATGAACTGCAAACTTGTAATCCCAAAGGTTTTTATTCAATCACAAAAAAATGTGCAGAAGACTTATTAATTTCTTTTTGTAATACATTTGGAGTTAAATATAGAATAATAAGATTGTGTAATGTGATGGGGAAAGGCGATAAAGGGGCGTCATCAAAAAAGAATGCTATTACTTGGATGATAAATAGAATTAAAGAAAATAAACCTATAGATTTATATGATAAAGGAGAGGTATATAGAGATTTTTTGCATGTACATGATGTTTGTAACGCAATAGAATTAATTTGTAAAAAAGGGAATAAAAATGAAATATATAATATTGGATCTGGAAAACCCACTAAGATCAAATATTTGATTGAATTATCAAAAAAGATTACTAATTCATCCTCTGAAATTAACTACATAAAGCAGCCTGATTTTCATGAAAAAATTCAAAATAAGGATTTCTGGATGGAAAATAATAAATTAAAAGAACTTGGGTTTAATCAAACAATTTCTTTAGAAAGAATTGTAGAAGAGTTATGTGAATAAAATTTATAAATTAATTAATTGTTTTTCTGCTTCTTTGATTTTCTTGATTAAAAAGTCAAGATTTTCTTGAGGTTGTCTGTTATGTGAACCTAATAAAATTCCAGATTTCATTACTTCATCACTTACCTCAAAAGATCCAAAACTATCCCACTCAAATTTCTTGGATACTGGTTGACGCATAATATTACCAGTGAAAATTGTCCTAGTTTGTATTCCTTCTTTTTCAAGAAATATTTGCATTTCTTTCCTTTTATTTGCTAATTTACCTTGTAATAATAATGGAAATGCAAGCCACCCAGTTTTGACATTATTGTAAGTCCTCGGTATGAAGAAATTATCTGATACATCAAGATTATTTTTTAAATAAGTAAAATTTTTAATTCTTTTTTCAATATTTAAATTTAATTTTTTTAACTGAACAAGTGCAAAAGCTGCAGAAATTTCCGAAGGTAGAAAATTATAAGCAACATCATCAAATATATATTTATCGTCATAGTACATATCATCAATTTTTACATTGAATCTTCTTTCATAGTCTTCAGAATTTGAATATAGTGATGACCTTCTTCCCCATCCTCTTAATGAAAGAGCAATTTCATAGTTTTCTTTATCACTGAAACATGTCATGCCTCCAAAGCCTGCACCAGTTATTACGTGTGAAGCATAAAAACTTGTAGTGGAAATATCAGACCAATTAGATAGTGAAGATTCATATGAGTAGCCAATGGTATCTGCAGAATCTTCAATTATTTTTAAATTGTTTTCTCTCGCAAAATTATATATTTCTTCCCAATTTGCAACATTACCTATGAGATTTGGGACACAGATCGCAGAAACATTTTCTAAGTCAATTTTTTTTAAAATGTCTGTATTTAATTGGAATGTGTTTCTATCTACATCAATAAAGTAAGGTATTAATCCACTTTGAACCAATGGAGAAACAGTAGTAGAAAAAGTTAATGCAGGAGTTATTACCTTTGATCCTCTTCTCAATTTTAAAGATAATATTCCTATCAAATTTGCCGATGATCCACTGTTTACCATTAATCCAAACTTTTTATTAAAAATCTTTGCTACATTACCCTCTAACTCTTTGACTTTTGGCCCATCCATTAATGCCAAACGGCTTTCCTTTAAAACTTTTGTGACTTCGCGAATTTCTTCATCAGAATAACAAGCCTCTGCATAAAATATCTTTTTATTCATAAAATATCAAAATTAGTAGATTTTATTCTATCAAAACACCAATTTATGATGATAATATGTTTTCAAAACAACTCTTTTTTTAGGGTAAAATTATATTTGTTTTGATAATGTATTCAAAAATAAAAAATAAACTAAGGTTCAATAGATTTACAAGGATAATAAGATTTAAAAATAGAATTTCTGCCAATGAGGCCTGTACTTACTGGCTAAAAAATAATAAAAATAAATTTATTTATGAGGAGAATAATATAAATTCTTTTGAATTGAATATTACTCCAATTGATAAAAAACCTATTCCTTTATCCCTTAGCTGGGCAAATCCATTAATATCAAGACCAAGATTCATATATTCTTTAAATAATGTAGTTGTTTCACCTGTCGAATCACATATTTATTTTTGTGACCTTGATAAATCTTCGTCAGATCTTGGATCAAAGTTTGATTGTAATAAATTATCCATATTCGATTTTTATACGAAAAATGAACTTTTAGAATCAATGGAAATTACAGGCAATGTTTTGCACCTTGGTATTTCATCAAATCCTTCAAATTTTTATCATTGGTTACATGAGATATATGCAAGGTTAATTAGAATTCAGAAAAAATATGATCTTGATAAATTTGATTTTTTTATTATGCCAGAATTAAAACATAAATATCAGATGGAAGCATTAGATTTATTAAAAATAGATTATCGAAAAATAATAAGTAATGAGAATTTTTATAGATGCACTGGTAACTTAGTTACCTCTAATATAGATAGTATTGTTTCAGGTATTGATCTAAGAAAGTTTTTTTGTTCAAAAAAAAATAAACAAGTTATTAAATCAAAGAAATATTTTCTTGATAGAGATGCAAATAGTGGCTTACAAAAAAGGGAACTGGTTAATTTTAATAAATTTAAGCAAAAGTATAAAGAATCAGGATTTGAATTTATAAAACCTGAAAAATTTTCATTCAAAAAACAGATTAATTTATTTTTATCAGCTACAGGTGTAGTAGGGGTTAATGGATCAGCCTTTAGCTTATCTACATTAATGAATAATAATTCAAAAGTTGTAGAAATTTTTCCAAAAAATTTTGTTGATCCTGCTATATCAAATATTTGTGCCCCTGCAAATTTAAAATATGGATTTTATGTTGAAGATGCATATAGACCTAACTCTGAAAATAATTGGGATAGAGATGCGAATTCTAAAATTAACGCAGATTTTATTGATCATGATAAGATTATTAACTTTTTTAATTAGATAAATTAATATAGCTTATAGATTTAAAAAATCTTAGTAAAAGATTTTCATTTCTCAAGTAGAAAATTATTCAATTTTTGATTTTTAAATATAAGAATTAACTATCTAAAATTATTGTTTTCATTTTTTATTTTTAGATTTGTATTCATTTATATTTTTATATTTAATTAATTTTTTATTTTTTATTTCTAGGATATAGTTGCAATTTTTTAATGTTTGTAATCTATGGGCAATCATAAGAACAGTAATTTCTGGACTGTTATCAGTTATATTTTTCAAAATATTTTTTTCTGTTTCTGAATCTACTGAACTTGTTGCTTCATCAAGTACAAGCAGAGAATGCTCTTTATATAGTGCTCTTGCGATTGCTAATCTCTGTTTTTGACCTCCACTTAACTTAACCCCATTCTCCCCCACAAAAGTCTTTAGACCAAGACTAAGAGAATTTATAAGATCTCTTAACATTGAAATATTTACTACTTTATTCAATAAGTCATAGTCAATTTTTGATTGAGATTTTCCAAAAACTATATTTTCTTCAATAGTTCTATCTAATAAAAAATAATCTTGGGGAACACTTGATACTGATAATCTAAAACGACGAAAGAGGTAAGAGTCCATTTTATTATCGTCTATATAAATATCACCTGAATTGGGTGTTATTAAACCTAATAAAATATCTATAAAAGTTGATTTTCCAGTTCCAGTTTTACCAACAATCCCAATTACCTCCCCCTTTTTGATCTCGAAATTAATATTTTCTAAAACCCTATTCTCTTTATAGGCAAAACTAATATTATCAAATTTAATATTTCTTTTAAAATGAAAAATACTTACTAATTTATCTCTTGATATGTTTTTATATTTTCTAGTCTCTTTTAAAAGTTGTACTACTGAAGAAGCACTTAATTTCTCTTGTCTTATGAGATATAAATTATTGAATGTCTTTTGAAAAAGAGGCAATAATTTCTGAAGTCCTAATATGAAGGCACCGCTTTTACTTAGGTAGTTATTAAAATCAATATCTGAAAAATACATAAATATTATAGATACTACTAGTACAGATAATATTAATGATTCCATTATGTATCTTGGAATCTGTGCAATAGTTGTAGATTTAGTTATGGCTAAGGTATTCTGAATATTATTTTTATCGTATTCTTTAATAAAAAAATTATGTGAATCATCTAAAATTGTCTGTCTTATGAAACCTAATGATTCCTGAACAATTTTTATAATAACTTTTCTTGTTTCAAAAATTATTTTCCCGTAATTATCAACGTATTTCTTTGTAGATATAGTTGCAATCAAATAAAATAAAAATGATGAAGTAATAATGAAAAATACAATTCTAAAATCAATAAATAACAAGGAAATAGTAATGCCTAAAATGCTTAGTACTGAAAGACTAAGAAGCAAGAACTGAGAAATTACAGTAAGTGAGGAATCTAGTTGTTGTATCTGAGAACTAATTAGCTGACTGGAATTAGTATTTAAATGATATTCATAATCTCGATATAAAATTTCTTTATATAATTTTCTACCTAATTCTATTTTAAGAGTTGCGCTAAAGTCATTAATTATTTTTATAGAAAAAATCTTTATAAATCCAGATAAAAATATTGTTATTAAAAATAAAAAAGATATTAATAAAAATAATTCATCAGTTTGTTGTAAATTAAAAAAATTAGAAGTTCTTCTTAAGAATTCTATATCTAATATCTTATCTGGATTACTTACAAAGGATAAAAAAGGCACCATCGCTCCAATGGTCATAAATTCAAGTAATGAATTTATAAAAAGTACTAAAAATATAAAAATAAACTTTCTTTTTGTATTTTTATTTAAATATGAAATTAATTCAAATATTTTAATCAAATACTTAAAACTCTTGTATCTAAATATATTTTAAGTGAAGTAAAATAAATAGCAATAATGCCACAAAAAAGTGTCGTATTTCAAATTAAAAAAATAAAATAGATTTTATAAATAGAATCAACAAGTTTCAATCCCTTTTAAGGAAAAAATTTTAATTTTATCTAAAAATATTTACTTTTTCATAACAAAAATTAATCAATTTTTTCATCTTAAAATTTTAATCTTTCTAATTGCAGCTTTCAAATAGATAATTTATAACATAGGATTTAGTCATCCCACATGTCTTTTTTTTCTTTTTCGATAGTATTTTTCGTAAGTAATTCTAATCTATGCTCTTGAGTATTTTCCTCATAATTTTGCAAGCTTTCGCTCTTTGAATATTTTTGTTGAATTTCAAGAATGACGATCTCAAACTGATCTCCATAAAAATTAGACATTTCCTTCCAAGCCTCCATTTCCTCTTCTTGTCCTATTGTGTCATTTATTTGATGACTAATAATTTCAAGAACAAATTCTGTTAATTCTTTATTACTCATGCTCTTAACTTTTTTTTGAATATACTGTTCTTTTAGATATTGGAGCTGCTTTTTTGATAAATCAGCAAATGTAATAGATTTCTTTTTCATAAATATCGAGTTTTTAATAACACATGAAAATAATTAGCTTTTAAAAAAGATTTTAAGCCATTTAATTTTTTCATATTATTCCAAGAAAATATTAATTTAAAAAATAAAAGATTTCAATTGGAAGATAGATAATCATTCAAATTTAAAAACTATCTTAAATATTGAATTCGCAAATTTTGGTTAAGAATATTGCGCAATTATTTGCAGAATTATATTTAATTATTAAGCAATTATTAAATAAATCGAAAGAATTTATAAAATTTAAGTTTTATTTTAAGCAAAATTTTCCTCCAAATACATTGATGTCACTGTTTTTTAAGATTGTAATTACTCATATAAGTTTTTATATTAAGTCAGCAATAATTGCAAATTATTGAGAGAATCATATTACAAAATTCTTATTTTAGTTAAATAATCATAAAGATATGAAAATTTCAATTCTTTTAATAGAAGATGATCGTGATATGCGTGAATTGGTGGCTGGACATTTGGAACATTCAGGTTTTGATGTTCAAAAAGCTGAGGATGGCATTAAGGGGCAGGCTTTAGCACTTCAGTACTCCCCTGATTTAATTCTTCTTGATTTAATGCTACCGAGTGTTGATGGCTTGACTTTATGTCAAAGACTTAGGAGAGATGAAAGGACTTCAAATATTCCTATATTAATGATTACAGCGCTTGGTGGATTAAAAGATAAAGTTACCGGATTTAACTCAGGTGCCGATGATTACATCACTAAACCGTTTGATCTTGAAGAATTGCATGTACGCATAAAAGCTTTATTGAGAAGAACTAATAGAGCTCAATTGAATTCAACTAATCAACAGGAAATTTTAAACTATGGTCCTCTTACTCTTGTACCAGAAAGATTTGAAGCTATCTGGTTTGAATCTCCTGTAAGACTAACCCATTTAGAATTTGAATTACTTCATTGCTTACTTCAAAGGCATGGACAAACAGTTTCTCCAGCATTAATTTTAAAAGAAGTTTGGGGTTATGAGCCAGATGATGATATTGAAACTATTAGGGTTCATGTTAGACACTTAAGAACAAAATTAGAGCCTGAACCACGTAAGCCAATATATATAAAAACTGTTTATGGTGCTGGATATTGTCTTGAGTTACCTGTAGGAAATCAAGTAGAAGGGGCTAGTAAAGTTTTCGCAGAATCTAAAAATTCAAATTTAATCAATACAGCATTTGAGTAACTTTAAATATCCTCAATAGCTATTTTTAACAAAATCACTTCCCATGCAAGGCGTGGTTGAATAAAATTTTTGAGATGTATTTTCAAATCTTCAAGTTTTTTTATAACCTTTTCGTTCTTAGTTTTAACCCACCATTGTTTTTGTATAAAATTTATTAAAAAAATCTGTTCATAAATTTCTAATTCTTCAGATATTATTTTTGAAATTTTTATTATCTCTAAATTATCACTTAAAGGAAAATCTAAATTATCTTTAATTTCATCAGAGCATTTATTCCAGATTTTAATATTATTGATCATTTTTCCAGGAGATCCGTTCGCTGAATAAATTAAATTTTCTAAGTTTAATTCTTTATCAATATTTGTTATTGATACATCTGCATTATTTTCTATAAAAAACTCAAGTTGTTTGTATGAAAAAGATTTAAATCTTATAAGTTGACATCTTGAGATGATAGTCTCTAAAAGTGCATTTAATCTTGATGTTAAAAAAATAAATATACCGTTAGTAGGCTCCTCAAGTGTTTTTAACAGACAATTTGATGCAGCTTCATTTAAAAGGTCTGCATCAACAATTAACACAATTTTTTTTTCTGATTCAATAGATTTTTTAGCTAGAAAATTTTTGATATTTCTGATTTGCTCTATTCTTATGGTCTCTTTTTTATTTTTTGAAGTTTCAGATTCTGAACGATTTATAAAATTGCCTTTCAACAAATGTGTGGGCTCTATTAATAAAAAATCAGGATGGTTATTATCGGTAATTTTATCTTCAATATTTGAATTAGATGAAAATTGATTAAAAATTTCTTCAATAAATTTAATTGCTGTTTGTTTTTTACCTGTGCCTTCAGGTCCATAGAAAATATAACCATTAGAAAAAAGTTTTCTCTTAAGTATGCTTTCAAGATTTTCATTTACATCTTCATTAATTAAAAGATTATTATTTTTAAAATTAATCATTATTTAATTATGAAAAGTTTTTTAATAAAGTTTCTTTAATCTCATCAGAAATATTTTTAATACTTTGCGATGCAGATATTACTTTCCAGTTTTTTTCTTTAGCAATAATATGGAAACCTTTATTGACTTTTTGTAAAAAATTTAAGCCTTCTGATTCAATTCTGTCAGGGATAAAATTTTTTCTACGTAATAAACTCTCTTCAGGAGAAATTTCAAGAAAAATAGTAAGGTCTGGTTGCTCCCCTTGACAAACAATTGATTCAATATTTTTTATGATTTCTAGATTGATATTTCTTCCAAAACCTTGATAAGCAAGCGTAGAGTCAGCAAACCTATCGCTAATTACCCAATCCTGGTTTTCTAATGCTGGAGAAATTATTTTAGAAACATGTTCTGCTCTATCTGCAGAATAAAGTAATAATTCAGTGAGTGAAGAAGGTTTATTATTTTTATTATTATCAAGTATTAAATTTCTTAGTTTAATACCTAATAAGCTTCCTCCAGGTTCTCTAGTTTTGATCAATTTTGAATTTTTCTTCATGAGACCACTAGTTGGAAGCCATCTAGAAATCTCATCAATTTGGGTTGTCTTACCGCAACCATCTATTCCTTCTATGACAATAAATTTACCCCTCATTTAATCTAAAGATAAAGCATTTATTACAACGGTAATGGAACTGGTTGCCATCAATAATGCTGCTATTGAAGGTGTTAGAAGAATGCCATATTTAGGAAATAGAATTCCTGCAGCTATTGGAATTGCGATCAAGTTATAGCCAAAAGCCCACAAGATATTTTGTTTAATTTTTCTTATTGTTCTTTTGGAAAGCCTAAGTGCATAAGGTAAGCCTGATAACTGATCTCCCATTAAAACAACATCTGCATTTGCTTTAGCAATCTGGGTGCCTGATCCAACGGCGATTCCTAAATTCGAGGCAGCTAAAGCAGGCGCATCATTGATACCATCTCCAATCATTGCAACTTTATTATTTCCTTTAAAATTTTTAATAATATTTAATTTCATTTCTGGGAGAAGATCCCATTTTATTTCTTCTTCTTTAATGCCTAATTGTTTGGCCAACTCAACTACAGTTTCTTTTCTATCTCCACTTAAAATATTAAGCTTGTAATTATCTTTTTTCAATTTTTGTACCGAGCTAATTGAATCTTCTCTTAATAAGTCACCTAATAAAATAAACCCAATTAAAGAGTTATTTATACTAACTCCAATTACTGAATAAGATTTGTTTTCTTCAGTTTCTATTATTTTTTTTGCTTCATTATCAATAATTACTCCTTTACCGGTCAACCAATTAACACTTCCAATATTTATTAATCCGTCAATGGATTCAAGCTCTCCTGAAATCCCACCTCCAGATTCTGTATAAATCTTCTTGATTGGTAAAAGATTAAGATTTTGTTTTTCGGCTTCTTTAACCAAAGCACTTGCTATTGGATGCCTGCTTTGACTTTCTAAACTTGCAGATATTTTTAGAAGATCAGAAATATTAGAATTATTTATATAGTCAATTATAAAAGGCACTCCTTTTGTTAATGTTCCTGTTTTATCAAAAATAATATGATTAATTTTTGATGCCATTTCTATTTTGTCTCCTCCTTTAAATAAAACTCCTTTTTTTGCTGCTTTGCCTGAAGCAACAGTTATGACAGTTGGAGTTGCAAGGCCTAATGCGCAAGGACAGGCTATTACTAAAACAGCAATTGAAAGTTGAATGGCTAAACTTAAAAAGTTATCAGCATTGCTACCTAAAGAATTATGTAGTGAATGGTTGGAGGAGGTTATTAATCCATGATGATCGTGAAGTAGTAAATCTGGCCAAATTCTTTTTGCTCCTTGCCACCAAAAAAAGAAGCTTGAGGTTGCCATTAATAGTACTATGTATGTAAATTTACCTGCTATTTGATCAGCAATTCTTTGAATAGGAGGTTTATTATTTTGAACCGATTCAATAAGGTTTACTAGTTTTGCAAGGGATGTTTCATCGCCTACTTTAATAACTTTTAGTCTTAATGTTGAATTTAAATTTAATGAGCCATTCATTAAATGTTCACCCGAGTCAACATTAATAGGTTTAGATTCTCCAGTAATATGAGAAACATCTACAGATGAATTTCCTTCAACAACAATACAGTCAGCAGGTACCCTATCTCCAGCTAATAATTGAATTTCATCTCCAGTTTTTAAAGAATTAACTCTGACTGATTTAACTTTGTTTCCTTTTAAAAAAATGCTTGCCATTTCTGGTTGGAGATCTAATAACTCTCCAATTGAAGAACCAGTATGGTACTTCGCTCTTTCTTCTAAAAAACGTCCAATCAGAATAAATCCCAATAACATTACTGGTTCATTAAAAAAACAAGGAAAACCAGTAGAAGGAAATATTAATGATAAAAGACTTGTAATGTAAGCACTTGTTACGCCCAAAGCTACTAAAGAATCCATATCTGGTTGATTCTTTAGAAATGATTTAAATCCCTTAATTAAAATTTCTCTTCCGGGGAAGAATAAAGCTATGGTGGCTAGTAGAGCATGGAAGAATATATTACCCAATATTGGTAAATTTAAATAACCTCCCTCTGCTAAATGACCCAAGCCTGAAAATAATAAAAGTAAAAGTGCAAAATTAAGTTTTTTCCACTGATGAATCCATTTCTTTTTTTTTTCTAATTCACTTTTATTTACTTTTTTTGAAAAATCATTTACGTATATCTTTGAGGGAAATCCATTTTGTTTCAGTTTTTCTAAGACAGGATGGTTGTTTTGGATTCTCAACTAAAGCTTTTTGATAAGTTTCTATTGAGAGATCTTCATCTCCATTACTCATATATATTATTGCCATATTTTTTAAAGTTTCTCCTCTATCAATTTTATTTTCCTCTAACAATAAACTTTCTTTATAGTATTCCAAAGCCTCCGAATAATCTCCATTATTTTGAGCTGCTAGTCCATCTCGGTAGTATATATAAGCTTTTTTTTCCTTCTCAGCAATTGGCATGATCTTAACAATAGATTCAGCAATTACAGTAAAAGCCTTATCAATGAAATTGTCTTTGTTTTGATTATTAGGCACTTTTTTTTAAAAAAACAAAATTAGTCAACTTAAGTATTAACTATAATAAAAGTCTATAACATTTATTATTATAATTAAAATAAAACAAATCATTATTATGTTTTAAAGTAAAAAATATGAAGAGCATTCAAATAAATATAAGTGGTATGAAATGTGGTGGATGTGTAAACACAGTAGAAAATATTTTGAAAAATTCTGATGGCATTGAAAA
>QCRE01000021.1 GCA_003212005.1 Prochlorococcus sp. AG-459-M13 | reverse complement strand
GGTGGTGAAGAAGTATCGTTTTTAGAAAAAAATGGAGTTTCAGTTGAAATAGTGCCTGGAATTACTTCTGGTATAGCTGCTCCCACATATTATGGTATTCCACTTACCCATAGAGATGCCGCTAGTTCTGTAACTTTCGTAACTGGGCATGAGCATGTTGATAAGGATAAAAAGAGTGTCAATTGGAGAGATTTAGCTAAATCTTCAGATAGCTTAGTTATTTTTATGGGTATCAAAAATATTGAATTTATTGTAGAGGAATTAATTTTAGGCGGCTTATGTAAGGATACAAAATGCGCTGTAATCCAAGAAGCTACTTTGAAAAATCAAAAATGCTTTATAGAGAAATTAGATAATCTCTCAGATAAAATCAAAGATAAAGAATTTTTAGCTCCATCAATTATCATTATCGGAAAAATTGTTGAATTTAAGGTTAATAACAATATAACTAAAGTATCTGATGTCTATTTACCAGATATTAATAAAGTTCAACTATACAATAAATCCCAAAAGTAAATTGGATCGAATTTAGTTTTAAGCTTTAAATCATTAACTTGATTAATTTGTCTGCAAGATAAGCTATTAATTGCAACTATTATGTCATCATTTTGAAATTCTGGAGGAATTAATTCTTCTTTTACAATTTTCAATTTTAAAGCTTTAGAAACCATAACCCCTTCTAAACATCCGCTCTCTTTTCTAGGAGTTATCCATTGATTATTTCTTTTAATTAGAAGATTAAATGTACTTCCACAACAAATTTCACCTGACGTATTTAACAGGATAGAATCATCAAATGATTTTTCGTTAGCTTCTATCAAAACTTGTATTGCCTGATTATATGAAAATGTTTTGCATTTACTTATAAGACTGAATTCATTTATTTTTTCCGTTTGACTAATAAAAACGCTTATCGGATTAAAATTTGGTTTGATTCTATAGAACTCAAGCCATAAATTATCTAAATCTTTTGTCTCTGAAGTGCTATCAATTGTCAGTTTTCGACCTTCATTAGTTCCTCGACTATAGTTGATTCTTACTGAAGCAAATTGATCATTCTTAAGCGATAACTTTTTAATTCCATCATTAATAAGTTGTTTTAAAGTTAATTTATTTATTTTGAGATTAATATTTAAAATTTTGCTACTTTTTTCTAACCTTTTTAAATGTTCGTCAAAAAGAACAGGTTTGTTTTCTTTTATCAAAATGGTTTCAAATATACCATCGGCAAATTTTAATCCTCTATTATTAGCAGCAATAAATATTCTATCAATATCTAACCATTGATCCTTGTGCCAGCCTAATGTTTCAATCATTTTAGTGAATCAATTAATGGTAAAAGTTTCCACTTTAGTTCATTAGTTTCCTCTTCAGGATTAGAGTCAATAACTATTCCGCAACCAGCATATATATTGATTTTTTTGTCTTTAATTAAAAATGATCTTATTAGTATATTGCTATCAAACTCTCCATTCCAGTCAAGCTTCAAAAATGAGCCGCAGTATGGTCCGCGATCACATTCTTCTAATTCAAAGAGTCTCTGGCATGATCTTAATTTAGGTGCTCCAGTTATAGAGCCCCCAGGCCAACAAGCTTTTAGTAATTCAATCCAGTTTTTGTCTTTTTTTAATTTGCCCCTAATTACTGAAGTTAGATGATGAACTTTTAAGAAACTTTCAAGTTTTAATATTTCTGGAACCACTATACTTCCTGTTTCGCAAACTTTACTTAAATCATTTCTTATTAGGTCAACAATCATAATATTTTCGGCTCTATCTTTTTCGTTCGTTATTAAATCGATAGCATTAAGTGCATCTTGATTTAAATCCTTATCTCTGGATCTAGTTCCTTTGATAGGTCTTGATTCTACAAAATTTTTATTATCTATTTTTATAAATCTTTCTGGAGAGGTAGATAATACCGCCTCTGTATAATTATCATTATTATTTATTATTATTCCTCCAAAGGGAGCTCTTAATTTCCTTCTGATTTTTAAATAAATATCTAGAGGATTATAGTTTTTGGAGGATTCAATTTCGCATTTAGTTGTTAGGTTTGCTTGAAATAAATCTCCTAGGGAAATTAATTTTTTCAATTTTAAAATATTTTTCTGAAATTTTTCAGCCATTTCTTCCAAATTGATTTTTGAAAAATCAAAATATAAATTTGCTTTTATAATTTTTTCTTCTTCAATTGTATTTATATTGTTGATAATGTTTTTATAGTTGATTAGTTGATCTGAATTAGTGCCTTCTATAATTATTTCTTTTTTTTTAAGATTACATTTAATGATTGGATCATATGATGCAATCCATAAAGTTGCCATATCAGATTGTCGCCATGGGTTTTTTGGTTCTATATATACTCCAGCTTCATAACTTAACCATCCGATCCAAAATCCTTTTTTAATATTTTTTAAATTGTTAAAGGGATTATTAGTTTTATTTAAGTTATTGATATCTCTTGATTGAATTATTTCTTTAGGTTTAATTCCTATTATTGACCATTCCCCATTTTCTTTACCATCACTATCTAGCCAAGCTAATCCTTTATCTCCGAATTTTTTGGTTAGATGATGCGTAATCAGGGCTGGATTTATCCATTTTTCTAGAATTATTTTTTTTATTTTCATTTTATATTATTGTTATTGAGCCATTTTTCATAAGCTGCATTTCTAATTCTGCAGCTATCACACTTACCGCATGGTTTTGAATTTCCAGAATAACAACTCCATGTTTTATCTAAAGGGACATGATTATCAAAAGCTAATTTAATAATTTCCACTTTATTTAGATCTAATAGTGGTGTCCAAAGTTTTATTGGGTTATTTTCTCTTCCTCTTTTATTTGCTAAATCTGCTAATTCTTGAAATTTTTTTATATAGTCAGGTCTGCAATCTGGATAACCAGAATAATCCAGTGCATTAACTCCTAATCCTATAAAATCAGCATCTATTGCTTCGGCATAACTTAGAGCAACGGAAATAAATATTGTATTTCTCCCAGGAACATAAGTATTAGGAATTTTATTAGTTTGTACTCCTTCTATAGGAATATTTTTTTGAGTATCAGTTAATGAAGAGCCTCCCCATAAAGATAAGTCAAGTTTAATAATTTTAAATTCTTCGATATCAAAGTGTTTTGCAATTATTGATGCAGAATTCAATTCTTTTTTATGGCGTTGACCGTAGTCAAATGAAAGGCCATAAATTTTAGCTTCGGCTTTTTTTGCGATACCAGTAACTGTAGAAGAATCTAAACCTCCAGATAATAAAACTACTATCGATTTATTTTTAAGAGTCATATGATTTCATTTAATTTTTAAGTATTTGTGAGTTTGAAGGCTCAATTTCCAATCGGGGTTATTTTTTACGAAATCAATAGCAAGAGAATAACCATTTGCATTGTTCCATGCTGGCTGTAAATAAAAAATTTTATCCTTTTTTTTAAAGCCAACTTTGCTTGTTGAAAGTTGATATTGTTTTAAAGTTTCTTTTTTTATTTGAATAGCAAATTCAATATCTTCTATTTCATTTATGATTATTTTGATTTCATTACAGTTTTTTAAAAAATAATTTTTTGGAGGTGAGTGTCTTTTAGGAGATAAAGTAATCCAGTCATAAATACCTGATATCGGATTAACTCCACTTGTCTCAATATGTATTTTCATTGAGTTTTGTTTTTCTCCTATAGTCATTTTTTTAATGGCATTGCAAAAATTATCCAAGTTATGTTGTAAAGGTTCTCCACCTGTAATAACGCAAAAAGATGCTCCTTTCCCTCTAGCAATTTTTATACGATCTATTATTTTCTCAATTGATATAGAGGGGTATTTTTTCTCATCCCATGAATTCTTGGTGTCGCACCATGAACATCCAACTTTACAACCTGCTAATCTTATAAAAAAAGCACTTCTTCCAGCGTGATAGCCTTCACCTTGTAAAGAATGAAATTGTTCGACTAAGGGTAAAAAATTTGTCATTTTTTCATTCAAAAAAATAAATGATATTAATTTGATTGAGTTAACTTTTCTTGAGACGCCTTAATTAAACCTTTAAATAAAGGATGAGGTTTTCCAGGTCTTGATAAAAACTCAGGATGATATTGGCATGCTAAGAAGTAAGGATGATTTTCTAATTCAATTAATTCTACTAATCTGCCATCTGGTGATGTGCCACTAATTTTGTATCCAGAATTTAAAAAACTTTGTTTGTAGTAATTATTAAATTCATATCTATGTCGATGTCTCTCATAAATAACATCTTCATCATATAAGTTTTTCCCAGTTGTATTATTTGTCAATCTACATGGATAAACTCCAAGTCTCATTGTCCCACCTAAATCAACTACATCTTCCTGTTCTGGTAATAAATGTATCACTGGATTGCGAGTTTTTGGGTCTAGTTCTGAACTAGATGCATCTGGAAGATTAGCTACATTTCTAGCCCATTCTATAACTGCACATTGCATACCAAGGCACAGACCCAAAAAGGGAATTTTATTTTCTCTTGCGAATTTGATAGCCGAAATTTTTCCATTGACTCCTCTATTGCCAAATCCCCCAGGTACGACAATTGCATCAACTTCATTTAAGTAAGTTTCTGCTGAATTTTTTTCTATCATTTCAGCACTTACCCAATGTAAATCTAATGAAGCCTTTTGTTCAATGCATGCATGTTTTAAAGCTTCAACAACGGATAAATATGCATCTCCAAGTTCAATATATTTACCTACTAGAGCAACTTTTATTGGAGCTCCAGGATTTCTTAGATTATGTATTAGTTGTTCCCAATTTCTCAAATCACATTTTTTATCTTCAAGTTCTAAATATTTTAGAGTTTCTTTGCATAAACCTTCTTTTTTTAAAGAAAGAGGTACTGAATAAATACTGTCTGCGTCTAAAGCTTCAATTACAGAGTTAAAACTGACACCGCAAAATCCACTAAGTTTCTTTTTAAGACCTTCATTAATCGATTTATCACTTCGGCATACAAGTAAATCTGGCTGAATTCCAATTGATCTCAATTCTTTCACAGAATGTTGTGTTGGTTTAGTTTTTATTTCGCCAGAGGTTTTGATGTAAGGAAGTAATGTTACGTGTATGTATGCAACATCATTCCTATTGACATCATTTTTGAATTCCCTTATTGCTTCTAAAAAAGGTAAAGATTCAATATCACCAACTGTTCCACCAATTTCAGTAATAATAATATCTGCATTGCTGTTGGCGGATACTCTATGAATTCTTTCTCTTATTTCTCCTGTTATGTGAGGTATTACTTGCACAGTTCCTCCGTTATAACTACCTCTTCTTTCTTTGTTTATAACAGCTTGATAGATAGATCCTGTGGTCACACTATTTAGCCTAGTCATTGCAGTATCAGTAAATCTTTCATAGTGACCTAAATCTAAATCGGTTTCAGCTCCATCTTCGGTTACAAATACCTCTCCATGTTGGAAAGGGCTCATTGTGCCTGGATCAACATTGAGATATGGATCTAGTTTTAATATTGAAACACTATAGCCTCTAGACTTTAATAATCTTCCTAAGCTTGCAGCTACAATTCCTTTGCCAATGCTAGAAACTACTCCTCCGGTGACAAATACAAATTTTGACATTAAATATTTTTAATTAAGCACATCCTCCTTATATTTTATTTAAACAAAAAACTTTTAGAACATCCATATATATTCTTATTCATCAATTGTTATTTCAATATTTAATTCTTTTAATTGTGATTCAGAGACATTTGAAGGTGCATTTGTGAGAAGACATTTTGCTTGTTGATTTTTTGGAAAAGCAATGGTTTCTCTGATTGAATCTGCACCTAGGATCAGCATTGTAATACGGTCCAATCCAAACGCTATTCCACCATGAGGAGGAGCACCCATTTCTAAAGCTTCTATTAAAAATCCAAATTTTTCATCAATCTCTTGCTCAGTAAGTCCTACCGTTTTCAGAACCTCTCTTTGCAAGTTCGCTTCATGAATACGTAAAGAGCCACCTCCTAACTCAAAACCATTAAGAACTAAGTCATAAGCATTTGCTATAGAGTTCTCAATTTCTTTTTTTAAGTTTTCAGAATCTTTAGATTTTATATTTTTTGGAGAACAAAAAGGATGATGTAAAGCTTCATATCTATTTTCCTCTTCATTTCTCTCAAACATCGGAAAATCAGTTACCCATAAGAAATTCCATTTACTTTTATCTATAAGATTTAAGTCTTTTGCGATGTATTGTCTCACTCTATCTAATGACTGGTTGACAATTTGTTTATCTCCAGCTCCCAATAGGATTAAGTCTCCATCTTGGGCTTCGGTGATTTTTAAGATATCAGCTATATGCTCTTCATTTAGATTATTTTTAATTGCCCCAATAGTCTCAAGCTCATCTCCTTTTACCCTTATAAAGGCCAAACCTCCAGCTCCTGCATCTTGAGCCACTTGGAAGATATCACCTCCGGGTTTAATTCTTACGTTGCTAATACTTAAATTACCTCCTTTGACTGTTATGGATTTTATAGCACCTCCAGACTTAATTGCCTTGGTGAAAATATTAAAACCAATATCACCTAATACTTCTCCTAAATCTTTTAGTAACATTTGATATCTAGTATCCGGTCTATCAGTGCCGTAATTATCCATTGCTGACTGCCATGAAATTCTTGGAAAAGCATTATCAAAATCAATATTTAACACTTCTTTCCATATTTTTTTTATAAGACTTTCATTAAAAGATATTATTTCTTCTTCACTAATAAAGCTCATCTCAATATCTAATTGAGTAAACTCTGGTTGTCTATCTGCTCTTAAGTCTTCATCACGGAAACATTTTGCAATTTGATAATACTTATCTAAGCCTCCAACCATTAAAAGTTGTTTAAATAGTTGTGGGGATTGAGGTAGAGCAAAAAATTCTCCATTTGAAAGACGTGCAGGAACAAGAAAATCGCGAGCGCCTTCTGGAGTTGATTTTGTAAGTAATGGAGTTTCTACTTCAGTAAATCCAAAATTATCAAGAAATTCTCTAGCAACTTTAATAATATTGTGTCTTATTTTTAAATTTTCTAGTAATTTGCCCCTTCTTAAATCAAGGTATCTATATTTTAATCTGAGTTCCTCTTTTGTATTTTCAAAATCATGTATAGACACTGGAAAAGGTAAGTTTTTTTTAATTTGGTTGAGAATTTGTAAATCTTTAACCTTAAGCTCTAACTCTCCAGTACTTAAATTTTTATTTATTGAATCTTTGGGCCTCTCATTAATAATTCCGCTAACCATTATTACCGTTTCATTTCTTAGGGTTTCTGCCTGTTTAAATAGATTTGCGCCATCATCGGGGTTAATTGTTATTTGTAAGAATCCACTATGGTCTCTTAAATCAATGAAAATTACACCGCCATGATCTCTTCTTCTATCTACCCATCCGCATAGATTAACTAATTTACCAATATCTGTATTATTAAGTTCTTCACAAATTTTGTTTCTCATCTAAGTATGATTTATTTATCAATAACTTATAATAATTCTTTGAGGGTAAATTTAGTTAATAATTCTTTTTATAAAACGCTCTTTTTGTTATAACCCCTTTGAATTTTTTGCCTCTTATTAATATTTCAACTTCATTATTTATTAAGGCATGCGCAGTATTGATGTATGCAAAAGCTATAGCTTGTTGTTTAGTTGGAGACCAACTGCCGCTAGTTATAGTTCCAATATTCTCTTCACCTTTTAGTATTGGGCAACCTTTTCTTCCTATTGCTTTACCTTGTATAGAGAGACCAACTAACTTTTTTTGAATACCTAATCTTGATTGCTCTTCAAGAAATCTTTTTCCAAAGAATTCGTGATTATTTTCTAGATGTACTAACCATCCTAACCCTGCTTCATATGGGGATGTTTCTTCATTTATGTCTTGGCCATAAAGATGCATGCCTGCTTCAAGTCTAAGTGTATCTCTAGCTCCTAAACCACAAGGCGCAACATTTTTGGAAATTGAGAAATCCCATAAATTAATTGCTGCTTTTTTAGATAAAAGTATTTCTAGACCATTTTCCCCTGTATATCCTGTCTTTGAAACGAAGATTTTTTCTGTCGGCGAAATATGTTCAAAAATTTTATATTCGCACCCAAAGTTAGGGATATGTGATATCGATGATTCAATCCATTCTTCAAATAAATTAAATGAGTTTTTACCCTGAAGTGCTAAAAGCACCTTGTCTTTTTTAAAGTTTGTTATTGAAATTTCATTCTTATTTAAATTATTTTTTATCCACCGAAAATCTTCGTCATATCTACTTGCATTAACTATTAACAATACTTCTGATATATCATTTTCTTGTATACCAAGGTCATAAATTATTAAGTCATCTATTATTCCTCCTTTATCATTGAGCATTACTGTATAAAGTCCCTGACCTTCAGAAAAAGAGTATAAATTTGTAGGAAAAAATTTTTGAATATAATCCTTTGGATTGATTCCCTTGATGGAAATTACACCCATGTGAGAAATATCAAACAATCCAGCTGAAGATCTAACTGATTCATGCTCTTTGATTAATCCTGAAAATGATATTGGCATTTCCCAACCTGCAAAATTCACTAATTTTGCATTTGATTGAACATATTTTGAATACAGAGGACTTTTAAGTAAATCCATGAAATATTAAATTTTAATTTACTATTTTTACACTTTAGTTTAGAAATTTTTTATTGCATATTTTCTAATGACAAAATTAAGCTTCTAAGTACTTTGGCTGCAACTATGCTGCTAACTCCGCTTTTATCAATTTCTGGAGATAATTCCACAATGTCTGAAGCCACAATTCTAAAGTTTCTTAAACTTTTCAGGATTTCTTCAAAATCATTCCAAAAAAATCCTCCCGGTTCTGGAGTTCCAGTCCCTGCTAATAAACTGGGATCAAACCAATCTAAATCTATTGTTAAATAGATTGGAGACTTAGAGTATGGTATGAGAGCCTGCTCCAACTCTTGTGCATTTCCACCTGGACAAAAGTTAACCAATTGATTGTTGTTATGCATAATTTGAAATTCTTCTTTAGTCCCACTTCTTATTCCTACTTGCAAAATTCTCTTTTCAGGTAGCACCTCTAAGCATCTTCTCATGGTACAAGCATGACTGTGTTTATTTCCTATATATGATTTTCTTAAATCTGCATGAGCATCAAGTTGGACCAATATCAAATCTGGATATTTTTTTACTAATGCTTCAATAGCACCTGTGGTAATAGAATGTTCGCCTCCAAGCATAATTGGACTAAGGCGTTTATTAATTAAAAAATCTGTTGCTGATCTGACCGATTCAATAACGGACTTTGAGTCATATTTATCAATTAGTATTGACCCAAAATCAACATACATAATATCTTCTAAGTCTTTATTTAGTTTTGGACAATATGTTTCTAAACAAGAACTGACTTGCCTTATAGCTTCTGGACCAAATCTAGCTCCCGGTTTGAAAGAGCATGTCCCATCATAATTGACTCCAAATATACCAACTGCGCAATCATCAGGGCTTCTTTTTGCTCCCATAAAAATTGCATTTTCATTATCAAATAAATTTTTTATCATTCTATTAATTGAGTTCTTTTACAATTTTATTTGGCATCATTTTGAATGCTGCATTTTGAAAATTTAAATTCCAAATTTCACAACCTTTTTCTATTCTCATCACTTCATTGTAATTTTGCTTTGATAAATGTAGAGCTTTTTCAGAAGCGAATGTCCAACTCCAAAGACCGCTTGGATATATAGGTACACAAGAATACATAGTTTCAGAGACTCTAAAGATTTTTTTCAGGGTTTTCAAAATACTTAGGTGCATATTTTTGAATGATTCAGGCGATTCGCTTTGCGTTGCTAAGATACCTTTTTTTGTAAGAATTCTTTTGCATTCTCTATAAAATGAATCTGAAAATAATAAATTTGAAATTTCTGAGGGATCTGAGCAATCTATAAATATAACATCATAAAAATTATCTCTTGTTTTTTTAACCCATTGAACACCATCATCAATATGTATCTTTAATCTTTTGTCATTCCATGCTTTGCCTCCAATTTCTTTTAAAAATTTTTTAGATATTTTGATTACTTCTTCATCAATCTCTACTAGATCAATTTTTGATATTTGAGAGTATTTAGCGCATTCTCTTGCAGTACCCCCGTCTCCACCACCAATAATTAGAACATTAGATTTTTCGTCAATGCTACTTAATGCTGGGTGCACAAGACACTCATGATAATATTTCTCGTCTTTTAATGATGTCATCCAACAACCATCTAGCATTAAAGCTTTGCCATAATATTCATTTTCAATAACAATAATTTCTTGATATTTTGACTTTTGTTTAATTAAAATTTCTCCATTTAGGCCTAATCTTGAGCCTTTATGATATTCATCTATCCATGTTGAAATATGAGTCATTTGCTTTTTAAGAATTTTTTCTCTTCAGTTTTTGTTTGGCTATTTGCCAAAGCCGTTGAAAATCTTTAGGAGTTTGTTTTTTAATATTATCTCCTGCATGATCTTCGATGATTGAAAATCTTTCTAAAAATTTTTTATTACTTTTTTGCAGAGCTGATTCAGGATTTATTTTTAAAAAGTTTGAGAGATTCAAAACTGTAAAGTAAATATCCCCAAATTCATTTTTTATCTCTGAATCATTTTTGTTTTTAATTGCTTCCTTTAATTCATCAATCTCTTCTTCTAACTTTTCAAAAATCTGATCGGTACCCTTCCATTTAAAACCATATTCTTTAACAACATTTGTGATTTTATCTGTTCCAACTGTTGGCGGCAAGTTTTTGATTTTCCAATTTAAATTTTCACTTATTGATGACTCAATATGAGGTACTTCTTTTTCTGAATTTTTAATATTCTCCCAAATCTGTTGCGATTTTTCTATAGATACTTTTTCTTTTTTTTTGAAAATATATGGATGTCTATTAATAATTTTCTTGTTTAGATTTTTTATAACATCATTTAGTTCAAATTCTTTTTTTTCGTAACCGATTTCAGCATGAAGCATTATTTGCAATAAAAGATCTCCTAACTCTTCACATATGTTATCCGCCTTTTTTTCGTATATCGCATCTATAAATTCACTACTTTCTTCATGTAAAAATGGGATCAATGATTTATGAGACTGTATTTTCTGCCAAGGGCATCCCCAAGTTTTATCTTTTAATGATTTGACATTAGATATTAAAATTTTAAAGCTCTCTATAGTCTCTAAATTGAAATTTTTTTGTATGTTATATCTATGGTTTGAGGACATAGGATTTATTTTATTAATTCAATTTTGCCTTAATGATGAAATATTTAAATACTTAGTATAAATATTTCAACTTCATCTATTAGAATGATTTATTATAAGGGCGATTAGCTCAGCGGTAGAGCGCCTGCCTTACAAGCAGGATGTCCCTGGTTCGAACCCTGGATCGCCCATTTATTATTTTTCTAATGACTGAGATCGTAAATCTTTCAATCAGTCAAAGCGCTGCTTCAGAACTATCTAGGCAAGCTTCTTTTGGAGGTTCTCCGGGAGAAATGTCAATCGACTTGGTTGGGGATAAAAATTGTTCTGAAGGATGGATGCATATTAAATTAAGGCCAGGTACGTGTAATGGATCACCTATCTCAAGAACAGAAGGAGTCACTTTATATGCGGATGTAAAAAAGTTTAATTTATTTAAAGATTTAAAATTAGATTATTACGGTGATTTAAGCGGTGGTGGATTTCTTATTTCAACACCAAAAAATGCAAAACGTTGTTCCTGCGGTTCTGGATTTAAACTTTTGTAGAATAAATGTGCCTTTTTTTTCAAACTAATATTATTTTCATTAATTGACTGCTATCAAGATAAAATAAATGAAAAGTTTCTTGAAATAAAATTTGCATATGACAGAGTTGAATGATCAATTATCTTTAAAGAATTATTCACCTTTTGAAGTAGAGAAAAAGTGGCAAAAAAAATGGGAAAGTTTAAAGGCCTTTAGTCCTAACCCAGAGGGCGAAGGGGACCCTTTTTGTATTGTTATTCCGCCACCAAATGTAACCGGATCTTTGCATATGGGACATGCATTTAATACAGCTTTGATAGATGTTGTAGTACGTTTTCATAGACTTTTAGGGAAGAATGTTTTGTGTTTACCCGGAACTGATCATGCTTCAATAGCTGTTCAAACTATTCTAGAAAAACAATTAAAAAGTGAAGGTAAAACTAGCGAGGATATTGGAAGAGATGAATTCCTTAAAAGAGCATGGAAATGGAAAGAAAAAAGTGGTGGCAGAATAGTTTCTCAATTAAAGAGGATAGGATATTCAGTTGACTGGACTAGAGAAAGATTTACTCTGGATCAAAAATTGAATGAGGCAGTTATTGAGGCTTTTAATATTCTTTATAAAAAGAATTTAATTTATAGAGGTGAATATTTAGTTAATTGGTGTCCTGAATCTCAATCTGCCGTAAGTGATCTTGAAGTTGAAATGCAAGAAGTAAATGGGCATTTATGGCATTTTAAATACCCTTTAATTTCTGAAAGTGGTAAAAAGCTAGATGAGTACTTAGAGGTTGCAACAACAAGACCTGAAACTCTTTTGGGTGATACTGCTGTTGCAGTCAATCCTGATGATGATAGATATAAAGAATTTATTGGTGTCAAAGTAAAAGTCCCTTTCGTTGATAGAGAAATACCTATTATCGCTGATTCACATGTTGATAAAGATTTTGGAACGGGATGTGTCAAGGTTACTCCTGCCCACGATCCTAATGATTTTGCAATAGGAAAAAGGCATAATTTAAAGCAGATTAATGTAATGAATAAAGATGGAACTTTAAACATTAATGCAGGCAAATTTCAAAATTTAGATAGATTTGAGGCTAGAAAGAAAATCATCAAAGAATTAGATAACTTAGGTCTTTTGACAAAGATAGAGGAGTATAAACATACTGTTCCTTTTTCTGATAGAGGTAAGGTGCCAATTGAACCTTTATTATCAACACAATGGTTCTTGAAAATGGATGAAATATCTCAAGGATGTCTTAATGAAATTGATTCCCAAAAACCATCGTTTATTCCTCCACGCTGGGAGAAAGTTTATAAGGATTGGTTAGAGAATATTAATGATTGGTGTATCAGTAGGCAATTATGGTGGGGACACCAAATACCAGCATGGTACGTTTTAGATTACTCTCAAGACTCAATAGAACAAAATACTCCATATGTTGTTGCAAGAAATGAAGAGGATGCTTTAATCAAAGCTAATAAAAAATTTGGATTAAATATTAAATTGGTTCGTGACAAAGATGTATTAGATACTTGGTTTTCAAGTGGTTTATGGCCTTTCTCAACCCTTGGTTGGCCAAATAAAAATGATCCGGATTTTCAAAAATGGTATCCAAATAGTGTTCTTATTACTGGCTTCGATATTATTTTCTTCTGGGTGGCGAGAATGACAATGATGGGAAATACTTTTACGAATAATATTCCTTTTAAGGATGTTTATATTCATGGTCTAGTTCGAGATGAAAATAATAAAAAAATGAGTAAAAGTTCAGGTAATGGTATTGATCCAATACTTTTAATTGAAAAATATGGTTCTGATGCTTTGCGATTTGCTTTAATTCGAGAAGTTGCAGGCGCTGGACAAGATATCCGGCTTGATTTTGACAGGGAAAAAGATACTTCTTCAACTGTTGAAGCTTCAAGAAATTTTGCGAATAAATTATGGAATGCAACTAAATTTGTATTAATTAATAAAACCTCCAATAATAATTATTCCCTCAATGAGAGTGATGAAACTTCTCTAGAATTATGTGATAAGTGGATTTTATCTAAATTAAGTCAGGTAAATATAAAGGTCGCTGCTTTGTTGAATGAATATAAATTGGGAGAATCTGCAAAACTACTGTATGAATTTACATGGAATGATTTTTGTGACTGGTATGTAGAATTTGCTAAACAAAGGTTTAATAATAAAGAGACTAAAAATAGACAAATATCTGAAAAAGTTTTAATAAAAGTACTCAATGATATTTTGGTGATGATTCATCCTTTTATGCCGCACATTACTGAAGAACTTTGGCATGCACTCCAACTAAAACCAGATAAAGCATTATTATCCCTCCAAAAATGGCCTACCCAAGAAAATAAATTTGTTGATAATAAGCTTGATACTTCCTTTCAGCAACTATTTGAAATTATTAGATTGATTAGAAATTTGAGAGCCGAATTAGGCCTTAAGCCATCAGAAAAAGTTCCTGTTTACCTGATTTCAGATAATGATGAATTGATTGATTTTTTAAAAATTTTAGTTGATGATATTCAAACTTTAACAAAATCTTCTGAAGTATTTATTTTTAAAACTAATACTGTTGATAAAAAAGAGTTTGCTAAATCTTTTTCTGGGATAATAAGTGATTTAGAGGTTTACTTACCTTTTAAGGAATTTGTAAATATAGATGCATTAAAAGAAAGGTTAACCAAAGATTTAAAAAAGGTGACTATTGAATTAGAAAATTTAAATAAGAGATTATCTAATAAAAATTTCGTTGACAAGGCACCAAAAGATATTGTTGATGAATGTAGATTTAAATTAAACGAGGGTTCGGTACAAATGGAGAGAATTACTAAAAAACTCGAACTTTTGAATTGAGAATGAATATATTCCTAGAAAATATTTATAATTTGTCTTTTTTTTTTTAATACTGGAATTGGCATATTCTCATTTGTTTGCATATATATTTTAGCTGTTTTATTAATACTTCCAGCATCTTGGTTATCTTTATTATCAGGTTTTTTATATGGCTCATATTTAGGATCAATTATCGTTTTCGTTTCCGCTTCTATAGGAGCATTAGTTGCATTTTTTGTATCAAAAAGTTTCTTTGCAATAAAGCTAAAAAACCTTTTTAGCCGTTATCCAAAATTAAGTGTTATGGAAAAAGTAGTAGAAAAAGGTGGACTTAAATTAATTTTTTTAGCCAGATTATCGCCAATATTTCCATTCAGTATTCTTAATTATTTTTATGGTTTGAATAATGTTAAATTTAGAGATTTTGCTCTTGGTCTTCTTGGAATAATTCCAGGAACTTTTCTATATTGCTCAATAGGTAGTTTGGCAAAAAATCTCCAGGAGTTAAAAAATGTGCAATTACCAAATAATTTATTTATGACTATCATCGGAGTCGTTTCAACTTCTTTAGTTGTATATTTCTTAGCTAAATACTCCAAAGAATATTTTGAAAACTCCTAAGTATTAATCTTTAATATTCCAATCTCTAATAGATGCAATTAGGACAAACCACAAAAGCCTAAATTTACCTAAAAAAGTTTTGTTTGCTTCTAGTTCAATATATTTTGCTTGTCCACAAGGTGTTTTTATGTATTTGAAAACTGCTTTCTTCGTCATTATTTTCGCAAAAAGTACTGATAGTTATTCTTATATTTTATAGCCATTATTTTAAGTTTTTTTAATTAAAAACCACATTTTTCATTGACTACTTTATTTAAAATTATTTTTTAAATTTTAAACTTTTTCTCCAGCTTTAAATCCTCTAAAGCATTTGAATCTTGGAAACCTAAGACTAAAAGCTACCGCATCCTTGGATTTAGTTTTAGCATCAGCTCTGATTTCTACAAGTTGACCAACGAGATGATTTCTTTTTGACCAATATTCTTCACGTTGGATATCACTAAATCCGCTTCCGCAACTAAGACTGTATTCATGCCCATCATCTTCTCCTTCTACCAGGATTGCTCCCAATCTACCTTTATTACGACCTGTGCCCTCTTCAACCGATACAACTTTTAAAGTAACTTCAATGAAAGGTTTTGCTTTTAACCAACTGTGTGTTCTTTTACATTCATACGCAGCATCAGGGTCTTTAATCATTACTCCTTCATATCCCCCTTCCACTGCAGATTTATTCAGCTCTACAAATCTTTTTTGTCCCTCCTTGGTATCAAGATCTACATTTTCCCATTCAAGTGTTTGTATATGTTTTAGAAGCATAGAATGTTTTGCTACCCATTCTTTTACTAACAAACTTCTTTTTGTTTGACTAGCATTCCATCTCCCTTTTTGGAAGTTTTCAAGGGGACATAAGTCAAATAGGTGTAGAACTGCGTCTTTTGTTTGTTTACCATCTTTTCTATGTACCTGTTTCATTAAATCTTGAAAGTTAGCGCTCATTACTTCACCATCCAAGACTAAGTCATAAGGTTCAGGATTTTCTTTTAAAACGTTTTCTATTTCTGAGATAATATGACCAAAATTATAGAATTGTTTACCATTACGAGAAAACATTTCTACTTTATTTTGTCTAATAATAGTTAAAACTCGCACACCATCTAATTTGATTTCAATTTGTTTTTTCCCTATCATTTTTTTTTCATGATTTGCACTGTCATGAGCTAAAGGACAAGAAAAAATAGGAATTGCATACTTGGGAAATTTCTTCGCTATTTTGTTGATTGTTTTTTCAGATACACCACATCTAAGATCTTTAATTAAAACTCGTCTATAAAATCCGTTCCACTCTTCTTTTGTTGCAGATTCCATTGCTGCAAGAATTGCATCGCGAGCAGCGTGACCAGTAAGTTCTCTTTGAATAAGCTTATTGGCTAATTCTCTAAAATCTTCCCATAAAAAATTTTGACTTTTTTCATTCTCTTTCTCAGGAACCATTTTTACCCCAAAAGTTACCAATGGATCAAGTGCCATACGGATTCCTTCAAAAAAATCATCTATACCTTTTTCCATCGCTTCTGAGATGATTTTTTCTTTATCTAATCTACTTGGGTGTAATTCTAATTTATGTATTATTTCTTCTTTAAACAATTCTTTTTGCCTCACAAGAAATTATTAATTCACTTTAGCTATTCTGTCTATTTTCCAATCATTGTCAGTTTTTGCAAAAGTAAAATCTAATGGGAGCTCATCTTGTTTATCTTCTGATTTTAAATTCAAAGTTATTATGATTTGATCTTCTTGGACTCTAGGTCTACCTGATTTTAAATTTCTGTATTTATTGAGGTTTAAACTAGCTAAAAATTTAAGGAAGTCTTGGCGCTTAACATGAGTTTTATAAGTTTTTGTAGTTAAACCATAAGCTGCATCAATTCTGCCAGCAGCTATTTGATCAAAAAACTTTCTTACTAATGGATTAATTCCTCTAGCGCTTATAACTAATTTGACTGCATTAAAAGTCCAAAAAGAAACTAGTACTGCTCCGCCAACTAATAAAGCTTTAATACCGATATCTTTAACTAATGTTGCATCCATGTTGATTTGAGTTTTTTATTACTTTAAGAAAAGAAATCGTTTTTGATGGCTTTTTTTGTCAAAATAATACTAAGTTTAATCCATAATGCCTGTAATTCCTCTTTTACCTCTATTTCATAAATTTAATGGCCAATATTTTGAAAATTCTCTAGCAGTTAATAATCAACCTTTAGTAAAAGTTAGATGGAGTGACAATAGATTAAAAACCACTGCTGGTTTTTATAAAAGAAAACGAATTAATGGCCTTGAAGATTCTGAAATTATTTTATCGAAACCTATTTTGAGTAAATTATCTACTATTGAAATAAAAAGTACTTTATGTCATGAAATGATTCATGCATGGGTAGATAGGATATTAAAAAAAAAATGAAATACATGGCCCAAATTTCTTAGAAAAGATGAATGAAATTAATGAGAGAGAGACGAATTTTCAAATTTCTGTAAGGCACTCATTTCCTATTGAAAGGAGAGAATTAAAATATATAGGTACTTGTCAAAATTGTGGTGAAAAATTTTTC
>QCRE01000020.1 GCA_003212005.1 Prochlorococcus sp. AG-459-M13 | reverse complement strand
GAAGTTAATGATTTAATTCTCAAAAGAATGAAATCTAAATATCCAAATATCGATTGGAAATATTTAAGTGAAGAAAATGCAAAGGTTGATCTTAATAATTGCGATATTAATTCTGATTGGGTTTGGATGCTTGATCCCCTTGATGGCACAAAAGACTTTATTCAAGGAACAGGTAATTATGCAATGCATTTTGCACTAAATTATCATAAGAAACCTTTTCTTGGAGTTGTACTTATTCCTGAAAGAGACGAATTATGGATTGCTGATGGAGAGAATTTTTGGTGCGAAAGAAGGGATCAAACAAATCTGAAATTAAATTCATTTTCTGACAAAAGTCTTTGTGAAATGACTTTGGTGACAAGCAAAAATCATAGTAATCCAATCTTGATGAATTTAATTGAAAAAATGCATTTTAAGAATGTTTTAGTTATGGGAAGCATTGGTTACAAAATTGCTTCAATAATCAGAGGTGAAAGTGATATTTATATCTGTTTAAGCTTGCCTGATAAAAGTTCTCCAAAGGATTGGGATTTTGCTGCCCCAGAAGTTATTTTAAAAACAGCAGGTGGTGCTGTTACAAATTTAGAAAATGAAGAACTTTGTTTTGGGAAAAAGAATTTTAATCAAGGAGGAATTATTATTGCCTCAAATAATAAAAAAATGCATGCAAATATATGTTTTCAGATTAAAGAAGTAATTAAAAATTACGATATTTATCCTTTCCCCACTTAATTAAGTGGAGCTACTGGAGTTGGAGTAGGTTCTGGGTAAGACATCCCTCCATTTTGAGTAACCCCTCTCAAAGTAAGATTAATTCTACCTCTACTGTCAATTTCTCTAACTCTTACAGTTACTTCATCTCCTTGTCTTACAACATCTTCAACTCTTTCAACTCTTGCCTCAGATAATTGAGAAATGTGAACCATTCCTTCTTTACCAGGGAGAATTTCAACAAATGCTCCGATAGGAATAATTCTAGTAACAACTCCTGAGAAGATTTCCCCTTCATGAACTTTTCGAGTTAATCCCTCTATTATTTTTTGAGCTTCTTCAGCAGCAGCTCCATCATGAGAGGCAATAGTTACGATGCCCCCATCCTCTATGTCAATCTTGGTATTAGTTCTTTCTGTAATACCCTTGATAGTTCTGCCGCCAGGACCGATAACAGTACCGATAAGCTCTGGATCAATCCTGAAACTTAGAAGTCTTGGAGCATGAGGTGATAATGATTCTTGAGGTTTATCAATTGCTTCTTGCATTTTTTCTAAAATATGCAACCTTGCCGGGCGAGCTTTTTTGATTGCATCTGAAATAATAGAAACTGGTAATCCTGCAATTTTCATATCCATTTGCAATGCAGTTATTCCTTTTTCGGTTCCAGCAACTTTGAAATCCATATCTCCAAGAAAATCCTCAATGCCTTGGATATCTGTAAGTATTCGAACTTCTTTACCCTCTTTAATTAACCCCATAGCGGTACCACTTACAGGAGCTTTCAATGGAACGCCAGCATCTAATAGAGAGAGTGTACTTCCGCAAACAGATCCCATTGAAGTGGATCCATTTGAGCTTAATACTTCGCTAACCACTCTTAAAACATATGGAAATGTTTCCTTACCTGGGAGTACTGGAATTATTGCTCTTTCTGCTAAGGCTCCATGACCAATTTCCCTCCTTCCTGGAGTTCTCATGGGCCTTGTTTCTCCAACTGAGTAAGGGGGAAAATTATAGTGATGTAGATAGGTTTTCTCAGTACTTGGGTTTAAATCATCCATCTCCTGAGCATCACTTGGAGTTCCTAGAGTAGTAGTCGATAAAACTTGAGTCAGACCTCTTTGGAATAGGGCAGAGCCATGAACTCTCTTAGGGAGGATTCCAGCGGTTGCTCCTATCTTTCTAACTTCGTCGAGATCTCTACCATCAACTCTTTTACCATCATTAATAATTTGAGACCTCATTAACTTTTTGGTTAATGTTTTAAAATCTGAATGAATTAATTTTTCATTTTCTGAAGTTAGAATCTTTACCTGATTGTCATCTTTAAGAGAATCAATTTTAGTTTGCACTTCAAGTTTGATTTTATCTAATTCGGCATCTCTTTCTTCTTTAGATTGATCAAATTTCTTTAAAACTAAATCAATCGTTTTTGTGCAGTTTTTTTCTAAATATGCAGATAAAGTTTTGTCTAATTCTGGTTCTGAAGGTTTAACTTTTTTAATTCCTAAGTCTTTAAGAAGATTTTCTTGAGCTTTTATAAGTTCAGTTACTGCTTCGTATCCGAAATCTATTGCTTCAATCGTGTCTTGTTCAGAAAGTTGATTAGCTCCTGCCTCTATCATTACAATTCCCTCAGGGGACCCCGCGATAACGATATCTAGATCACCTTTTTCGATTTCTCTATAACTTGGGTTTAAGATGAAATCATCTCCTAATAATCCAACTCTCACAGCAGCCATTGGTCCGTAAAATGGTATTTGTCCTAATAATGTTGCTATGGAAGCTCCTGTGACTGCTAGTACGTCGGCAGGTACTCTTTCATCAAGTGAAAGGCAAGAAGCGACTATTTGTATCTCATCCCTCATCCATGATGGGAATAGAGGCCTCATTGGCCTATCAATTAATCTAGCAATTAATGTAGCTCTTTCAGGAGGTCTGCCTTCTCTTCTCATAAAACCGCCAGGAATTCTTCCTGCAGCATATAATTTCTCCTCGTAATCACATATTAAAGGCAGAAAATCTGCAGGTTCTTTCTTGATTGTTTTTGTTGCTGTAACTAATAAAGATGTGTCACCACATTCGATCATTACGGCTCCACTTGCCTGAGGAGCATATAGTCCGGTAGTTAGTCGTATCTCTCGTCCGTCAAACGTGATCGACGTATTTTTTCCTTCCACTTTTTAAATTATAAATCTATACATAGTTTATTCTTACATTTCGTAGGTACATATTGAGTAAATAATTAAAATAAGGTTTTAAAGTAATTTTTAAAAAAGTCTTGATAATAATCTTAATCAATTGGTAATACTTGATTTTTAGTGAAAATTAAGGTTAAAAAATTTTTTTTTAAAATATAAAATATCTTTAATCACCAACTTGATTTTACAACTCCTGGAAGTTCTCCGTTATGAGCTCTAAGCCTTAGCTGGTTTCTGCATAACCCAAAAGCCCTATAAACACCTCTTGGTTTTCCTGTCGCCCAACATCTATTTCTTATTCTTGTAGGTGCAGAGTTCCTTGGAAGACCTTGTATCTTTCTATGTATTTCCAATCTTTCCATAGGATCTTTAGCAGCATTAAATTCATCTAATAAAGATTTCCTCTTGGCAGCATATTTTGAAACTAGTTTTTTACGTTTTACCTCTCTAGCAATCATTGATTTCTTTGCCATTAAAAAAAAATTTATAAATTGTTTATATATTTTAACAGCTAGACTAACAAAAATAAAAAATTTATTATTGATTAAGTAGCCTTTGTACTATTAATAATTGACTTGTATCTCTAATTATTAATAAAACGCTTAGCCCTACTAAAAGAAAAAAACTTGATTGTGTTACCGCAATTTGAATTTTGACTGGAACGGGTTTACCTCTTAATCCTTCAATGAGAGTAAAAACTAGCTGACCTCCATCCAGAAGAGGTAATGGAAGAGAATTCAGAACAGCTAAATTAATAGAAATTAAAGCAGCAAACAATAAAATTCCAGTTCCACCCTGCTCAGATAATTGGGCCCCAATTTCAACAATTTTTACTGGTCCACTTAACTGTTGAGCTGTTGAAGAGAAATTCGTAATTAATCCTTTATAACCTTGGATTGTTTTGATTAGTAGTGATGAAAACTCCTTATTGGTATATTCAAAAAGTTCATTGATATTTTTTATTTTTATTGTTTCTTTTTTAATATTTGGCTGTAACTGAGCTCCAATAGTGCCTTTCCCATCAATACTTTGAGGAATCAAAATTAGGCTTTTATAAGAGTTTTCTCTTTCAATTTCAATTGATATCGATTCTTCTGAAGAATTTTGAATTTTCCTCACTAAAGTTGATACTGCTTGATCTCCAATACCTAGTACATTACCTTCTATTTTTAAAATTTTATCTCCAGGCTGTAGACCTGCTTTAAATGCAGGTTTTTCTGGTTGCGTTGCTAGAACTAAAATTCCTGGATCAGGCTCATTAGGAATCCCAATAGAAGTTACGTTTATGACCAGGATTGAGTAAGCAAGAAGCAAGTTTGCTATTACTCCTGCAGATATTACGATTACTCTTTGTATTATTGGCCTATTTTTTAAAAGATTTGGATCTTTAGGATCAATATTATTGATTTCTTCATCTGGGAAGGAAACAAAGCCTCCTAAAGGAAAGGCTCTAAATGAATAAGTGATGCCCTTATATTTTTTTTGTATGATTGAAGGGCCGAATCCAATAGAAAAACCATCAACGTATATTCCTTGGAGTATTGCCGCTAAAAAGTGACCCATTTCGTGAAAAAAAATGAGAAATCCCAAAACTGTTATAGAGGTTAAAACATTCATTTTTTTATATTAGTTAGTTTTAATTAAAGATGATCCAAAGTATGGAACTAGAGCATCAGGAATTTTTACACTTCCATCAGTTTGCTGACCATTCTCAAGAATTGCGGCCATTGTTCTTCCAATAGCTAATCCACTTCCATTAAGAGTATGGATATATGAAGTCTTCTTATCAATTTTTGTTCTTATTGATGATCTTCGAGCTTGAAAGTCTAAGCAATTGCTGCAACTAGATATTTCTCTATAACATTTACTGCTAGGAAGCCACACCTCAAGATCAAAAGTTCTGCTAGAAGAAAAACCTAAATCTCCAGTACAAATGTCGACTAATCTGTATGGTAAGTTGAGTTTTTTTAAAATACTTTCTGCGTCAGATGTTATAGCTTTATGAGCCTCTAAAGATTTATTAGGATCACAAAACCAATATAACTCCACTTTATTAAATTGATGAAGTCTTATTAAACCTTTTGTATCTCTTCCATAACTTCCCGCTTCTCTTCTAAAACAAGGGCTATAAGCTACGTATTTCAAAGGTAACGCTTTTGAATCAATAATCTCATTTTTATGAAAAGCAGTCAAAGGGACTTCTGCCGTTGGGGAGAGCCATAAATCATCATTAGTACATTTAAAACTCTCATTTGAAAATTTTGGTAGTTGGCCAGATCCTTGAAGACTCTCTGAACTAACTAATGCTGGAGGCATTAACTCTAAATACCCATTATTTGAATGAATATCAAGCATAAAATTGATTAACGCCCTCTCCAACTTTGCTCCATTGCCTGTAAGTGTAATAAAACGACTTTTTGCAATTTTGGTTGACTTAATGGAATCAAATAGATTTAAATTTTCTCCTATTTCCCAATGTGTTTTGAGATTATCTTTATTTAGCGGATTTCCCCATTCTTTAATTTGAATATTATTATTTTCATTTTGGCCAATAGGCGCCTCTTTACTTGGGAAATTCGGCAATTTTGATATTTCATCTTGAAGTTTTTTGTCTAAGATTCTTTTTTTTTCTTCGAATATTGAAATTTTTGTTCTAAATTTATTACCCTTTTCTTTTAAAACATCAAGTTCTTGATTATTAGGATTATTAGAATTCCTTATTTCTTGGCCAATTATTTTGCTTAACTTTTTACTTTCTGATTGCAAACTTGATATTTCCATGTCAATTTCTTTTCTTTCTAGAGTTAATTTATGCAAGGAAGTTATGTCATAAACTTTTCCCCTTAAAGACAAATTATTTTCCACAAATGTTGGATTTTCTCTTATTAATTTTTGATCTAACACTCTTTTTTAATTTTTTATATCCTAATAAGATAGTTTATCTCAAATCATTATCGGAGCTTTTTGATGAAAAATTAATTAAATAAGTGATTACTAACTTTGTTTAAATTATTAAATTAAAATTAATTATGAAGCTGAACGTGCTCGACCTGTAGAGGTCCATTGTTTTAAGAATTCAATTTGTTCTTTTGCTGTACGAGATAAGGGAACCAATTCAGAGACAGCTTTAATTAAATCTTTTTCCATTAGCTCTCTTTTCTCATCGAATGAAAAGTGCATACCTTCAATAACTGCTTGTTCAAGTTCTGCTCCAGAATATCCATCCGTGCGATCAATTATTGTTGAAAGGGGAAAGTTATAACTTGGTCTCCTTTTTCTTAAGTGTAAATCAAGGATGCTCAATCTCTCCTCAGAATTAGGTAAATCAAGAAAAAATATTTCATCAAATCTACCCTTCCGCAATAACTCTGCAGGGAGCTTATCAATCGCATTAGCAGTTGCAATTACAAATACTGCTGATTCTTTCTCGGCCATCCAAGTTAACAAACTAGCTAATACTCTTTGGCTGGTTCCTCCATCACTTCTAGCATCTCCTCCAAATCCCTTGTCAATTTCATCAATCCATAGGATGCAAGGCGACATTGCTTCTGCTCTTGAAATAGTTTCGCGTGTTCTGGCTTCGCTTGAACCTACAAGACTTGAAAATAATCTGCCCACATCAAGCCTAAGTAAAGGCATTGACCAACTTTTGGAAATAGATTTTGCAGTTAATGATTTTCCTGTACCTTGTGGCCCGACTAATAAGACACCTTTAGGTATAGGGAGTCCATAGTCTCTGGCTTCTTTTGAAAAGGCTTTATATCTTTGTTCAAGCCAGGTTTTTAATACTTTTAATCCTCCAATCTCACTTTGAGTTGAATTGCTTTCAAAAAATTCTAATACTTCACTTCTTGCAATTACTTGTTTTTTCTCTTCAATAATATCTTTGATATCTTCTTTACTTATTTTTCCTCTTTGAGTAAGAGCTTTGGCAGTTACTTGCTTAAGTTTTGTCTCACTCAAACCACTTGATGCTATTGCAAGCTCGTTCAAATCTTGTTCGCTTAAATCTGAATCAGTATTGAATGCAATTCTTTTTATAAGAGTTGTTAACTCCCTTAGATCAGGTAAAGGTAAATTAATTATTGTCATTAAATCGTCAAGCTCTTCTGATGAGGGGAAAATATGAGAACAAATTATTAAGTTATTGCTCGTTTCTCTAAGTGAAAAAGATAATTCTTTTATCGTTCTACTAATTGATGGATCATCATAAAATTTATGAAAGTCTTTAACCAATAATATTGTTGGTAATTCTGAAGTTTGTTCCTTTATCCAATTAAGGGCTCCAAGTGGATTGTTTGAAAATTTACCTTTTTCATTAAGTAATCCTTTAAAGCCATTAATACAATCCCAGGATACGAATCTTTTAATATTTAATCTTGTACATGATTGATTGAGAATTTTATATAATCTCTCTTCCTCTTTGGTTCTTATCCAAATTAATGGAGTTCTGGATTTGATAAGTAAATCTAAATTTTTCCTCCAAGAATCCATTCTTTATAACAAGAGATTATTTTTTGTTATTTGGTTCAAATGGTAATCTTTTCTCTGTAATATTGGCAGTAGAAGGAATCACTTTATTTTTGCTTGTTAATTGTTCATCCAGAATTTTTTGTAAGTTTGCTGGAAGGGCTTCTTTATTTAGAAGAAAAGTCTGAAATGCTTGGAAAATGTTCGCAACAACCATGTAGAGCAAAACTCCTGCAGGTAAAGGGAAAAATAAAAACATACCAGTAATCATCACTGGAGTAATTTTATTTGCAGTAGATTGTTGAGCATTTGAAGGCATACCCTGACTAGATAAAACCTGAGAAAGAAGCAAGGTTAAACCGAAAGCTCCAACTAAAGTGGCTATGTCCCAATTTATTGAGCCATCAACGTAAAAGCCAACCTGTCCAAGTGCTTTAATGAACAAAAATCCACTTTTTGCAGCCAAGCCAGGTATTTTAGCTTCAATAGTTGCATCACCTGGTTTGATAGCTGTAACCAATCCATCTTGAGAAACCTTTATGTTTTCTGAGCCTTTAGAAACCGTCCATGTAGGAAGAAATTTTGAGCCGTTGTCGTATTTTGAGAGAATTTCTGAATAGCTGTTACCATTAGTTGTCTGCAAGTTTATCTTTACAGACTCTTCAGTACCTAATTTTGTACCATTAGGTAATGTTGCAACAACTGGGAAATGTGACTTTTCTGTTATAAAAATAGAATGTCTTGGAGACTTATAAGGTTTTGGATCTATAGCTGCTATTTGTTCCTGCGGTAAAACTTTTAAGTTTATGTTGTAAGGAACATCTGCGAATGGAGAACCCCTGAGAGTAGCAAATAAAGCAAATAAAACAGGCATCTGAACTATTAAAGGTAAACATCCGGCAAGAGGACTACCAAATTCGTTCATTAATTTACCAAGTTCTTCTTGCTGTTTTTTGGGATCACCAGAAAATTTAGATTTTATTTCTGCCTGTCTTTTTTGCATTACAGGTTGAGCTATTTTCATTCTTCTCGCACTTCTTATGGATCCTGCGCTAAGAGGAAAAAGTGCAATTCTTATTACTACAGTAAGCGCAACAATAGCTAATCCATAACTTGGAACTAATCCGTAGAAAAAATCTAGAATCGGGATTAGTAATTTTTCCGAAATGAACCCGATCACAATACTAAGAAAATTTTTGTTTTATTTGACACTTTATTTTACAGGATAAAGACACTTTTGTAATTAAATAATTTAGGATTTAGTAGCAAATCCCTCAACCTCATTAAGATTTAAAGTTTGTGATCTTTTAACAATGTTTTTCTCAATAAACTCTTGTTTTTCTCTAAATAACGGTAAAGATTTCATTTCAACCTTGGAACCATCATTGAGTATGAGGACCATGTCTCCGTAAGATCCTAACCCCCGTGGAATAGATCTTATCTCTTCAATATTGCTCAAAGATACTTGCGTTTTATTCTTTCCAAACCAACCACCGTCAATAGAAATTCTTTTGTTCGTAATTTTATATCTTAACCACAAAGATCTAACTACTGCTGCAAAAGTAAAAGGAAGACCGAGAAGAGTTAAGCCTGCCAATAAGTTAATTATTAAATCACTTTTGGCGGGACCACCCTCATAAAAGGATTCTTCATTAATGTTAATCATTTAAAAAGACCTGATTTAAAAATTAGGTATTTAAATTCCTCAATTAGTTTGAAATCGTAATTGTGAGAATCTACAGCTTTAAGGTTAACAAGTAACCAATAAGGTTTGTGGTTCTTCTCTTGGTTAAAATTTTTTAAAAAGTAATCTTGTAAAACTCGCCTTATTTTATTTCTAACAACCGCTTTTTTAGATACTTTCTTACTTACTGCGAATGCAATTTTAAAATTATGAAGACTATAAGTATATTTATGAGATATAAGAATTTCTGGATTTGATCTTGCTATTTTTAAAGTCATTAATTTTCCATGATATTTTTTAGAATTCTTATGAATATAATCAAAAGTCCTATGACCTTTTAAACGCATAGCTTTAGGCAAGGCCATCAGTATTAGATAATTTTAAACAGCTATTCTTTCTCTACCTCTTTTTCTTCTGCTTTTAATCACTCTTTTACCTGTATGAGAACGCATTCTTACTCTAAAGCCAGATACACGTTTCCTTTTTCTTGATGTCCCGCCGAATGTTCTTTTAGTCATTTTTTTTTATACTCTTTAACAATTTATCATTTAATCGATCACAATAGTCGCGCTTCCTAAATAACTTGAATCTGGATTCTTTCCAACGTACTGCCCAAATGAGTGAAATTGGTAAAGCCCAGTCCTTTTTGGATTAAATACTTTAAATACAATTGCATAACTATCTTTATTTCTAGGAATTGGTTGGTAAGGGAAAATATCTAGTACAGTATTGTCTTCGTTTAGTTCAATATCTGCAGGTATATCTTTAATACATGTTGTTCGAGATTCGTAACCTCCTATTTTTACTTTGCAAAAACTTATTTTTTCTTCTTTTAGAGTTGATTTAAAAGTTTTAGGAATTTTCAAAGTTATCTTTAATAGACTTCCCCTTCTATCATTTGGTCTTAAAAAGAAAAAAATTGTATTTCTAGCCCTTTTTTTGTTATCTTTTTGCAACCATTTTAATCTTCTATATCCTGAAGTTTGATCCCATTGAAACTCTAGACCTGCTTTAACATAATTATTATTAAGAAATGGAATGGAAAGTAAAAATGGAGAAAGTAATAGGAAATTAATAATTTTGTATTTATTTAAATAGTTTGTGTTTTTATTATTCATTGTATTTAAGAGCTAATTAATAAAGATTCTTTTGACTTTAAGTTTACATTAAAAACTTTTGAAATATTAACATCTATCAGTCCTTAATTTTGATGCACCTCTTAAGTAAGGATGATTAATTATAGTATTAGCTGGCAAAATGACTAATGCCATTAATCTAATACAAAAATCAACATCATTAGGGAGATACATTTGTTGGCAATCTAAAAATGCAACTGAGTCCAATCCAAAACTTTTCCTTGCAATAGATGCTGGGAAACAGGCATCTAAGTCATTAGTAACAGTAAAAGTTATGGATAAAATTTTTTTTGGATCTAAATTATTTCTTAGAATTAATTCATTAATAAGTTCAACTACTGAATTCTCAATATCTTTTGATGTATTTCCCCTTGAAGTTGTAGCTCCTCTTATGGCAATAATATTTTTATTTTCAAGATAATCCTTATTCATATTTATTTTAAGGTTTATACAACCAAAGAATTTTATTAGTTGAATTTACTTCAAAAAATATATTTTGAAAAATTTTCTCAATAATTCTACTTCCAGGAATAAGTCCTAAAATTTTCTTTTTTTTCTTATTAAAAGTTACAGGTTGGATTTTGGGATCAATTTTAACCATTTCTGCTGCGAGTTCTCTAGCGATAAATTCATCGCCAATTTCATCAACCAAACCAAGTTCTTTAGCTTGGGTCCCAGTGAAGATTCTGCCATCAGCAAACTTCTTTACATCCTCTACAGCTAAATTCCTTCCTTCTGCAACAGCTTCAGTAAATTGTTTGTAACTTTCATCTATTAATCCCTGCAAAAGTTCTCTTCCTTCATTACTTAAAGGCTTGTCGGGCGAGAGAATATCTTTGTAAATCCCACTTTTTACTGTCTCAAACTTGATGCCGATTTTGTTCAAGAGTTCAGATAAGTTGTTCCCTCTAATTATTACACCAATTGAGCCCGTAATTGTTCCTGGGTTCGCTACAATTTTGTCTGACGCTACACCGATGTATACTCCTCCAGAAGCAGATATGTTCCCAAAACTGGCAACTACTTTACATCCGTTCTCTCTAAGTCTTTTAATAGCAGAGTATATTTCTTGGCTATCACCAACTGTACCTCCAGGGGAGTCGATTCTTAAAATTAATGCTGGAAATTCTCTATCTTCAATTTGTTTTAAAGCTTTGAGGACAGAAACTCTTGTTGAACTTGTAATTGGCTCATCAATTACTATGCGAGCAATTCTTTTTTTTGACTTTCGTCTAAAAGGCCAAATCATTTTTTTAAGGTACAAAACATAAATCTACTCTAAAAAGACTATCAGCCGAGCAAATGAATTCAATCCTAAATTTGATTTTAATGATACTCCCTTTTGCACTCTGGGGGACTTCAATGGCAGCTATGACACCACTGGTTTCTAGTGCTGGCCCTGATTTGGTTGCATCTTTAAGATTGCTGCCAGCAGGTATACTTGTTCTTATTACAACATATTTATTTAAAAGAGATTTAAAAATTTATAAGTGCGATTTGAAATGGTTCTTAGTTTTTACAGTTGTTGACGCAACTTTTTTTCAATTATTTTTAACATATGGCATTTCAAAAACAGGAGCTGGTTTGGGATCTGTCTTGATTGATTCCCAACCTTTATTGGTAGCACTATTGGCAAGAGCAATTTTTGGCAATTTAATCAATCCAATTGGATGGTTAGGATTACTTTTTGGATTAGGCGGAATAATTTTTTTAGGAGTTCCTATAGAACTTTTGCAAAATTGGTGGTTAATGTCTGATAAAAATATTAGTGATATCCCATTTAATATCGGCGAACTTTGGATGCTTGGAGCCTCTCTTGCAATGGCACTAGGCACAATTTTAATAAGATTTACATGTACTAAAAGTGATCCAGTTGCAGTCACTGGATGGCATATGGTTTTAGGGAGTGTCCCTCTCATAATTAAACATTGCTTGCAAACAAATTTTCATTTGGTACCAAATTGGACAATTATTGATTGGGGGCTAATGTCATTTGCAAGTATATTAGGAGGCGCTTTAGCATATGGATTATTTTTCTACTTTGCAAATAATAAAGAAATAACTGGATTTAGCACTCTTGCATTTTTAACTCCAATATTTGCTCTTATAACAGGTGGTTTTTACCTTAATGAAAGATTAACAATAATTCAATGGATAGGAGTATTTTTTGTACTAATGTCAGTATTTCTAGTAAGCCAAAGAAAGTTTTTATGGGAGTTTTCAAATACTAGTACTAATATCTAGTTAGTAGCATTGAAAATAGTTTATAAGAATGCATATAGTTTTAATTAGTACTCCTATTGGATTTATAGGGAGTGGTAAAGGGGGAGGAGTTGAGCTTACTTTAAGTTCTCTAGTGAATGGTCTTGAGGTGAAAGGTCACACAGTGGATGTAGTAGCCCCAAAAAATTCCAAATTGATAGAAGCTGGTAGTAAAACAAAACTACACTTTGTAGAAGGGAAAGAGCAAAACAGTTGGCAGCATCAAGATTATTATTCTTTAGTAACTATTCCTGATAATTCTCTCTTGTCTGGAATGATAGAAAAGGCAATAGATATTGGTAAAAAAGCAGATATAATTTTGAATTTTTCTTATGATTGGCTACCTATATGGATGACTCTAAATATAGATATTCCTATTGCTCATATTATTAGTATGGGTTCAGAAAGTTTTGTAATAAATAATTTAATTTCAAACGTATACGCTAAACATCCTTATAACTTTGCTTTCCATTCAAAGATACAAGCTTCGGATTATCCTTTTATTGAAAATCCAATTATTATTGGAAACGGATTTAAATTAAGTAACTATATCTTTCAGGATTGTAAAAATGGCCCTTTAGGTTGGGTTGGTAGAGTATCACCTGAAAAGGGTTTGGAAGATGCAGCATATGTAGCTAATGCATTAGGCGAAAAATTAAATGTTTGGGGAATTGTACAGGATGAGTCATATGCTTCAAAAATAGAAAAATTGTTCTCTCCAGGGATATTACAATGGAGAGGTTTTTTAGAAACAGAAAAATTACAAAAAGAGCTTGGAACTTGTAGAGCTTTACTAAATACGCCTAAATGGAACGAGGCTTATGGAAATGTCATAGTTGAAGCATTGGCTTGTGGAGTCCCAGTAGTAGCCTATAAAAGAGGAGGACCCAGTGAAATTATTGAGCATGGTAAAACAGGTTTTCTCGCTAAACCTGATGATAAAGAAAGTCTATTAAAGTACTTGAAGATAATCAATAAAATTGACCGAAATAATTGTAGAGAATGGGTTGAGAATAATGCTTCTTCAGATATATTTGCTAGTAAAGTCGTAGACTGGCTTAACATGATTATTCAGGTAAACAGATCTCAAGGCTGAACTTAAATGTTACTTTTTTAAAAAAAAATATAGGATTTTTCCAATACATAAATATGAATTAAGAGACGACCCCTAGTCAAAAATTAATAATCAAAACTATACTTCATGGCATTTATTTTTTAAAGAGAAACAAAAATTTGATTTAAATGCTCGAGTAACTAAATTTATAAATAATGGATTTATAGATAGTTGGAGAAGAAAAAATTAAGAAATTTTAACAAAGCTTTTTTTTAAGCATTTCATTTTTAAGATCATTCAGGCTACATTTATTCGGAATTTCTACATCATCTAAATTTTCAAGCAATTTTAGATCAATAACAGAGTCCTCTGCAAGAAAACTAAATACCTCATTAATGCTTATCCCCATATCTCTTGCCATTTCTGAAATAAGCCTAAAAGTTTCTCTTCTTACGGAGATTTTGAGATCCAGAGGAATATATTCATTTTTAGGATTTACTGACTTCATAACATAAATCTTAAGACATTATGTAAATATCCGGACATAATATTTACAATACGCATTAAACATGTATTTGGCAATAAATAAAATTACCCATAATTTAAAACTAAAGGGATATTTTCAAGTAAAAATCTTTAATAGATATGCCAAAATTGGTATTGTAATAATTGAAATTAATGTTGTTGTAAAGAGAATTGTGGCGGCAATCTCTTGATTATTTTTGTACGCTTCAGCCATTAAGATTGTTGAAACTGCAGAAGGAGTTCCAGCCTGAAGAACAATTGCTGATGTCTCATTAAGGTCAAAATTTAATATTTTGCTAATTAAATAAATAATTAGAGGAAATATAAATATTTTCAATATTATTGGATATTTAATCCCTTTATCTAAATTAAATAAACCAGCTCTATTATTTGTAATTATTCCGAGTCTTGTACCAACAATAACTATTGCAAGAAATATTACTATTCTTGCAGGGATCCATAGATAATCTCCCAAAACTACTTCTAATCCAAAAGAATATACGATTAGAACACATATGATCCCTCTGGAGGCAGGGCTATTTAGTATCGCCTTTAAAAATTCTTTAAAGTTTATATAAGTATTTAATTCTTCTTTTTTTTTAAGAAAGAAAGGTCCGAAGATCCAGGCAAAGAGAGTAGTTCCCAAATCAAAGCCTATAGTAAAATTAATAGTACTTGTTGGAAGAAGTGCTATCGCAATTGGGATTCCTAGAAATGAAGTATTGCCAATTAAACCAGCCAATTGTAAGGAATAATTAGGTAGTCTCGTTTTAAAAACTGAAAAGTAATTTACTATAACTATCAAGCATCCAATCGAGAAAAAAGCGATTAAAGCAGTTTTTATCAAATCTATATCAATTCCCTCTTTTAATAAGAGTCCCATTACACTTAAAGGAATACCATATTTAATTAAAGGTTTAGCAATGGATTCTGAAAGTTTTGGTTTTCTTTTTCCAATAAAAAAACCAAAAATCAAGAAGGGAACAATATTTATAAAAAGAGTGTAAATAGTATTAATTTTAATTAATTAAGTAATCCTACCTTGTTGGAGTAGTGTAATAAATTTTATTTTTCAAAAAAATTTAATTTATATGATTTTCCATATTGCATTATCTGGAATCGAGGGGGTTTTTTTTAAATCTTCAGGTTCTTTCGTGAGTACACGCCAGTTTGGAACTCTGCAAGTTACATATGAAGGGCTTTCAATTAATATTCCTGGTTTTTCATCAAAAGTGCAACTAAAACCTTCTTTCCAATATCCACCCTCATTAAGACTTCCTTTAAACCAAACCCAGCATTTTGAAGTTTTCAAACTAAACTAACTTTTTTAATCATCTTAATCATTATTCAAACATTATTATGAAAAAATTGATACCTTTAACTAAATTAACTAACTCCAACTAATATTTTCTTGCATAATAAATTTTTGAAATTAATATAAGAAAATTTAATATAAAAGTAATTGTATTTGCAATTAGTACGGGTAATGATGATATCCCAAACCCGTACACGATCCACGATCCTACCCCGCAAGTAAACATTATCAAAGTTATTAAAGAGACATCATCAGCTTTTTTAGTCTTTAGTGTCTTAATTAGTTGAGGCAAAAATGCAGCTGTTGTTAGAATTGCTGCCAAATATCCGAAAAATTCAATATTCCAAGAATCCATTATCTAAACTCAGATAAAAAAGCTAATGGATCCTCCATTGTTGAAGAATAACCTAGGACATAATTGGAAAAATACTTATAAATAATTTGGTCTTTATCGTTTAAAACAAATGTAGCTCCTCTTTGAGGTAAATATTTATTATCAAGAATATAATCATTCCAGTTTTGAATAATTTCTATCATGTTATTTAATCTATAGGTAGCCAATTCAAAAGGTCTTAAATAACCATCTCCACAAGTATATTTGAAAAAAATACCAGAAAATTTTATTAAATTAAAAAGGTTTATATTATCTTCATCATAAAAAATTTGCTTTGCATTTCTATCACCCGTATAGCCTCTAAAAACCTCCTTTATAGTTTTTAAAGAGTTTATCCCTGATAACATTATCAACATATTGATCCAACCTCCTAAACCAATATCAACCCCTTTTGAAACCATTAGACTTTGGTGAATTGAATTATCGGAAACAACTTCTAGATTATTTTTTGGAAATCCTGTAAAGTCGCAAAATTTATCTTTGCCAATTTTATTGCCAATTCCTATTGCAAAAATATCAACTTTCTCATTTTTATTATTTTTGATAAATTTTTTTAAATTTATTGCGTACTCAAAACTATCAAAATCGCCCAATAGTCCAAATAAAACTATTAAATTATATTTTTTTGACCCAGAAAAATTAAAATCTTTTATCAATTTATTCAGGGCTTTATTTTGATTATTAGATAGCATAATTTGTTTTTTATGAAAATAAATTTTCTATAAAATCTTTTTCTTACGTAAATTTGTATAAAAATTTACATGAAAAAGTTTTTATAGAAATTTATTTATCTTATTTTGATTTTATTATTTTAAAGTAAACAATTTGAAGTTATGACTGTAGGAATTTATTACGCAACTACAACTGGAAAAACTGAGGACGTAGCAGATCGTCTTCACAATTTTATTTCTTCTGCAGAATCTCCAAAAGATGTTTCTGACGTTGATGATCTATCTGAGTTTGAAGGTCTTGATGGAATTATTTGTGGCATTCCCACATGGAATACAGGAGCAGATGAAGAGAGATCTGGAACTGCTTGGGACTCAATATTAGAGGATATTGGTGATTTAAGCTTGGCAGGGAAAAAGGTTGCTATTTTTGGCTTAGGTGATTCTTCTACATACACAGAAAATTATTGCGATGCAATGGAAGAGTTACATAGTTATTTCGCAAAAGCAGGTGCTGATATGGTCGGCTATGTTGACAAGTCTTCTTATACATTTGATGAGTCAAAAAGCATCATAGGCGAAAGTTTTTGTGGATTGCCACTCGATGAAGATAGTGAATCTGATTTAACTGATTCTCGTTTAGAAACATGGGCATCTCAATTAAAAGGAGAGATTCCTGCATTGGCTTAAACGTTTTAATGCATTTGGTTTTACGTTGTAACATTTGTTCTCCCAAATATTGTTTTTTTTACATAAGTATTTAAAACCTGTAAAGATCTTGTAAAAATCAGCTGAATTAGCAATAAGCTCAATTTGCTGTTTATTTAAATCAAGTGTTACAAAACTACGGAAAATCTGATGTTACCTATGACTGGTACGCAGGAAATTCTGGTGTTGTTGGCCGTTCAGGTAAATTCATAGCTGCTCATGCTGCTCATGCAGGATTAATGATGTTCTGGGCAGGAGCTTTTGGATTATTTGAATTGGCACGTTATGACGCCAGTATTCCAATGGGAGCTCAGAAAGCAATTGTTTTACCTCACCTAGCAGGTATTGGTATTGGCGGAATTGAAAATGGAGTTATTACGGAACCATACGGAATAGTTGTAATTTGCACATTGCATCTAATTTTTTCCGCGGTGCTGGGAGCTGGTGGATTATTACATTCCAACAAATTTGCAGGTGATCTTGGAGACTATCCTGAAAATAGTAAGCCACAAAAATTTGATTTTGAGTGGGATGATCCAGATAAATTAACTTTTATCCTTGGGCATCACTTAATATTCTTAGGTCTTGGAGCAATAATGTTCGTTGAATGGGCCCGAATACATGGGATATATGATCCTGCTATAGGTTCAACAAGACAAGTTATTTACAACTTAGATATTGCTGCTATTTGGAATCACCAATTCGATTTTCTCAAAATTGATAGTTTGGAGGATATTATGGGAGGTCATGCTTTCTTAGCCTTTCTAGAAATTATTGGTGGTGTTTTCCATATTTGTACAAAACAATTTGGAGAATATACAGAATTCAAGGGTAAAGGATTACTTGGTGCTGAGGCGATTCTTTCTTATTCAGTAGTTGGTGTTTCCTATATGGCCTTTGTGGCAGCATTTTGGTGTGCTTCTAATACTACTATTTATCCAGTTGATCTTTATGGAGAACCATTAAAGCTTCAATTTGAATTTGCTCCTTATTTTACTGACACCGTTGATTTAGGTTCTGGAGCATATAGTTCAAGAGCCTGGCTTGCCAATACACACTTTTATTTAGGATTCTTTTTCTTACAAGGCCATTTATGGCATGCTCTTCGAGCTATGGGATTTGACTTCAAAAAAATTGGTCAAGCGTTTGACAACATCGAAAATACAAAAATTACTCAAAATTAGGTT
>QCRE01000019.1 GCA_003212005.1 Prochlorococcus sp. AG-459-M13 | reverse complement strand
GGAAGATCTATAGTTCTTCTGTTGGTTGCATTGAATAGCATTTATACTTTATATTCTACTTTTGAAAAAGCATTAACTGATCGCGATAGAACGAAATAAAAATATTTAGGTATTTGTGGATTATCTGTCAATCAATAAAATTTAAGACAAAAAAAAGACCTAGATTAAGGTCTTTTTTATTGGTTACGACAGAGAGGAGATCTATTTGATAATCAGACTAAGAATTTTCTTAGAAATTAGTTTTGTAAGTAAAAGTGATTGCTCACTTCTTCATGCTTTACAAACGACTTTATTTTTAAGATGGTTCAGAATTAATCTCGAAAGTTTAATTTCTGATCACTTAACTTTCTTTCCAGAAAGGTTAGATAAGTTAATTTACCTTGGTGTTGCAGACCATAGATTAGTGAAGATCTAATTGGTCAACCTTGGTCGGGTCGATCACCAGAACTGTCGTATAGATAATGTAATCGGTCTCAAATATTTTGCATGAATCCTTAATATTGATTTAATCATGATTAATCAAATCTTTAATCCTCAGACTACATCAACTCTTAGTAAGAGTTTTATTTATTTTGTTTTATAAAGAATATAAAGCCAACCAAAGAAACTAGCAAGAGCAAGAATTGAAGAAATATTTTTATTCAATGGACTTAAATATTTTTCTATTGAAAGTGGTACATGGAGAATAACAAAATACCAATATAGAGCTGATAGTAATCCAAATAATAATGCCAGAAGAATGTAAAAAGGCAAGATATATAATCTTCTTTTTTTAATTCTTTCCTCTGTAATATTTTCGGTTAAACCAATTCTTGACCAATAACCACCATTTAATTGGAGAAAAAACTTTAAAAATATTCCATAAGTATTTATAAAAAACCTAGATAAAGCAAATAACGGAGAAATTATAAATCGTTGCATTAAAAATTTAAAATTTAATTTGTTGAGTTTTAGAAATCTAACTTATAGTATTAACTTATTTTTCTATATTTTGTTAGGGAAAATACCATTGAGCTAAAAATAACTAAAAATCCTACTAATTATATTAGTAAGAAAAGGTCATCAGACATATCAAAAAAAAGCCGATCTTTTATATTTGTTTCTAATTAAAAAAAAGGTTTTATCCCCTCATTTTAGATCGAATGTAATCAACAAAAAGTTTGGATAAAGTTTGGATAAAAAATTACGAAACCTTTAGATCCCAGTTATTACTATACGAGCTCACTCTTTGTTAGCCAGTAGCTTGGTACCTTGTTGGCGAGGGATCTCGGCTAAAATTTAAGGTTAGAATGAAGTTAGAATAAATACCTCAGATATAAATTCATTATCAATCAAAGGCCTTTTTTAGGAAAGTAATGGGTGGCATGGGAGTTAATACGGCCGTGTTACATCGTATATATACGATCTGATGAATTTCTTTTAAACGTTTATGGGTACAACCTTTCAATAGCTTTTTTCTGTTCTTGCTTTTTTATGTCTTCAGCATCTAAAACAGGGCACAAGTTTTGATTTAGTGATGAGAGGAAAGTGCTTTTGTTAAATATTTTGAAAAGTGGTGCAAGTAATAAGTTTTTCATTTATTCCCAAGTTTTCATATCAGAGAAGTCGCTTGCTATTGCATGAAGCATCCCTCCTACAAATGATCTAGGACAACCAAGTTTGTTAACTAAAACTTCTGATTGTTTTTTGATATCTTCCCATGTAGGTCTGATATCCTCATTTATTTGTTTGAGGCTAGGTTTAAATTCTTCTGAATCATTCATATAAAAAAGGTATCAGCTTTGTAAAATTAAAATGATAGTAAAGATAATCTCATTTATTTAAATCAATATGCTATTAAAATTACAAAATAAATTCTTTTGAAATTATTCTAAGCTGATTTAAATTCAGATTATTTAAATAATTATTTTCAATAAATTTTTCTTCATTAATTTCGAGATCTTTAATCTCAGAAATAATACTGCTAGATATTAAATCAATTAAATGTTCCTTGTCCATAATTAATATATATATCAAAAACAAACATTTATTATTTAAAGTCTTCAACTCAACATATAAGTAAAAATACTCAGATAAGTAGCAAATTTATATGTTTGCTAAATCAAGCTACCTAAACTTGTCATGAATATATTTTATCGGTATAAGTGGTCTAAGGACCTGTCCTTTTTAAGGACTTGAGCCTAGCGGTTTCAAGGTTAACCCCGCACTCCTACACACAAGTACAAAAACCTTTTTAATTAATGAAGATTACTTCCAAGACATTTAGCTTGCTGCTTAACTTTGCTCTAATGTTTTGTGTCTTTGTCATTTAAGACTACTTATCATAGAGTTTAATATTTAAGTGTTTCCTTACTTCGAAACGAACTCAATTTCGGTTAATTATTTAGTCTGTAAGAGTTTGTGTAAAATTGCGATATAGCTGAGTTTATTGGTAATAATAATAATAATTAATTTCTTCGACTAAATTATTAATAAGAATCTTAGTGATAGAGGTAACCACAGACATAAAAGAAGCATTAATAAAAGAGTAATAGCATGCACATTTGGAGTGTACTGTTCTTTAAAAATTTTGTCTTCATAATCTATCTCGCTTTTTTAAGTTTGATTTCTCTTCTGATAAGCAAAGCTATAACTACAACACACATGTTAATTAGAAATATGTCTAATGGCATTTAATAAAAAAGTCTCTACTCAATTAATAGCAAGATTATTGATCTACGAAACAAGAAATGATTTATGGATTCGGATAATTTTTAAAATGTCTGCATTAGGATTTGGTCTATTGAATTATAAATAGCTATTTGGCAACCTTTACGTATTCAAGGTTATATATATATCTTTCACCATCATCATTACTATCATCGTCATCATCGTTAAAAGATGAGATTAAAACGTACACTCCTGTAAGTCCTAAAATCATTGAAAGATATAGAATTGGATCTGTCATATTTTTCCTATTTTAATAAGTATGGTTGATTTCCACGGCTTCTGCGGCAGTCTCATGACAACCATGCAATTACTCTAGGAAATCTTAATTATTCACTAAGTATTTATACGTACCTACTTCCGAACCTCTTTGTTCCTTAACCCGCACAAAGTTTATATCACAAATCTAATAATTCTAATCAATAATCTTTTCTACTTTAAAGTTATCCTTATTAGTTTTAATAAGGAATTGTTATTGTAAAAAGTGTGGACGAGGTGTTGACGGAATTTATCTGATTTTTAAGATTTGTTTTTATAACTACTGGTACATATTTCATTAGCCAGTAATTGGGTTCAGTCATTGTATATAATTTGTGGGAAATAGTGCTGCTTGGATGGATTTTATTTAGTTTATCGAACAATATTAGTCGAAGAAAGTTCCTATTTATGAAAGTGATAGTGGGTATGGAGTATTCGCGATCCTACTACATTGCAAAGATGACTTGATAAATTCTTCTCAAATTATCAGTTACTCACAGTTAAGATTTTTATGTAACATAATAAGTTTACATAAAGTAACAATTAAATGAAAAGATTTGTCCCTTATCTTGTTTTTGCCTGTCTGACTGGTTTCACAGCTACTAGTGGATTACCCATTATGGCAGGTGGTTGCAGTAGTCACATGAACAAAACAGCAGAAATCCAATGTTCTAAAGATGATACTGATTGTCAAACTGAAAAAACTGAAAGGCTTGATTTAAAAAGTTCTGTTAAGTCATAAGTTATGACTCAAATAAGTTTATTAATGAACTCTATCCCAAGAGACTTAAGTGAGTTTAAATTTAAATTTTCGATGGGTTTAACCTCAGGTTCTTTAAAATCGATTTTTATACAGGAAATTGACTAAATCTTTCTTTCTCCAAATTATTTCAAGTCTTGTTCTCTTTTATTTTATGGCCTGCTTATGGAGAGATTTAATTTTTCAAAAAAATAAAAAGATCTAATTCTTTTCTTTTTATGAGTGAATTTTATATATCTTTGAATAGGTATGATTTTGATTCGATAAATTCATTACTTTATAAAAAGATATTTTCTTTCTTTATAATTTGAATCCCTTTTTATAAGAATTCACATCCTAAAATTTTTTCATGTAAATAACCTAAACTTTATTCTGATAAATCCTCACCAAAAAAAAATAAAAATTAAAGTTCTTTATCAAATTTTAAAATATCTATAATTAAAAAATAAATTAAAAATAAAATTTATTGAAAAAGTTTTTTTCAGGTAGGCAATAATACATCATTTAGCTATTCCAAATAATTAGTGTTTTGATATAAATCTATTTTACCTAATATGGAATTCGCTAAAAAATTTATGATCGAAAAAGCTGATAAGCTTAATGGTAGAGGTGCAATGCTTGGGATGTTTGCTCTTATGGGGACTTACTATTTTACAGGTCAAATTGTTCCAGGTATTCTCTAAAACATAAACTTTTTTTTGATGGCGGTGGGGGGTGTTTATTAACACCCTCTTTTTTCCATAAGTTGTGGTTCGATCTTTTACATGAAATTATTGGCACATTCAATGAAATCTGTTTCTATGAACATAATCGTGTTCTAAATTATGCAAATATCATTTTTTGCCAAAGTAGTTTTGATTTTAGCTCTTTATTGCATTTCTGATATGTCAATAAAAAATAATATTCTGAGAAAAGTAATGAACAAAGCAAATAGGGCTAAAAGAGTTTAAACTTCCCAATTAATATCAACATAATCATCAAACTCTTTTTCCTCCTCTTTATCTTTCTTAATTTATTTTTAATTCTTTTATCTTTTTCGGTCGTTTTAGATACAGTGTTGCCTTTATAAATCGTGAAAATACCGTGAGGATTTTTATGCAATTTTTTTGAAGCAATTGCAATTAATCAGAGGACAAGTTTCAATAGCCAGTAGCTAGTTACCTTTAGCGGACTGGGATCTTGATGAAAATATTTTGTTTGAATCAAAGTGTGAATAACTTTTCAAATATATACCTATGATTATTAAAAGATCCTATTAAGGAAAGTGAAGGCGTATAAGCCGTGATTTATAGACCTTTTTTCTATGATTTTTAATTATTTTTGCATCTCGGCCTTACGCAATTCACAACATATTTTTTAAAAAGTAGGGAAATATAGCAAGAACTACTCTCGCAATAATAATTTTTGAATTTTATTTTTAAAAACGTTCATCCAAAATTAATATAACTGGACGCATGACGTGGGAATAGGGAACGGGATTCTCATTAACTGCAAAAAACCATGAATAACCTCTTACAAATAAGAGATAAAATCATCAGAGCTAGTAGGCTCAATCAAGTTCAACTATTGGCATCTAAAAATGGAGAAGTTACTCCATATAAAAAGTCAGTCTTTGAAGAAAGAATAAGTCAAGCTCAAAAAGAAATGCAACTGCAGGATTCTTAAATTTAATCCTTATCTTTTAACTTAGGAAAAAAAGGGGGTTTGAACCCTCTTTTTTTATTGGCACACCAATATTATTGCTATTAATTAAGTAGATACTTTTTCATTAATGCCATTAGAGGTTTTTCTAATGAACATGTGTGTTGTGGTTATAGCATTGCTTGTCAGAAGAGAGATCAAACTTAAGAAAGCAAGATAGGTATGAAAACACAAATTTTTAAAGAGCAATACAATCCAAATTTCCATGCTATTACTCTTCTATTAATGTTTCTACTATGTCTTTGGTTGCCGTTAGCACTAAGATTCTTATTAATAATTTAGGCATAAGTATCAGAATTAATAATAATTTAGATTCTTTGAATTATTAATTGTGGGTGAAAGATCTTTTTTTATTTTTCATATCAAGCAAGCGTCCTAACTTTTCGTTCTAGAGGATCAAAAAATAATCTCAAATTCAAAATAGTGACCAGCCGAAAATCCTCAAAAGTATTAATTTCAAGTTTAGAAAAATCTGGATCCAGAGGTAAAGTAATAAAAAGAGACTGATTCCCGCCTTTAGGAATCAATCTCTTCTTTTAGTACTTAGTTATGTATAGGAATAAATTAACAACGTGCTCAGATTATTTCTCATTGTTATTAATTTAGTTGGCTGCTTAGACCAATCTAATGAACTTCTCTGGTGGACTATCGATCATTTCTAATCCCTCCTTTTGATTATGTTTAATCTAGTTCGAATTACTTCTTTTGAATATCCGTAATTATGCTGATTAATTTAAAACTTAGTTTGAAAAGAACAGCTATACGAATTAAATGATAAAAATAAAGATATGAAGAAAAAATTTCTTAATACGCTTATTTTTAAAATTATTTTTAGGGTAAAAAAATACCCTTGCGAGTCTTTGTGATGGTGATTTATATCATGGTTACTAAATAGAAACAAAAAACTCTACCTAAAGTATGAAATAATACAGTCAAACACCATATGTAGTGCTATTATTTAACTAAATGCTGGGTGATGGGGTTAATCCGGCTTTTAAGTTGGGCGTATTTAACGCCCTTTTTTATGGATATAAGTTACCAATATCTTATATTTGTTCTTGTGATTTTATTTCTTCAGCATCCCTAACAGAACAATTATTATGATTAAGTGACGAGAAAAAAATCTTTTTAAAACGTTTGAAAATATGAGTAAGCGTTTAATTTATTTATTTAACAATAATCGACCCACCCATTCCAAAAGATGCATGTGGAGAACAAACATAGTAGTATTAGCTTTTTTTACCCCCGTTGTATTCCATGATAGTTTTCCATTTTGGGTCCCAGGAGTACCAGAAAGTTTGTCTGTAGTTACCTGGTCACCACTTCCATAAGAAAATTTACTCTTTATATAGAACGGGTGATGAGATGCATCAATATCAAAAATAATTACATCTCCTTTTTTAACAGTAACTGCAGGATCTTTCCCACTTACAGATCCATTTCTATCAGTGCCACTTAGGGTATAGTTTTGATGGCGCTTTCTGCTGATAGGCCTATTTCAAATATTTCTGAATCTGCAATAGCTGGTCCTGAGAGACCTAAAAGTAAAGGCAAAAATAAAAAAGATCGCATAAATTTAAAAAATATTTGTGCATATAAAAAAAAAATAAAAAGGAGCTACTTGTTTTTTATTTTTGGACGAATGTCAATCATCAATTAACTCACCAAACTACATTAGTTTTTCTCCAACCTTGAGAAAGTAATCTTTCATATATTTCTCTAGCTAAATCTATCTCTACAGAGACAGTTGATGTCATTATTGGAGGTTCTTTTCCTAGCACTCCAACTATTTTCCCAGAGTCAATAAACATATATTCGAAGACTCTATCAATACTCTTATTGTTCTTTATAAATCTTTTAACTTCTGATCTATTGGAATTTATTAGCCAATATTCCATTATTTATTTATAAATATATAAGCGGAATATAAATAAACTAAGAAAGCGCCAATAGCAAAAAAACTGCCATAGATTAAAAAATTCCAAATCCTAAATAATTTAGGTTTTTCATATTCTGTGCCTTCTTTTTTTGTACTCATTTCCTTTCTTGCTCTTTTCTAGCTGCATTACCTCTAGCTCTTAGTACAAGAGTTATAGACAGGGCAGTACTAAGTATTCCAGCATCTATTAATAAGTGAGAAGAAATATTCATTAGACAATTAATGAAATGATAATAGTGAATATTTTTTTAGCCATAAATCTTTTGCTGACAAAAAAAGAGTGTTTTATATCTACCAGTTTAAATCCGCTGTCAATCAATAAACTGTTTGAGTAAGGTTTGAGTAACTTATAAATTAAGCGGGTTCTTATATCATGCTTCTAAGCCCTTATCAAAACCCTAATTATTTAATTCTTAACGAATGGTTTTTCGAGAGATACCTAACTTACAAATCGCTAGAGACTAATTTTTTTGTTCGCATTAAACATCTACTCTTGAGAAAGCAAGTGTTTGAAAAGTTTTTTTCAATACAGAATAAAGTTTACTTAAACTATTTTGTAGAATTACTCTAACTCATTAAGTAAACCCTTTTCATGGCTTATCTGCTGTTCTTTTGTATAAGAAAAGCATAATGTTTTAAGCCGCTTCAGGAGTAAATAACTTTTGATTTTCTCGCCAGTATTTGCAACCCTTAATTAAATGATCGCCTTGTGGAATAAGCTTCTGATGAAAGGGACATGTCAGTATAGTTACACATTGATCTGTCATGCTGTATCGAAAGTGAGTGCAAGTAATACATATCTTTGTCCGCTTGCATTTTAGGTCGCTTTGATAGTCGAAGTAATTCCACGATCGCCATTCCATGGTATATAGTACAAGTGTACTATATTAATATCATGTGTAAAGGGCAAGAGTCAACAAATTATTTTTCTTTAAAAAAATAGCGTCCTTTGCTATTAAAAAGTAGCAAAATGATTAATGATTTAGATCTAATGCCAAGCAATTTTAGATTGCATCATTTTAAAAGCGCAATCGAATAGATCGTATCCTTACAATTATTTTTTTGATCCCATGCCTTTGCAAACGGCGATTCCATCTCTGCACCTAATTATTCTATGACAGTGCAGTTCATTAATAAATGAGATTTGTGTTCATTGATTTTTACAAACTCATAATCAGTAACAAAATCCTTGCACATTTCTTCAAGAAATAAAGTGGTAACATCCTTCTTAAATTTTTCAAATGTACAGCTGAAAGTTGAAATGATGGGTATGTTCATAAATAAAGAAGCTAATTTCCATTCATAATTAGATCGATTGTAAATATAAAATTTTTCCAAAAACTTTTTTATAAATTAAATCTTAAATCAAATAGAGAAACTTATATGAGCGTTATTTATAGATAAGTTATATAAATCTAGTTAAGTAGTGGTTAATACAAAATAAATTTATCTGTTTTAAAATCAATATTTTTATCTTTAAAAACCACCTAAAACATGCTTTTTCTTGAAATAAATATTGACAAGACATTCATTAAAAAAACTTCTATAAGATATTAACTTCTTTTATAAATTATGTTTTTAACAAACAAGACTCGTTTAAAAATCAAGGATATCTTAAATAGGATTGCACAAGATGAGCAGGTTTCATTGGAAGAAAGAATTTATGTGGAAAAGCTTGCTAAACATAATTCAACTATATGGACATGGCTTAAGAAAGCAAACAGCTTAAGAAGATATGGTAAACAAAATTCAGACGGAATAAATGGACTTATCCAAAAACTCGGGCTTGATGGTTTAGAGCCTGAAAATCATTTTGATCCAAAAAGTGATGATATTGCTGATTGGTTTAGTGGATCTCCTGATTGGGTAAGGAGGAGCTAATTGCTCCTTAGTATTGAAGACTGTCAATTGCGTAAAAGTACGAATGAAGTTTAAAAAAATTTTCTTGAAAAAATAAACCCCTTAAATTAACTATAAATAATGTAACTAGCTCAAATTTTGGTAAAAATTAAAATCTAATTTTGAAAATAAAATCTAAAAAAATATTTCTTTTATTGATATCTTAATTATGAAATTCGCTTGAATTACCAAATAGAATCTTAACCATATTTAAATCCGATTGCTGATCCTCTATCCGTATATTGGAGTACTTTAAACCGTACATGTACATTTGGCTGATGATTTACACATTTAGCTAGAACATTAATGTAGTTTTCATAAGTAAATGTCTACCACTTCAACACACAAAGAAGAAGATAAATCTGAGATTAAAGAAAGATCACAAGAAGAACTTCTTGAGGAAAAAATCAGAAATCAACAGACTATTGATATCTTTATTGAATCTGACAAAAATTGGTGCTGATTAAAAAATTATTCTAAATATACTAGTTATGAACTTAAAAAGATCCCCATTTTCAATCCTAAATAAAGAAAAAAGAGAACTGGACTATATTAAAAAAGTTTATAAGAGAAGAGTCCAGGCAGAAATTGATTCTTATAAAGACCCTGACAATGAAGATGAGAGAGATACTGTCAAAGCTCAAAATGTGTTAATGCTAGATACGATTTCTATCTAACTATCTGCCCTAGCTGCAAAAAAGTCGTTTAGTATTTTTGCTTATTGATACTGAAAAATTTACTAGTTAGATTATACAAAAGTCTAAAAAGAATTTCTTATGAGCGGGGATTATGAGACACTTGAAATTAATCAACCTAAAATTCAATATTTTCAAAAAAGATCAGAAAATAATAAAGAATGGTTAAATCAATTAATTAACAAAATCGAAGTTATGAAGAACAAAATATCTGACCCTACATGATATGAAAATTATTTTTTTGAATACAATGCCACTACAAAAGCTGAGGCTAACAAGTTATTTAATTTTTCAAAAGGGAAAAAACTTCATAATTTAGATATGTGGTCATTTACTTTTTCTAACTTATAGTAAGTAATAAAATTTTGGTGAAATTTTTCCAAATAAACGCAAAATAAACTTATTTTTAAAAAATCTATAGTTTATCAAGTAAACAAACTCAATTATAAAATTAACCTGAGAAACCCATTTTCTGTTCTGATGCCATTAATGATCTTACTAACTTGTGCTCAGATACTTTTTCTTCGTCAGTCATTACTGGCTTGATATCAAAATCTATATCATACTTAACTTTCCATGGAGCAAAGTGCTCTGTCATTTTTATGCCTGCCGAAGCTTGGACAATAATATAAACATTATTTGAGTAAGAGGCATGATATCTTCCTAAAACTTTAAAGCCTTCAAACTCATCATTCAAAGTTCCCTCTTCAATAACTTTTAAAAAAAGATCATAAGCTGCTCCCATTAGAGAAACGTTTTTAAAAGTTGCAGTTACTAAATAAGTATTCATTTAATTTATTGTTTATTATTTACTTCTAGGATATAGAGTTGAAAATTGAGCTAAAGATCTTGAAATGCATACTCCCTCCTATTAAGAAATCTTTTTTTACCTTCACTTTTAAAAAAATAACTCAAGTATTTAAGAATCATTGGTGTTATTTATTGTTAATAGTTGTTATTTAAAATTATGAATACTAAAAAATTCAGTACTTTTGCTCATTGATAAATTTGTTCTCAGAATAATATTATGATTGGTGTTTGTGTAGGGTTTATTTTTTAAAAGATGATTAAATTTTTTAAATTACTTATGAAAAGAATCAATATTATAAGTGCAGAGGCTCAGTTGAAATTTATATTAGAAAATTAAGGCTGGGACCCCCACATTGTTTTATCTGTGCTTTGGCATTCCTTTTGTTTTGTGTAGTAGTTACTTGTAGTTATATTTTTTTTAGGGAGTTTATAAGAAAAGCTTGCAAAACGAAATTAAACCTTATTTACGCTTGAGGCTTGACAATTAAGTATAAATACTTTATAACTTAAATGTAGTAAATACTACTAAATCGTCCGATCTACCATCAGATAGACCGCAGTATGATTCAAGCCATAGGACGGGGACTTGAGCAAAACCAGGAGCTGCATCATGGTAAACATGTATTTCAATGGAAAGTCTTTCGTATATTGCAAGAGTAATGAAATCAAGTCAAAAAAGCTTACTTACAGAGGCATATCTTACTTAAGATAAAAAACTAATATTCATACAGTTAGCTATTAATAATTCAAAATATTTGATAATTAATAATATTATAAATTTATAATCCACCAAATTATATTTTTAGGAAAGAATTATTTGATGGCAAGGTTATCTAAATACGTTCTTTGCGGACACCACAAGTTACTAGAAAACTTTTCTATTTCAAAAAAAGGGGCTAAAAATAGCCCCTTTCTGGTGAAACTCTTCCAAAGAAACACCAGTTTTACTTTACATGTAATTAAGACCATTATAAGAAATTAGCAAACATTTAAAATAATTATCATTTGCTACTTCCATATTTAAAATCTATTCTTATTTAGATTTACCAACACCTTTTTAAAAATTCTTATTGAAATTTAACCGTAAATTTTATTATATGTTTTTTTCTGGAGAATTCTAATAACTCAGAAAAATAATAAATAGAATAATGATGAAATAGGGCCTAAAAATATATTAGTTCTTATGAATTTTTTCCATTTTTTGTCTAGATAACTTATTGATTAGTTTGATTTCTACAATTTTTAAATTTATTTTTTCGCAACATATAAGAAGTTTTACTTATTTATTTTTTTAAAAGTTTTTTATAAATTGAAATTAGATATTAGAAAATTATAAAAAATTAAAAAAGATAAATTACATCAAAAAAGAGATATTGTGGAAAGATTTTTAAGTATCTTATTAAGAAAAGAAGTGGGCGATTTAAAATATACTTTAAAGATTTTGATTAATAACTTTACAAGCCTTACATAATTGCTAAGTTTTAAATAAGAGAAATAATTTATAGTGATGTTTTTGAATTATCTTCCTCATGAAATGATAGAAGTCATGGAGCTATCTATTATATTTTTAGGTTTAGTGGGAACTATTTTATTTTTATTATTTACTGCAGATAAGCCAAATACAAAGAACCTTTATATGAAAAAGGTCAGATAATTAAATATTTTTTGTAATTTCTTCAAGATTAAAAACTTTATCCTTAAAGTTTTTAAATTCTCATTGTGTCAAATTATTTTTCTAAAGTATTGCTTAATATATATTCTTAAATAATCACAAAATTATAAGAGAAAAAATAACTGTATTTTTTTATCAGTAATCTCTTTAAAGCCTGGAAAAAAGTTATCAAGTTTAGAGAAAATTAATGTTTTTGTCATAAGAAAGGAGCTTATTGCTCTTAACTTTTAATTTACTATCAATAATATCTAATCTATGAGTAGACTTTACCGACAATTGGACCAGCCTCTTCATCTGTAAATACTGGTGTGGTTTCCCAATTTAGAAATTCACCCCATTCAGCAGCATGTTGATAAATTGCTTTTGGATCATCAGTTTTTAAAACAATCCATCCCTCTAAAGATCCTGGTGCATGATATCTACCAATCATTTCTACTCCTGGATAATCCCCTCCTCCAGATAGAAATTTCTCGGCTCCTTTTTGATGATATCCAGTCTTAAAAGACCAATGCTGAACATAAAGCATATTTTATTTTTTATTATAGTTATTAAGTAATAGCAAAAAAAATGATTTTTGAAAATCAAATTTCAGGAAATTGTTCCTCATTTTATTTTTTCTTTTAATTTTTGTACGAAAAATGGATCCAATATTATATTACTTTAATCTCAGGATTAATTATTACTAATAAATTATTAATGATCAATATATGGATCCATACATGGATCCATATCTGCAAATTAAATATTATAGGTTAATATGGTTCTTAGAGAAGAAGCTAATTATTAGAAATGACACAGGCTAAATTAGAAGAATTACTTAACATAGACAACGAATCATATAACCTTTTAAGAGTCCTACATATGTTCATGAAGTTGGATAAGACTCAGGAGGTTCCATTGCAGGCTATGGCAGTATTTTGGTATGTAGCCACTTATCAAAATTGCAGTAAAAAGGATATTGAAGATCATTTCAGAATGAGTAAAGCTAGTGCCTCAAGAATGACGGATTATATAAGCAGGTATCACAGGCTAGGTAAGTCAGGGTTAGGATTAATATCTAAAGAACAAGACCCCAAAGATAAAAGAAGAACACTTTTGAAACTTACTAGAAAGGGTAAGGATTTAATAGAAAAGTCTTTTAGCACGCTTTATGAGGATGTAAAAGATTTTCATGAAATTGATTTTGAAGAATAAATTCTAGGAATTGCTTCCACAAATATTTCACTTACTTTTTGTGTTGGGAATATCAAAAAAAATTCGATATGGCGTCATGCATTACTTTAAAAAACTATAAAAAATTAAATGTTTTTTATTGGGAGTTTATTAAATGTTTGCTTATTTAGAGTTATTGATTTTATTGCTTTATTTTTATTGTCCAATATTTAAGCTGCGATAAATTATGTGAGGAAAATTTTATATCTTGAAAAAATAACTAGCAAAATAAAGCCACAGACTAATAGAAAAAATCCTTAAGATAAAAAAAATAAAGTTATTTATTATGAATGTTTACGTATTTTGGTTATTATTCCTTAGTTTATGGGCAATAGTGCCTCTTATGATTATTAAAGGTAGAAGAGACGAAATAAAAAATGTTAAAACAGTTCCAGAAGTTAAAGCAAAGAAAAAAGGCTGGTTTAATTAAATAAGTTTTATTTTTAAGCTAATTCTATTATTTTTTGAATTTGCAGATTATGAAAGATAGTGCTTAAAGTCATTAGTATTGAACAGAACAATTAATATTTTATTATTATAATTTGCTTTCTGGACTACGTTATTTATGCCATTGTAGAGGAATTTTAAGTTTCCCTTTCATAACCGTTTTATCATGATTCTATAAATTAAATTTAGTACTGCCAGAAGTAAATTCATTAAAATAAAGAATCAAATTTTAAACCCTTAACTAACATTATTAAATCCATCACTTACTAACAGGATAATTATTCCTATTGCCATTGTAGCTACACCCATATAAGGGTATTTTTTGATTCTTGTTTTAGTAATAGGAAGCCAAGAAATATAACGATCTGATTTTACTAGATCTTTTATCTTTTTTTTTGATAAGATACCTAGTTCTTTTTTTCTTTTTGCTTCTCCCATGATTTTAATTATTTTGTTTAATTTTAAATTCTTAGTGAGAAAAGTGAGAGTTTTAAAGAACTTGAATCTTTAAATTTTCGCCTCTAGTTTTTAAGTAAATCCTAGCTAAATAAAAATTTTATGCTCATGCTGGATTAGTATCCCGCCATACTTGTGAAAAATGTTTTTTATAAATTTTTCTAGCTTTTTTTTTAATGATAATCTTGTTTCCATGATTGGTCTTTATCTCCCATCATTCCAAAATATTTCTTATGTTTACAAACATATGCTAGAGAATCTATCCTCACTCTTATTGATTTTGCGAATCATTTTAATTCTTTTTTATTAGATTAATGAATCAAAAATAAAAAGCATTATTCATAACACTTCTCTTGATTTAATAAGTCTCTTATATATTGATCTGCTAATTCTTCGTTATATATGTTCGCATTAACAGATTCAATAATGTTTTCTAAATTGTTTTCCATCTATCTAACTAATCGATGAGATGTTTTTCAAGATAAGCTCCTTTTTTTGACTGTATTAATTAACAGTAAATAATGAATAGAGCTATAGGCACAAGAAAGAAAAAAAATAAATCTTCTTTTTTAAACTAACTATTCATATAGAGCAGAATTAAAAGAATAATGCAAATTATTAACTCCGATCTTTTATGGGATTTTTCAACTTAAATATTCAAATTTAAAACTAAATAAAATTAAATATATTTCATCAAAAGAATCAATTTATTTTAAAAATTTTTTTAAGTTAATAGATAAGTTACGCTTAAAAAAAAAGATAACTTATTTATGGCTAAATTTTGATTACTTTGATTTTTAAGTTATTTTAAAAATAAGTAGGTGCAATTTTATAAATTGTTTATTCTGACTAAATTAAAAAAATTCTTTGATGATAAAGAAAAAATAATTACTATAATAGTTATTTTTTTAATTTTAATCTCTCATTCAATTATCTCCCTATTTCATTTTCACGAATGTGACTCAAGTGATGTTTATAAATACTTAACTGATACTTCAATATTTTCAAGAGGTCATTTTATTGGTCATATATGGAAAACGGGATCTATTTTTGCTCCTCTAAGACTTTTGTTTGCTTTAACAGTCTCAATGATTCCGTTTGATTTTATAAAATCCTTAATTTTTTTACCTTTAAAGATGACATATCCACCTTTAGAAGGGTTTATATATGGACTTTATTTACCTGATCGATTTGGGTTGTTTTATGAATATGCTTCATGTATAAATATAATTTTTTTTATTTCAGTAATACTGATATTTTATCAAGCACTTAAATTTGTTGGTATTTCTAAATACATATCATTTCTTTGCTCATTTGGGATTCTTTGTTTTTATTCTATAAATTCATATACCTATCATTTAGGAAGTACTATTTGGTTTATATCAGGTTCATTGATATCAATTTCCTCAACAATATTTTTTCGTAATAAAGCCTCAAAGTATGGCTTCAGTCTTGCTTTAATAGCTAGCTACCCTTCTATCGTACACTTTTTTACTCATAATATTTATTTTTATATTAAGAGGGTTTTTACAAAAAATATAATTCAAAACAATAATAAAAAAAATGTATTAATAGAGAAATTAGTTTTGGTAATTAGTTCAAATAAAGTAGGCTTTTTAACTTTTTTATTTATAATTTTATTTTTTTTCCCTTTTAATAGCGGCAATAGAATTGATTTTGACTATAGAGGTTTTTTTACTCCATTTGCTTTTTTGCCTCAGTATTCAAAAATCAGTATTTTTACATTTGTGACTTCAGTCTTATTATTGCTTCTATGTTTCTACACAATATATAAAAGATTAGTAAATGATATAAAAATTGCGATTCCATATAAAAAATCTAAATCATTAATATTTGCCATTGATATTTCAATAATAAATTTAATTTTTATAACTATCTTAATAAGTATTGGCCAACTGTCTTTCGGTTTAACTAGACATTCATTGTTTATTACACCATATATTTTTTTCTTAGTCGCAGTTGCTTTGCAATTAATATATTTGGATTTGCAAAATATTTTTTTTAGACCATTTCTAATAAAAAAACTCTTATGTATTTCACTATTTACATTTTTAATGATCTTGTCAATTTATGCATCTTATTTTCGTTTTGATCCACTTAAAACTAATGAGATTCCATTAAATATAAGAGAATTTGTTGCCAAGAATAATACTAATACAATATCTTTAGTTGATTGTGATACGCATTATTTATACAATGATTTTTCAGAGATAAGGGCTACATATAATAAGAAAGACCCTCAAACATATGTCCCAATTGATTTTATTGGAACAAGATTATTAGTTACGCAAAGTATTAAATTAATAGAAAATTTTTCGTTAGATTTGAAGAAAGGCGATGAGCTTATAACTAAATATAAAGATGTTAAAATCACACTTGCTGAGCAACCTTACTTTAAAGAGAACAATATATTTTTTGACTCTATGAATTTTAATAAAAAATCATCTATATATGGACAAAGGGATAATTTCTATAGTAGATCTAATAGCATATATATTTTCCCTATAAAAGTGGTATCTTCTCGTAGTAACTAAATATTTTGAGAAATTTAAAATCACATTATAGAATTTCTTTTATTTTAAGAAAAATCCCTCTCATAGATAGATGGATAATATCGAAATTAATACCAATATTATTTTTTGCAATTTCTGCTTTTACTATCGTATCTCTCTCGGTAGGTGTAATGTTTGATCTGATAAGAAAAATTGTTGAGTATGGCTTACCTATTTTGATAGCTTTAAAAATCTTTTTTTTAAGTTTGCCTGGATTTTTGGTTATTGCATTTCCTATGTCAGTTCTACTTTCATGCTTACTAACTTATGGAACTCTATCCTCAAATTCAGAGATTTTGGCTCTAAAAAGTCTAGGAATAAATAATTATCGAATAGTTTTACCCTCTTTGCTTTTGGCAGTTTTTATGACATTTCTTACATTTACTTTTAGCGATAATTTAGTACCGATTTCAAATCGTTTGGCTGCTGATTTATTGCAGAATAGTTTGGGGAAATCTATGAGAACAGAAAAAGGAAGATACAATATTTCATTCTCAAAATATGGATCAATTTTGGATAATAATACTAATAAGCCTATCGATGGAGCATCTCATTTAACTCATATATTTTATGCAAGAAGATTCCTCAATAAGGTTATGTACGATGTTACGGTTGTTGATTTTTCAAAAGAAGGAACAAAAATATTAATAACGGCTAATAATGGTTCTTTTGATGAGCAATTAAGTAGTTGGAAATTTAATAATGGGAAAATCATGGCTACTGAGGATAAGGGATCAGTTTCGACTATTTTATTTGATACATATGTTTATCCATTAGATAATGGTCCATCTAAACTAGCTGAAATTCCTCGTAAGGCTAATAATATGACTATAAATGAAGCTAAAAAAGCTCAGAAAATGTATGAGATGTCGGGGAATATAAAGGAATCTAGAAAAATGAAAGTAAGAATTTATGAAAAGATGACATTACCCATGTCTTGCATAGTTTTTGCTTTAATAGGAAGTACTCTTGGAATTAAACAAAATATCAGATCTTCAAAAAGCCAAGGATTTGGTATTAGTATAATACTTATCTTCTTATATTATATAACTTGCTTTTTATTTAGTTCTATAGGGATTGTTGGCTTAATAACTCCATTTCTTGCAGCTTGGATACCAGTACTTATTTTTTTAGGTTTTGGGACTTTCTTATTATGGAGATCAGGTAGAATTTAGTTAGACAGCAATATTTAAAAAATAAT
>QCRE01000018.1 GCA_003212005.1 Prochlorococcus sp. AG-459-M13 | reverse complement strand
TTAATGGCTTTGATGAGGATTTATCTGCATGCTTGGAAGAAGCAACAGCTTTTGCAGGAATAAATATAAAATTCAAAAGCCAATTAAAGTCTATCCAAAGTATTAATGGAAATTTGGAGTCCACGTTGGACTCAGGTGAAAAGATCCAGACGAATAATATACTTGTTGCTACTGGTAGAGAACCAAATCTGGTGCCTTTAAATTTAGAATTCTTAAATCTAAGGATGGATGGCAATTATTTGGATGTTGATGAATTTAATCAAACAAGTAATGCTAATATTTTTGCGGTTGGCGATATCATAAATAAACCAAACTTAACCCCAGTAGCAATTGAACAAGGCAGAGTTTTTTCGGATAATTTTTTTAATGATAAGAAAAGAAAAGTAAATTATGAATATATCCCTAAGGCCGTTTTCACAATTCCTGAAATTTCAACCGTTGGCTTATGTGAGAAAAGAGCGAAAGAGATTTACTCTGAGGAAAATATTAGAATTTTTAAATGTAAATTTATTCCTATGTCAAATACATTTAAAGAGAAAAAATCAAAATGCATGTTAAAAATTGTAGTGCATAAGCTCACTGATAAAGTCCTGGGATGTCATATGTTTGGTGAAACATCTTCTGAGATTATTCAAATGGTATCAATTTCACTAAACGCAGGTATAACAAAAAAGGACTTTGATATTACAATGGCTTTGCATCCGACTATCTCAGAAGAATTTGTTACTATGTATGGCTAATTAATTATGATTAAGAAAATTTGATTTTTTCTTGAGTAAAGAGAAACATGATAAGTAATGAGAAATAAATAAATAATCCAATTCTTAATTCAACAAGATAACTAAATCCATTTAAGAAGAGTAACTTATCAACAATATAAAAAATATAAAGATTTAGCAAAATAAATCCTTCGATTCTAGAAATTTTTCCTTTGGTCCAAAAAATTGGCAAGCAAGCAAAGGTAGTTAAAAGCATAAAAGGCAAGTCAACTTTTATAAGGCTTTGTTCAATTGATAAGCCTTTAAATCCTGAAAAAATACTACAACTTCCAAGGATTAGAAGTTGATTGAGCAAATTGCTTCCTATTACATTTCCAATTGCAAGATCTGTTTTGCCTTTAAATGCGGCAATTATTGAAGTAACTAATTCTGGCAGAGATGTTCCAGTGGCTACAATAGTTAAACCTATAACAATTTCATTTACACCAAATAGAGTGGCAAGTGTTCGAGAGCCATTTACTAAAATATTAGAACCAAAGCTTAAAAGAAATATTCCCAATATCAACTTTAGTAGAATGATTAGCTTCCCTATTTTCTTTTCATTTAAATCTTTTATCTCCGGTTCAGCATTTTTTGTATCCTCGTCTTTCTCATTTATAGTATTAATTTCCCATACTGTATTTAAAACTAGACAAAATATTAGAAAGATCCCTGCTTGCAATGTTAATAACCCAGTTGAAGACATTGCCCATACTGCACAAGAAATCGCCATTAAAAGAGGAACATCTCTTCTTACAATTCTGCTTCTTACCTTAAGAGGTGTTATCAGCGAGCTTATACCTAAAACTACAAGCACATTAAATATATTACTCCCTATGACATTGCTAGCTGCAAGCGAATCACTGCCTTTAAATACTGAATTTAGACTTACTAATAATTCAGGAGAGCTGGTACCAAGTGAAACAACTGTTAGTCCAATTACTACTTGAGGTATTCCTAAAATCAAAGATAGATTTATGGCTCCTTGAACAAATAATTCTCCTCCTCCAAAAAGTAAAATTATGCCTACTAATATTTCTATTATTGGAAATAAAAAATCGCTCATATTTAAATCTTTGCTAAATAAATTTAATCTTAATTAGTTGATTATTAACTATCCTCGAATATCAATAATTTATTGTCAAATTTTATTTGCTGTTAAAATTAATTAAATAGTTAAAATTTTGAAGACATTAACCATAATAAAACCTGATGATTGGCATTTACATTTAAGGGAGGGTGTTGTATTAAAAAATATTATTCATTTCACATCTGATTATTTCGGTAGAGCTATCGTTATGCCAAATACGAAAGCCCCTATAACATCCATTGATAAAGCTATTGCTTATAAAAAGTTTATTTCTGAAGCGTTACCTAAAAGTTCCAAGTTTGAACCATTAATGACAATTTATCTTACCGATGAGACTGATAAGGGTGAATTAATAAATGGTTTCAAAAATAATGTCTTCTTTGCAGCAAAATTATATCCTGCTAATGCAACAACAAATTCAAGTCTTGGAGTTAAGAAAATAGAAAATCTTTATGAGATCTTTGAATTAATGCAAGAGTCAGGAATGCCTCTTTTAATTCATGGAGAAGTGACTGATTCTGAAGTAGATATTTTTGATCGGGAAGAAGTCTTTATAGATAGAGAACTACAACCTATAATAAAAAGTTTTCCAAAATTAAAAATTGTTTTAGAACATATAACTACTTCATATGCAGTTGATTTTGTCCAAGAAAATAATATTGGAGCCACTATTACTCCTCATCATTTGCATATTAATAGAAATGCAATGTTTTTTGGAGGCTTAAATAGCGATTTTTACTGCTTGCCAGTAGCTAAGAGGGAAAATAATAGACTAGCCTTAAGAAAAGCCGCAACAAGTGGGAAAGAATGTTTTTTCCTGGGAACTGATTCTGCTCCACACCTTAGAAAGTGGAAAGCTTTTTGTGGCTGTGCAGGTATTTTTAATGCGCCAGTTGCAATAGAAAGTTATTTAACAGTATTTGAAGAGGAAAATGCTCTCGATAATTTTGAAAAGTTTGCAAGTTTGAATGGTCCTCATTTTTATAATTTATCTCCAAATAAAGAAAAATTAAAATTAGTATCTAGATCTAATAAAGTAGTAGAATTTATTAATGTTCTTGAAGAAAAAGATATTGTTGGACAAATAAAACCATTTCACGCAGGTGAAATTTTAAAATGGCAAGTCGAAGGAATATTTAATTAAAAAAATTAAATTTAATTTGACTATTCCAAAAAAAGTGTAAATATTCACTCAGCTTTTTCGATTGGAAATACAACTGCTAGTTCAAAATATATCAAAATTGGTATTCCAAAAGTGAAACAAGCTCCTAGAAAAAAATAAACACCAGAATAAGGCATTACCTTTATTTGATTTTTCTAGACCTTTACAGACTCCTAAAAGCTAAGCACCTTTTTTGTTCTTATTATCGAGGTCATGTAAATATATATCTATTAATAAAATACCAGCAAATGGTTAATCTATTACTAAATCTCTGCAGACTTTTAAATACCGCAATCTAATGAGTCTACAGATCTCAAAATCATCACTTTTTACATCAATTTTTGTGCAAGTTTACAATAAAAGTTACAATAAAAAGGCTGAGAAGCCTTGGGAGTGTGGCGGAATTGGTAGACGCGCCGGACTTAAAATCCGTCGAGCGCTTTAGCTCGTGGGGGTTCAAGTCCCCCCACTCCCATAATTAAACTATTATTTTTAGTTCTTACGATAACTTTTAATAATTGTTATGTTTTAACTAAGTTATCCAGTATTTAAATGGAAGGTATTTTTAATAATTCAATTGCGACTTTAGTTGCCTATTTTACTATTATTTCAATTTATCTATTGGTTATACCATTAATACTTTTCTACTGGATGAACAATAGATGGAATGTTATGGGCAAATTTGAAAGATTAGGAGTTTATGGACTAGTTTTCCTTTTTTTCCCAGGCTTAATTTTATTTGCTCCATTTTTAAATCTTAGATTAAGAGGAGATACTAAAAATTAAATAATTGACCAAAGGAAAAATTATACAAATAGGATTATTAATCTCCTTATTGGGACTATTAAGTTATAAATTAGTCCCACAATTTGGCATAGATAACTTTACAGCCAGCATGATCTCAAACTTTATTTTGATTACGATTGTAATAACTTGGGTATCATCTTATGTTTTTAGAGTTGTTAACGGAAAAATGACTTTCATGGAACAAAGGAAGCGTTACAGAAAAGAATATGAAAAAATTGTAAATGATAAACTAGAAAATAAATTCAACTCATTATCAAAAAGTGAGCAAGAAAAACTAATGGAAGATTTAGAAAAAAATCCATAAACTCTATAAGAATTATCAAATAAAAATCTTAAAAGTTTTATGAAAGAAAACAACAAAAAACAAAACTCTAAAAATCCAACTTTATCAAAAATAGATAACACGTTTTTGGAATTAAGGAAAATTAATAAATTAGCTTTGATGCCTTTCATAATGGCAGGTGATCCTAATATTGAAATAACATCAAAAATTTTATTAAAGTTGCAAGAAAAGGGCGCCGATCTTATTGAATTGGGAATCCCTTACAGTGATCCTTTAGCAGATGGACCTATTATTCAACTTTCAGCATCAAAGGCTTTAAAGGCAGGAACTACATCTATAAAGGTTATTCAGCTATTAGAGTCTCTTAAAAATAAGTTACATATCCCAGTTATATTATTTAGTTATTTTAATCCTATTTTAAGTTTTGGGTTTGAGAATTTCTGTGAGTTGGCATCTAGAGCCGGTGTCGCTGGATTGATAATTCCGGATCTACCCTTGGAAGAGGCATTTAAATTTTCGGAAATTATTAGTTCATTTTCTATAGACTTAATATTATTAGTTGCACCTAATACGCCGTTTGAAAGAATGAAAATGATATCTAATAATACAAAAGGATTTATTTATTTAGTAAGCGTAACGGGAGTAACAGGGGAGAGAAACAAAATAGAAAATAGAGTAGAAAGTCTTATTTCTAAATTAAGAGGAATAAGTGATAATCCAGTTGCAGTTGGTTTTGGAATATCTTCCCCAGAACATATCGATAAAGTGCGTAGATGGGGTGCAAATGGTGCAATTATTGGAAGTGCATTTGTTAAAAGAATTTCTAATAGTAATGAAATCGATGTTGTAAATAAAATTGGAAATTTTTGCGAAGAAATGCGTAAAGCTGCTGATCAAAAAGAGTAATAAAAAAGCTTAATTAATTTAATTATGCTGTTGAAAAATAGTTATAAGATAAATTTAAATTTTTTAATAAAAAAAATTTTTTTGATTAGTCAGTAGGTAATAATCTTATTTGTTTTCGCCCTAACTTGATTTCAAACTCATCACCTGCTTTTAAGTCTAAGAGTGCTGTATATGCTTTCCCTATTAAAAGATTCCCATTACCTTGAACAGTTGCTATGTAACTTAATTTTCTACCACCCTTCCCAATTCCTGCTACTCCAGAATCCCCAAGGTTAATACCTTTTGCTTCAAGAAGTGCCTCATAAAACGCTGTGAAATTTAAACGTTCGCTCCCATTTTTTTTTGTGGAAACATATCCACATGCGCGAACAAGATCTGACTTGCTAACATCACCAAGTTCTTTAACTTTAGCTATAAGATCGCTACCAGTGAGCATAATAAATTAATACAAAGTTATCCTTAATTAACATAGCAATTAGTGTGTAATTTGTGCAATTATTAAAGATGTATTTATTAAATTAGTTATCTTTTAATCATGGAAAAATTTATAGTTTTTGGTAAGTATTGTGAGGATGCAATTAATAAAAGGGAACCATTTCGGAAACAACATCTCAATAGACTTGGAAATTTAAAAGATAAAAATATTTTAGTTACTTTAGGACCAACTAAATGTACAAAATATTTATTTGGTATTTTTAATGCTAATGATAAAAAAGCATTGAGAGAATTAATTGAGAAAGATATATATTGGCAGGAAGGAATTTGGGTTTCATTTGATATTTATCCATGGATACAAGCATTTTAATATTGGTTATTTAATAAAAAATTTGTGCTAATATTCAAGCTCATTTATATTTATGAATATCACCAATTTCATTATTTAAATATAATAAAAACTATTTTTTCTTCATTTAAAAAAAAATAATAAAAGATAACTATTTGTTAATAAAAATGATTTAAAAATATTTTTAATTAGTTAAGTAATCTTTAAAATATTAGCTTTAATATAAAAAATTATTTATCACTATCTTTTTTAATTTGATTAACTAAAGAGTCTATATCTAATTGATTATATGGATGGGTTTCGTTTTCTTTTTTAGAATTGGTGTGAATATTGTTTAGCCAAGTTTGTTCTATTTTAATGAGATTTTTTGCAATATTAAAAACACCTCCTTTTCTATAAAATTCTTTGATTTTTTTTGTAATCTCTGAGGTCCTACTTGATTTGATATTTAATTTATTTGCTAAATCTTTTTGATTATAGCCATGAGATTTTAACCAAATTTTGATGAAGTTTATTAGTTCTTTTTCTTCTTGTTGAGATAGTCTACTCATTAAACAAAGGGGAACAATTTATTAAGCTTTCTTTCTGCCCTGCTTCTTATTGAAGGAGTCATATACTTACTCCATATACTTAAAACTGCTGTAAGGGCAACAAAGTCATCACTATATCCTACCAATGGCATGAAGTCAGGAAATAGATCAAAAGGCATTATTAAATAAGCAAGTGCCGCCATTAAGGAAACTCTTACTTGAACTGGAGTAAAAGGGTCAATGGCCATTTCTAAAACTTCTAATGCAGGTTTTGCAATTGTCCTCCCAGCCTTTATAAGGATTTTTATAAAAATATTTTCATCTAATGATGCACTTTCTAAAACCTCCGCATCATAAATTTTTTCCTTTTTATTAGTATCATTCATACTTTTACGTAAATTAAAGGATTTTAGCCAACACTATCCACTAATCCATTTTGAATTCCTGCTTTTCTAAGCTTTCTCAATCCTCTTTGAACAACTTGTCTGCAATATTCTCTACTACAACTCATATGTCTAGCAACTTCCGCCAAAGTTCTCCATTCATTAGAACCGTCTAAACCAAATCTTAAGCTTACAATCTTCCTCTCTTTTTCAGTAAGATTAGCCTTATCTAAAAGTGTCCAAGCAGAGGCTGTCCTCTCTGCTAGTTCTGCTAATTCCATAGGAGGGGTTTGGTCGCTTGGAAGAATATCTACTAGTTCAGAGGGGTCTGACTTAGATTTGACACTGCCTTGAAGACTAACTGTAATGCTCCTTAACTCACAAGAAAGTAGTTCTTCAACTTCCTCTTTTGAAATTACCATTTCTTCAGCTAACTCAATGCTACTAGGAGGAACACCTTTAAGTTGCATAAGCTTGGATTTTGCTGCTCTTAATTTAGTAAGCTTTTCATTTATATTTACAGGTATTCTTATTGTTCTACTTTGCGTTGATAATGCTCTATTCAATCCTTGTCTTATCCACCAGTAAGCATAAGTAGAGAATCTATGCCCTCTAGAGGGATCGTATTTTTCTACAGCTCTAGTAAGACCCAGAGTACCTTCTTGAATTAAGTCTAATAACTCTAAACCCTTCCCCTGATATCTTTTTGCAAGATTAACGACCAATCTAAGATTTGCTGTAATCATCTCATTCTTAGCCTTTTCACCAATTTTGATTTTCTTTTTTTCTTCTAAAGAATATTCACAAGCAGAACCTTTACCACCTGCATTTTGACATCTATTAATTAGTACCACCATTTCTTGGACTTTTCTTCCCATAGTGAGTTCCTTCTCTGGTGTCAAAAGTTGATGACGACCTATTTCTCCAAGAAAATCGCTCAATGAACTCACGATTTACACCTTCAGTTAATATATTTAACTTATAGTTAATTTCTTAATAAGCTATACATGTAATAATTAATTAATAATTAATTAATAATTAATTAATAATTAATTATGAAATATTATTGACCAGTTAAGGTAATTTTTAAATTCATAATTTTTAAATTTGTGTAGATTGATTATTTATCTTTCTCTTCTTGATTCAAGAACTGTTAGCACTTCTCTCCAATTAACACCTTTATGTAAAAGAGCCACCTGAAGATGATAAATTAAATCAGCAGCTTCATTTGAAATTGCATTTTTGTCATTATCTTTGCAAGCCATGATAAATTCAGCAGTTTCTTCTCCCATTTTTTTTAAAATGGTGTTACTCCCTTTTGTTAATAAATGATTGGTATAACTTTTTTCTAAGGGATTAATTGATCTTTCAATAATAGTATTAAAAACTTCTGAACAAATATTAGAGAAAGGGTTTGTTTTCTTTTCTTTTTTATTTATGAATTTATTATCTATTTCATTGAAAAAGCAACTTTTTTCACCTGTATGGCATGCTCCTGAGCCCTTCTGTTCTATGGATAAAACAAGAGCATCATTATCACAATCAAATCTAATTTCTTTAAGAATTTGGGTACTTCCACTTGTTGCTCCTTTTCTCCATATCTCAGATCTTGATCGGCTCCAGTAATGGACATCTTTTGTTTTAAGTGTTTTTTTTAAAGATTCTTTATTCATCCAAGCCAACATAAGAATTGATCCGTCTAACCAATCTTGTGCTATTGCAGGGATTAATCCATAATTATCAAAGCGAAGTTCTTCTATCGAAAAATTAGTTGAATAAGTCATTATGTTGGTTATGTTAAATCCTCCTCAATGTGTTTTATTAAAGATTATCTTAACAGTTAATTAATGTATATTCATTCTCTGAAATTTTCATGCAGTAAAAGTTATGAGGATTTTCCCTGTTCTCATAGGCAATGGCGCCATGAAGGCCACTGCAGATTTGTGCATGGATATTCAAGATCATTTACCTTTTGGTTCACTGCAAAAAAGTTAGACCTAAATGGTTTTGTGGTTGATTTTTCAAGTCTTAAGCCTCTTGAAAATAGGCTAAAAGATCAATTTGACCATACTTTTTTAATAAATAAAGACGATCCCTTATTGAATTACTGGGAAAAATTACATGACCTAGATGCTTTAGATTTGAGAATTATGGATAATGTGGGAATGGAGTTCACTTCTGAACTAATTTGGAAATGGGCTAATAAATATCTTCAGGATAAGGATAAGGGAAGAACATGTTGCTGGAAAGCAGAAGCAAAAGAAAATAAATCTAACAAGGCAACTTATGAGAAAATTCCTTATTGGTTTGAATCATAGATTAAAACTATTAAATTGAAAGTTTTATGAAATTCTTTAATTCAGATCTTTAATTAACAATTATTTCTCCATTAACGAGATCAATATTAACCTCGTCTTTATTCAGGTAATTATCATTCAGTATATTGTTTGAAATTTTTGTTTCAATTTGTTTTTGAATAATTCTTTTTAAAGGCCTTGCACCATAGACATAATCGAAACTATTTTGGACAAGTTGGTTAATTGCCTCATCAGTAATTTTAAATTTTAAGTTGTTATTGTTAAGTTTTTTTTCTAAATTTTGAAGTTGAATTTTTGCAATTTCTTTTATGTCATTTAATTCTAAATTATTAAAAATCACAATTTCATCAAGTCGATTCAAGAACTCAGGCTTGAAAAATTTTTTAAGTTCAGAATCTATAACTTTCTTGATTTCATTTGTATCTTCTTTTCTAACGGATAAATCATTTATTGATTGACTTCCTAAATTACTTGTGAGGACAATGATTGAATTTTTGAAATTGATTGTACGACCTTGACCATCAGTAATAATTCCATCATCAAGAACCTGTAAAAGAATATCTAAGACATCTCTGTGAGCTTTTTCTATTTCATCAAGAAGTATCAATGAATAAGGATTTTTCCTTACAGCTTCAGTTAATTGACCGCCTGATTCAAAACCTAAATATCCAGGAGGGGCACCTATGATTTTACTAACTGAATGCTTTTCCATATATTCAGACATATCAAGTCTTGTAATTGAAGAATTTGAATCGAATATAATTTTTGCGATTACTTTACTTAGCTCTGTTTTCCCAACACCAGTTGGACCTAAAAACAAGAAACTGGCTAATGGTTTGCTTGGGTCATTTAGACCAGTCCTAGATCTCTTGATAGAATCTGCAACTGTCCTTATCGCGCTATCTTGACCAATAATTTTTTCTTTAAGGATCGACTCGAGGCTTAATAGTTTATCTTTTTCTGACTGGTTTAAGTTCTGAACTGGAATAGAGGTCCACTTTGAGACAACTTCTGCAATATCATCAAAAGTTACCTCTTGCCTTAAAAGACTAGTCTCTCCCTTTTTTTTAGAATTAACTAACGACTCACTTTTTTCTTTCAATTTTTTTTGTAAAGAATTTAAAGTTCCAAATTCTAATTCTGCTGCTTTATTGAGATCAAAACTCCTTTTGGCTTGTTCTATTTGTAATTGAATAGATTCAATTTCTTCTTTTATGTTGCTAATTGCATCAATTTCATCTTTTTCTTGTTTCCATTGAGCGCTTAATTCTGCTTGTCTATCTTTAAGAGATATGAGTTCATTATTAATTTTTTTTAATCTTTCTATAGAAAAATCATCTGTTTCTCTTTTTAAAGATAACTTCTCCATCTCAAATTGAAGAACTTTCCGATCAATTTCATCAATTTCTTCTGGTTTGGAAGTTATGACCATATTTAATCTTGAGGCTGCTTCATCTATTAGATCTATTGCTTTGTCAGGAAGAAATCTATCATTAATATATCTTTCGCTAAGGGTGGCAGCTGCAACCAAAGCATTATCAGAAATTCTTACACTATGATGAACTTCATATCTTTCTCTTAATCCTCTTAATATGGAGACAGTATCATCTATCGAAGGAGCATCAATTTTTATTTTCTGAAATCTTCTCTCTAGAGCAGGATCTTTTTCTATATTTTGTTTGTGTTCATTTATGGTTGTAGCACCAATACATCTAAGTTCTCCTCTTGCAAGCATAGGTTTTAGTAGGTTACTTGCATCTAAAGAGCCTCCACTGGCCCCTGCACCGACTACTGTATGAATTTCATCAATAAAAAGAATGATCTTGCCGTCTGATTCCTTGACTTTCTTTAGGACATTTTTTATTCTTTCTTCAAATTCTCCACGATATTTTGCTCCAGCTATCAGAGAACCCATATCTAATGAAATTAGTTGTCTATTTTGCAGTGAAGAAGGTACATCACTATTAATAATTCTTTGAGCCAACCCTTCCACTATGGCTGTTTTACCAACTCCAGGTTCTCCAATTAGAACGGGATTATTTTTTGTTCTTCTACTTAATATTTGAATTGTTCTTCTAATTTCTTCATCTCTACCAATAACTGGGTCTAAAATCCCATCCCTTGCTGATTGGGTAAGATCAATGCCATATTTATCTAAAGACTCATTAGATATATCAAATTCATTTTTTATTGCTGGATCTGACTTCATTTTTTTTATAGTTTCAAGAAATTCTGGAATACCTTTTTGATTTGAAATTTGTAAACCATATTTAATATCATAAGTGAAACCGTAAAGTAAGTGTCCTGTTGATATCACTACATCATTTAAAGTATTTTTAATATTATTTGCGTTTAAAAATATTTTATGAAGAGTATCACCAATATATAAATTATCTTGTTTATTTTTCATTTTCGCCTTGGAATTTAATGAAGAAATTATTTCTTTCTCTATCTTTTTGATATTTACGTTGTTTTTTTCTAAGAGCTTTTTTGTAACGTTGTCTTGTTTTATAAGAGCTAATAATAAATTATCAGAATCTACGTTTTGTTGATGATTTTTATAAGCAATTTCTTTGGCCAAAATAAAACAGTCCCAAGCGGAATTAGAAAATTCGCTTGGGACTATTTTCATCAATCAAAATTTAAGTATGACTGTAAGAAGAATTTAGTAAAAAAAATATATTGAAATATAAGAAGATTTATTCAACAACAACTTTTCCTACCATTCCAGCACCTCTATGTGGCTCGCAATAGTAGTCATAAGTTCCAGCAGTATCAAATGTTTCTTCCCAAGATTCTCCTGGTGCAAAAGCTAGGTCGGCATGACTTAATTCCTCATGGCCATCAAAAACAGCATTGTGGGGGGCAAGCTTATTATTTACAAATTTAACAGTATCACCAGCACTTATGGTTACTGTACTTGGTTCAAATGCAAGCATTCCAGTGTCAGTACCAAGTTTAACTTCAACAGTCTTAGCTGAAACTGATGAAATACCAATACCAAGAGTTAAAACTATTGCGAATAACCCTCCAAAGATTGAACGTAACATAATTGAAATTTACTTATATATATATATTACAAGGCTTTGGGAACCTAACTGCGAGAATTTTAATTGTTATTACAGCTTGGTAACTTTGATAATCTTAAAATATCATTAAGTGATTTGGCATAACTTTTAAGTTTGAAAGTCTCAGGATTAGTGATGGGGACATGATTAAAGTCATATTTTTTGATACTAAAGCTATCCCAAGGTGTAGTTTGAATAGGAAGAATTCTTAATAATATTTTTAGGATTTTTTTTGTAAGTGGTACCGCAAAATATCTTTTCATATTATTTCTTTTTAAAAGTGTAATTATGGCATCATCAATTGTAATAAATTTTTGACCTAACACAAATTTCCTAAAACCTTTGTATCGTTCTTCTTTATGGTTTTTAATGAGAAACCCACAAATTTGGGCGATATCATTTGCGTGTATAAAGTGAAATTTGGAATCAAGTTTTAGAAATCTTGCTAACCAAAGCCATTTCTTAATTTCTTTCAATCCACTAGTTAAATAACTAACAGGATAGTTACTTTTTTTGCCGAGATTTCCTCCAAAAACCAAGGTAGGGAATACAGCAAATGTTTTTTCTGCAAATGAGCTTTCTTTAAGTCGCTGGAAACATTCGTATTTTGTTTGTATGTATTCTGTTCCATAAATCAAGGATTCCCTCATTAATTCTGTATTTGTATCAAGAATGCTAGCTGTCGAAAAATAAATTATCTTTTCTAACTTTTTAATATCAAGCAATTTCAGTAATTCTTCAAAAGCTTTTATATTTACTTCGTAGGCCCTTTTGGGATCCCCCCAAGCCGTAGCAGTATGTATTAAATAATTAATTTGACTAATTTCCCTTTTATATTTACTTGATTCTCTGATATCGCAAACTATTAACTTGACTCTTTTATTTTCTTGAATAGAAATTGGTAACTTGCTTCTATCTCTTACCATGAGATATAACCTAAATCGAGTATTTTTTAAGAACCAATCAATTACGTATTGACCAACACATCCATTAGAGCCAGTTATTAATAAGTTTTTAATTGCCAAAATATAAATTAATATGTAAGTTTTTTTCCGTGTTCAAAAAATGTTTTAGCATTTTCTTCGGGTGTGCCCGGTAAAATCCCATGACCTAAATTAAGAATATACTTTCTTTCTTTTGCTTTATTAAACGTATTATCTATCCTCTCTTTTATTGATTCTTCGTTTCCAAATAATATTCCTGGATCAACATTGCCCTGAATACCAATTTCAAGAGGAATTCTCTTGCATGCCTCCTCAATATCAACAGTCCAGTCTAATGAAATTATATCTACTCCAGTTTTAGCCATTCTTTCTAGTACTCCTGCACTCCCTGATATATACAAAATAATAGGAGTATCGGGATATTCTTCTTTGACAATATCAACAACTTTTTTTTGGTAAGGACCAGCAAAAATATCGTAGTCTTGCGGACTTAATTGTCCTGCCCAAGAGTCAAAAATCTGTACAACTTGAGCACCAGATTTGATTTGATATTTTAAATAATCACCTATAGATTTTGCAAAGTAATCAAGAAGTTTATGAAGTAAAGTTGGTTCTTTAAAAGCCATAGATTTTATTAAAGAATAATTTTTACTACTTTTACCTTCAACTACATATGCAGCAAGAGTCCAAGGTGCCCCAACAAAACCAAGAACTGTCGCTTCATTATTAACATCGTTTTTTAATGATGAGAGAACATTACCAACAAAACTCAAACTTTCTTCTGGAATTAATTTCTTTAAATTTTCTATCTGATTAATATTTCTAATAGGATTTTCTATAATTGGCCCTTTACTTTCAATTATTTCAAAATTAATTCCCATCCCTGGAAGTGGGGTAAGAATATCAGAGAAAAGAATCACTCCATCTGGCTTGAATGCCTTAAATGGTTGCATTGAAATTTCATAAGAAAGTTCTGGATTTTCAGACCTTTCCCTAAAACTTGGATAGCGCTCTCTTAAGTCTCTATATATTTTCATGTATCTCCCCGCTTGTCTCATCATCCATACTGGAGGCCTATAAACCTTTTTACCTAAGGCAGCCGATAGTAAAAGTGGTAAATTTTCACCCATTTTTCAATTAGATATGTTTTTAAAAAAATTAAAATTCCAACCTAAAAATCTTACAATGCAAAAGCGGAACAAAAGCGTTATATGAACATTTATATGAAGTATTAAGTTCAATGAACTTTCTTATTTTTTCGATTGATGTTTGAAGATACTCACGCTTAATGGAGGCAAAGCAAGTTCTAGAGCAAATTGATAATCATGAATATTGTAATTTATAGTTTCTTTACCACCCATATTTCCTTTATTACTACCTCCGTATCTAGAGCCATCTGAATTAAATATCTCTTTATAGAATCCTTCTACTGGTACACCTACTTTATATGAACCATGAGTATTAGGAGTAAAGTTAGCAACTATAACAAGCCACTCATTGGTATCATTTTCTCTTCTCATAAAACTTATTACAGAATTAGATGTGTCATTACAATCTATCCATTGGAATCCATAAGGATCAAAATCATTTTTCCATAATGAAGGCTCATTTTTATAAAGTTTATTTAAATCATCAATCAAGTTCCTAATACCTTTATGAGGCTCAAATTCTAGAAGTTCCCATTGAAGGTCATCCCAAACGTTCCATTCTTGCCTTTGTCCAAATTCCATACCCATGAAAATTGTTTTTTTACCAGGATGTGTCCACATATACGTTAATAAAGCCCTTGTATTAGCAAATTTTTTCCAATCATCTCCTGGCATTTTATGTAAAAGATGACTTTTCCCATGCACAACTTCATCATGACTTAAGGCGAGCATAAAGTTTTCTGTATAGTTATAAGTTATTGAAAAAGTCACACTATTTTGATGGAATTGTCTAAACCAAGGGTCTATCTCAAAGTAATCGAGCATATCGTGCATCCAACCCATGTTCCACTTTAAATTGAAACCTAGCCCACCTACATTTGTTGGTTCAGTAACCATCGGCCAAGTTGTGGATTCTTCAGCAATAGATAGAGCACCAGGGAAATGTTGAAAAAGGACATGGTTTGCCTGCTGGAGAAATTTAACAGCTTCTAAATTTTCGTTGCCACCATTTTCATTAGGAATCCATTCTCCATCTGGACGTAAATAATCTCTGTATAACATTGAAGCTACAGCATCTACTCTTATTCCATCAATATGGAATTCCTCGAACCAATAAACAAGATTTGCAACAAGAAAATTCCTCACTTCATTTCTACTGTAATTAAATATTAAAGTTCCCCATTCTTTATGTTCTCCTATACGAGGATCGCCATGTTCATATAGATGGCAACCATCAAAGAAAGCTAAACCATGTTTATCCTTTGGGAAATGTCCAGGAACCCAGTCGAGAATTACACCTATACCTTCTTCATGACATTTATTTATAAATTCTTTGAATTCATTTGGAGTTCCATATCTGCTTGTTGGAGCATACCAACCTGTGACTTGATATCCCCAGGAACCATCGAAAGGGTGCTCTGAAATAGGCATTAATTCAATATGAGTAAATCCTCTAGCTTTTACATAAGGAATAAGTTTTGATGTTAACTCTGAATAAGTTAGTAATCTTGTTCCTGGTTTTAAATCGGCTGCCGGAACTGGCTCTCTTGGTTTACCATTATCTTCAAGAAATTTATTATCTTTTGATTCATGGAGCCAACTTCCTAAATGCATTTCATAAACTGAAATTGGCTTGTTAATTTGACTAGAAGAATCTCTATTTGAAATCCAAGAACTATCATTCCAATTAAAGTTTTGCAATTTTGAAACTTTTGAACCATTTTGAGGCCTGATTTCATGAAGGAAACCATACGGATCAGCTTTCTCATAAATATGACCTTGTTGCGTTCTTATTTCATATTTATATGTGTCCCCCTCTTTCATTATTGGCATGAATAGTTCCCAAATTCCCCCTAATCTTTTTTGCATTGGATGATGTCTTCCATCCCAAGAATTTATATCTCCAATTATCGAGATTGATTTTGCATTTGGAGCCCAAATGCAGAACATGACTCCTTTTTGATGCTTCTCTTCAATGAGATGTGCTCCCATTTTTTTCCAAATATGATGATGATTACCTTCTGCAAAAAGATGCCTATCAACTTCTCCCATCCACTCTTCCTTATATGACCAAGGATCATGTTGTATATGTGTGATCCCTCCTCTTGAAATATTTAGTTCGTAATTAGAATTTGGATTTTCAGGTAGAATTGCTTCAAAAAGGAATTGATGGTTGATATTTTCTGCCTTATAGATTTTATTTTTAAAATTTATTTTAACTTCTTCCGCTTCAGGCATCCATACCCTTATTACCCATTGCCCTTCATGAAAATGAGGACCTAATATTTTTAATGGATTATCATTGCAACAATTTTCTAGGTTGATAGCTTCTGATTTAATCCAGTCTGCTTGAATAGTCTCGATCATGACTGGTAGATATTAAGGATTAATAATATCAAATGATTACCCAATAAAATAATTATTTATTAAAAAAAGGGGTCATTTTCATAAATGTTTTATTAAGGCTATAACTTAAAGTAATAATTCTATGATTTGCTGAAGGCGCCCCAACATTTCCCTCCTCATATCCAGGATTAACTCCAATTGCGGGATAAGCTGCTGCAGATATAGATAAGCGAAGCTTGCTACCTTTAATCAAACAAATATTTGTTGGATGCATTGTTATTTGATAAATGCATTCTTCACTTATTATGGAGTTTTTAACCCTTAAGAATCCAGTTGAGAATTGATTCACCTTCTCATTACCTTCTTCAACTAGAGATAAAGCAAGGCAGATATCGAAATTGGGCTGATCACTTTTTACTGAGATTTCTATGATGGGTACTCCTGTTAAATATTGATCTTCTTCAAAAGAATTGGTTTGAAAAACACCTACATCATGGCGTTTATCAATAAAACCTCTATCAAACTTTCCTGGATTTGGACCTAAATGACCACCATCAGATGGAGTAGGTCTCCATGGGTCATTAACAATTGAGAACCATCCTGATCCTTTTGAATTTATGGTGAGACTTCCATCTTCAACATCTATATTTGCTGTACCATCGCTTTTGAGCCCAAAAATAAATTCAGGGTGAAATTTATTATCTAATTCTTCCCATTTATTTAATGAAACATTCCATATTTTTTTCTCGCCTTTTAAGTTTTTAGAATTAAATTTTGTATCTGATTTTAAATGTTTATCAAAAAATTTCAATAAAGATTCTTGTGACCCCTCCCACCAGTTTAGATGTGTCGCATTCCCAATAATCATCTCTGGACTACCACCAGCTTCTTTTGATTTTTTATAAAGATCAAAGGCACCTTTTAAATGTGGATCCCAGAGTCCTCCAATAATTAACATAGGTTGTTTAATCCATGTTGAAATTGGCTTAAATTCTTCAAAGGGGCATGCATTATTTAAATTTTTAAGCCATTCCAAAACAAAGCTCTTAGGATCATATTTTTTTAAAATATCAATTCCTTCCGTTAAATAACTTTTATTTTCTAAGGCTAATCTTATCTTTTCCCACTCAAACAAATTATTTTCTCTTTTCATTTTTAGTGCTGCGATTTGCAGTCCCCATGCAATATTGTTATGCCACCAATATGCTCCTCCATCTGAGCACCAATGATCTTTAATATTCATCCCAGTCATTGCTGGAGATAAACAATCGGGTGGCTTTGAATTTAATTCACCAGTTAGTTGAGTAAATCCTTGATATGAAAAACCATATAAGCCAAGTTTTCCATTACATTCTTTTAGAGATCTTACCCATTCATGAGTTTCTGAAGTATCGCTAGCTTCTTGAGAAAAACCATTAAAAACTCCTTCAGAAGAACCCATACCTCTAACATCTTGAATTATTACCATATACCCTTTGGAAGCCCACCATTCAGGGTGAGAATAGGTAATAGTTGAAGCTATTTCTCTGCCATAAGGTTGTCTCATTAATAATGCAGGCCATGGTCCATCATTTTTATTAGGTAACCAAATCCTCGATATAAGTTTTACTCCATCTCTAAGTACTAGGGACTTGTCAAACCATCTTGTACCAGACATTTAGGCTTTAGATAATGTCTGGACAGTGCAGCCCAATAACGTAAATAGAAAAGATCTCTGCATCAACGGGAGTTAACTTTTTTTTGTTTGATACATAATCTATAGCTTTATCTGAACTAGCTGAAATACCTTTTGAATTAAACTCTCTAAGCTTATTACATAAATCCCTTGCTTCGTTTGGATTTTTTTTTACACTTTCCAATAAGTTAGATTGACTAAAAACAGGGTATAAAGAGTTGGAAAACAAAAATAACAAAAATAAAAAAGGTTTCATTATTATTAACTTTTTCTAAATTCTACATTAAAAATTTTTTTTAACCAAGATTTTAAATAGATTTGCAGATTTGACTTGCTTTTTTAATCCATTCTTTTAAGAGAATATAAGTTGTATTTGTCTCAGTCTTTACTCTGAGAGTTCTTTCTAATCTTCCAATTTTGTGTTCTAATTCGTAAGGAGTAGATAGTGATAATGATTTAATAGTAGATATACCGCAATGTAAAAGTAGATATGCTTGCGGTGGAGAAATTCCAATTTCTTTTTTAAAAATAGCTATAGCTCTAATTTTCTTTAGATTATTCAATGTACATAGTGAAGATTTTCTTTGAATCTCATTTATATCTAGGTCCGAAAGATTACTTAATTTTTCAAAGTCAGTTAGATTATTTTGAATAAAAAAAGATTTCTCATTTCTAAAGTTAGTTGGCAAAAAATCTAAAAAGGTTTTGCTTTCCATTGTTTAACAAACTAATTCATATTGACATTTTTTTGAACTTCCCCTATAACCACTGGTTTACTTACACCATCTGAAATTTTTTCAAGTTTTCTTAATTTTATTTTTACATTCGCGCCAGATCTGCTACCTTTCCTTAAGTTTTCTAATAATTGTTCTAAAGTTGGTTCAATAGACTCTTCTGGAAAGTCATCATCTGCTTTAGCAATAATCAAATCAAACCCATTGTCATAAACAATTGGGACATATTTTGCATCTTCTATCACTACTTTTTCAGTATAACTTTGTATAAATGCCCAACTGCTTAAAGAAAGTAATAGTGAGAAAATGGTTGCTCCTATTATTCGAAATTTAAAACTAAAATTAAATATAAAGGCTATTACAGTAACACATAAAAGGAATATTCCAAGCAATCCAAATATTTTTGGTGTGTTCTCTAATAGTTCAAAAAAAGACATTTAGTGGCTTTGACCTAATTAATTTCTTATATTTTGTAAGCCTACTCTATTTTTGGGTTCTAACTTGAAAAAAATTAGATCTCTAAATTTAAAGACAAAATTTCTATTCGTAGGGATGATTCTATCCTTAGGACTTATAGGCACCTTTTTATTAAATAATTTTTTAAAAAATAATTATAATTCTAGGAAATCAGAACTTGAAGATAGTATTGAGAATTTTATAAATAAAAAGGTTTCTTTAGGTGATTATGCTGGCATTAGATTTTTAGGCTTTTCTTTGGGGCATTCGAAAATTGTTGATAAAAAGAATATGGATTCTGGAATACAAACTAAAAATGTATATGTAGGTATTATGCCCTTCAGATCTTTTTTAAAACAAAAATGGATAGTAAAAATAAGTCCTAAGGAAGCTGCCATAAATATAGATAGAGATTTTTTTAAAAGGGACGAATCTTATAAAAATGGTCGGAGCGTAAAAAAATCACAATCAAAGTATGAATTGAAATTTAACTTAAATAAATATTCAATCCTGAAGTTGAATAAATCAGGATTAAAAACAAAAGTAAAAGGTAATGTTATCTACAAGT
>QCRE01000017.1 GCA_003212005.1 Prochlorococcus sp. AG-459-M13 | reverse complement strand
ACACCAGTACCAAAAGTGTCGACAAGAATTGAAATTGGTTTGGCAACTCCAATTGCATAACTTAATTGAACTTCTACTTTTTTTGCTAATTTTGCCTTAACAATACTTTTAGCTACATAACGCGCTGCGTAAGCAGCTGATCTATCAACTTTAGTTGGATCCTTGCCTGAGAATGCACCACCTCCATGCCTCGCATATCCACCATATGTGTCAACAATAATTTTTCTGCCAGTAAGTCCTGCATCTCCTTGAGGTCCTCCAACAACAAATTTCCCTGTGGGGTTTACAAGGAATCTTGTTTGTTGTCTAATTGGTTTGATTTCTAGATCTTCAGTAGATGGTAAAACAACATTTGTCCATAAATCTTCTGTTATCTTTTGACGAATTTTTTCTTCATTTGTAATACCATCAATCTCAGCCATGTGCTGAGTAGAAATCAAAATAGTATTTATTGAAACTGGAATACCTTTTTTATAATCAATACTGACTTGGGTCTTGCCATCTGGTAGGAGATAATTAAGTACGTTTTCATGTCTTACTTTGGCAAGCTGTCTTGCCAATCTGTGAGCCAAGCTTATAGGCAATGGCATTAATTCAGGTGTTTCATCGCACGCATAGCCAAACATTATCCCTTGGTCACCTGCTCCAGTATTATTTTCCAAATCCTCGTTTATATCGTCTGCTTGATTGACCCCTTGGGAAATATCAGGTGATTGCTCATCAAGAGCTACTAAGACAGCGCAGCTATTTGAGTCAAAACCTCCTGCTTTTGAACCTTCGTATCCAATTTCTTTAATTACATTTCTTACAAGTTTAATATAATCAAGCTTTGCTCTGGAGGTTATTTCACCTGTTAGTAAACAAAGCCCAGTATTTACTACTGTTTCGCAGGCTACTCTGCTTTCTGGATCCTCTTTCAATAAAGCGTCTAAAACCGCATCACTTATTTGATCACATATTTTGTCAGGATGACCTTCAGTTACTGATTCAGAAGTAAAGATAAAATCACTCATTTATAATTTAAGAATTTCTTTTAATCCTAAATTAAATCGTAAATATTAATCAATAGTTATTAAGTTCAAATTACATTAAATAATTTAAATTTATTGATAATTCAAGTTCTGCTTAAAGAAGTTTATATACTTTCAGCAATCACATTTGCTTGCTCGTCATTTTCATCAGTTTGCTCAAGCAACATTTGTTTATATTTTGCAGCCATTTCTTCAGCCTTATCAAAAACTTTTTGTGGATCAGTTAACATGTCACCTGGCTCAGGTTCTAAAGCTTTTGTTGATAATGATATTCTTCCTCTTTCAGAGTCTAAATCTATAATCATAACTTTCATTTGATCGTTTACATTTAAAACATTATGAGGCGTTTCAATATGTTCATGACTGATTTCGGATATATGTAGTAGTCCACTCACACCACCTATATCAATAAAAGCTCCATAAGGTTTTATACCTTTGACATTACCTACAACGACTTCACCTACTTCAAGTCTATTCATTTTTTTCTCAACTAAAGCCCTCCGATGACTTAAAACTAATCTGTTTCGTTCTTCATCTACTTCCAGAAATTTTAAAGGCAAATACTCGCCCTCTAAATCTTCTTTTATTTTGCGTGCACTAATATGAGATCCAGGGATAAAACCTCTCAATCCCTCTACTCTCACTAAAGCTCCTCCCCTGTTAGTTGCAAAAACTTCAGAATATATTGTGGCATCTTCTTTTTGTAATTGTCTTACCCTTTCCCAAGCTCTTTGATATTCTATCCTTCTAATTGATAATGCTAATTGTCCATCTTCATTTTCCTCGCTCATTATAAAAAATTCTCGACTTTCTGAAGGCTGTAAAACATCGCTTAGTCCTTCAACTTTATTAATTGATACTTCTTGCATAGGCATAAAAGCGGCTGTTTTAGCGCCGATATCTATCATTGCTCCTTTAGGCTCTAAAGCAAAAACTGTACCTTTTACAAGATCACCAGGTTTGAAATTGTAATCATATTTTCCTAATAATGATGCGAAATCCTCTTGAGTAAATCCTGCACTATCCAAATCACTATTTCTTCTACTGGAAGAGGAGTCTGCAGAGGGGATATCCTTAGGGTCAAATGATAAATCTTCTTCTTTGGGATTTTCTGAAGTATTTTCTTCTACAATTAAATTTTCAACTTCTTTTTCGTTTGAAATTTCTTTTACGGTTTTGGAAGAATTCTCAATCATTTGTTATGACGCAGACTACCTGAGGTAGTTAGAAAGGAATGCTTTTAGCCTGCAAACTAAAAAGCAAAATTATTTGCAATTAATATTCTACACTTTAATATGCTGAATTTATAAAATTGAAGCTAATTCATTTTTTGAACTGCCTTTTAGCGATTCGAGAGTTGAAATAAAGTCTTTTACCCCATTAAATTTCCTGTAAACTGATGCATATCGAATATAAGCAACTTCATTTTCTTCCCTCAAACCCTTTAGTATTAGTTCTCCAATTTGAGAAGTTTTAATATCTTTATTGGAGTCTTGCATGATTTGAGATTCAATTGCGTCAACAAAATTAATAATTGCTTCTCTAGAAAATGTTGTTTTTTCACATGCTCTAGAAATTCCAGTAACTAATTTATCTTTATTAAATAATTCTCTGCTTCCATCCTTTTTAAGAACAGAAATTGGCATTGTCTCTACTCTTTCATAAGTGGTAAATCTAAAGCTACAATTTAAACACTCTCTTCTTCTTCTGACACTTTTACCAGTATCAGCAGATCTAGATTCTAAAACTCTGCTATCTGTGTTTTGACAGTTTGGACACTGCATATAGTGAATTAATACTATCCTTTACTCCAATAGTAGATTAATATCACGATTATGAAAAGTAGTAAAAAAAAATCCCTCACTTTTATAAGGAGGGATTTTTTAAATTTATTTCCTGTCGAATTTAGGCGGATCCCTAAAAGCAACTGCAAAAAATAAAGTAACAACTGCGAGAGTTAAAATAAGAACGTAAGCAAAAGCTTCCATAGCAAATAATAATAAAGTTTAATTTAAACCCTTCCTGGGATTCTTCTGGTAGTTTCGTCACCAAGTTTCTTAAAGAGACCAAACTCAACTTGATCTCCTATCTCAGCATCAATACCCGCGAAGGAGTCTCTGTAAAGAGTTCTTGAAGCATGCCACCAATGACCAAACAAGAACAGTAAGCCGAAACATAAATGTGCGTAAGTAAACCAAGCTCTTGGAGAACTTCGGAATACACCATCAGATTTATACGTTTCTCTATCAAACTTGAATGCTTCTCCAAGCTGTGCTTTTCTAGCTAATCTCTTAACTACGGCTGGATCAGTAAATGTTTGACCATTAAGCTCACCACCATAAATTGTAGCAGTAATGCCGGTTTGTTCAAATGAATACTTTGCTTCTGCTCTTCTGAATGGTATGTCAGCTCTTACATTTCCTTCTTTGTCTTCCAAAATAACTGGGAAGTTCTCAAAAAAGTTAGGTATTCTTCTAACTTCCAAGTCATTCCCCTCTTTATCTTGGAAAGCGATATGACCTTGCCAACCAGTAGGTAAACCATCGCCATTTACAAGAGCTCCAACTCTAAACAATCCACCTTTTGCAGGACTATTGCCTACATAGTCATAGAATGCAAGTTTTTCTGGAATTGAAGCATATGCTTCTTCCCTAGTTGCGCCATTATCAATAGCAGTTTGTACTCTCCTATTTATTTCAGTTTTGAAGTAACCAGAATCCCATTGATATCTTGTGGGCCCAAATAATTCCACAGGAGTTGTAGCAGAGCCGTACCACATTGTACCAGCGACAACAAATGATACAAATAGAACAGCTGCAAGTGCACTAGCTAGTACTCCTTCCAAACTTCCAAGCTTTAAAGCTTTATAAAGTCTTTCGCCAGGTCTATTTGTAATATGAAATATGCCACCAATGATACCTAGAAGACCTGCAGCAATGTGATTTGCGACAATACCTCCAGGATTAAATGGATTAAATCCGTCTGCTCCCCAAGAAGGGGCAACAGGCTCTACATGCCCTGTTAACCCATAAGGGTCTGAAACCCAAATGCCTACATTTGCACAATGAAAAGCTCCGAATCCAAAACAAGTAATTCCTGCTAGTAGAAGGTGAATCCCAAATATTCTTGGAAGATCAAGAGCAGGTTCGCCAGTTCTTTCGTCCTCCCATAAATCTAAATCCCAATATGTCCAATGCCAGATTGAAGCAAGCATTAAAAGTCCACTAAAAACAATGTGTGCTGCAGCAACCCCTTCAAAACTCCAGAAACCTGGATCAACTCCAGTAGCACCAGTAATATCCCATCCATTCCAACTACTTGTGATTCCAAGTCTTGCCATGAATGGCATGACATACATCCCCTGTCTCCACATTGGATTGAGAACAGCGTCTGAAGGATCAAATATGGCTAATTCATATAAAGCCATAGAACCGGCCCAGCCGGCTAATAATGCAGTATGCATGAGATGCACAGCTAGTAGTCGACCGGGGTCGTTAATAACTACTGTGTGAACTCTATACCAAGGCAATCCCATCGGTTAAATTCTTGTAACGATGCTGAATTAACAGCTAAACATCATGATAGTAAGGGTTTTTTGGGCTTTGAGAGAGTTTTGTAAATAAATTAATTTTCTTAGTAAAACTAGTTAGATAAATTACTAACACTGGAGTTTCAGGGAATTTTTGACTAAAATATGTTAATATTTTGGTCACAATTCTCAAAGTAAAGCGCCAAAATAGAAGAAAATAACAAAAAAAATGGCAACAATCAGATTTATCCGAGAAGGAATTGATATTCAATGCAAACCTGGAGAAAATTTAAGAGAGTTAGTAATTAGAGAGCAATTACAACTTTATGGACTTAAAGGAATATTGGGAAATTGTGGCGGAGTTGGACAATGTAGTACTTGTTTTGTTTCAGTTGAAGGAGGAACAAACAATTCGCTTAGTCCTCTCACATCTGTGGAGGAAGAGAAACTAAAAAATAGGCCTGATAATTGGAGACTTGCGTGTCAGACACTTATCAAGTCATCTGCAGTAATACTTACTAAGCCTCAATCTCCTCCTTCGAATTTAAATGATTTAAGAGAATCTGCTATGACCAAGAAATTACCTAGATAAATTGTTTAAGACTGTTAATGAGTTAGTACACTTTATGATTTTTTCCACTTTATTTATATTTAAATGTATATAGTTTATTTATTAATAAATTTGTCTTTTATATGGAAACAACAAATTTTGGGTTCGTAGCTAGTCTACTTTTTGTAGGAGTACCAACAATTTTTCTAATTGGATTATTTATATCCACACAAGATGGAGAAAAATCAAGTTTTTATTCAGACTCTGGTAAAGGTAAGCTTGGACCAAAACGCTAAGTCCATTAATAAATGTGTATTATTTCTGCAAGAAAATTTTTATTGTGGAAAGAAAAACAATTAAAGAAAGGTGGAGACCCTCAATTATTTAGCCTTTTATTAGATTCATTGGGAGGGTTATCGAAAAAAGAACTAAATTTTCTTAAAATAAAATCAGAAAAGAACTTAAAATTAAAAATAGATTTAGACCTACTTGAAACTTTTTGGGATAAACATCTTTTATCTTCTATTCCAATAGAATATTTAAGTGGAATTTCTTATTGGAGAGACCTTAAGTTAGAGGTCTCAAATAAAGTTCTTATCCCACGTCCAGAAACAGAACTTATAATTGATATAGTTTCGCGAAAATTTGAAAATAAAAAAGAAAAAATAACCTTTGTTGATTTAGGAACTGGCTCGGGCGCGATTAGTATTGCTTTAGCATTGGCAAATCCTTGCTGGCAAGGAATTGCCACCGATATTGATAAAAATGCTTTAGAGATAGCGTCGAGAAACTTTAGTAATATTTCTAATCAATCTAATTTGAAATTTTTTAATGGAAATTGGTGGGAGCCTCTTGAAAACTTTAAAGGACAAATAAATTTAGCTATAGCTAATCCTCCTTATATTCCACAAGCTACTTATGAAAAATTACCTATAGAAGTAAAGAATTTTGAACCAAAAAATGCTCTTTTAGGAGGTGAAGATGGTTTGGATCACATAAAGGAAATAGTTCAATATGCTTCTTCCTATTTAAAGAAAAAAGGTTGGTTATTAATTGAAAATCATTTTGATCAGGCCTCCAGAGTTAAACAATTATTTATTAAAAGTAGATTTACAGATGTAGAAGTATTAAAAGATTTTTCTGGAATTGGAAGATTTACAATTGGAAGATATAACTAAATTATTTGAAGAAATTAAATGAATGTTATAGATCATAAATCAGCTTTAGAGAAATTAAATTGTGGGTTACCTATAATCTTTCAGACTGATACCTTGCCTGCTATTGGCTGCCTACCAAAGTTCTTTGAGATAATTTATAAGATTAAAAAAAGAGATATAAATAAGCCTTTAATTTTGATGGGAGCTGAAAATTGTCAATTTGATAATTTGGTTCATAAATCTGCTTTAGATGATTATAAATATATGGCTTCTAGGTATTGGCCAGGACCATTAACAATGATCATTCCTATTTCAGATTATTGTAAATCATTATTGCCTAGTTGTAACTTGACTTTGGGTTTAAGAATACCTAACTCAAAGATGGCTAAACTCCTTATAAAGGATAGTGGCCCATTGTTAACATCAAGTGCAAATATCTCTGGGTTTTCACCATCAACTATTGCAACCAATATTTCGAAGGATTTGCCTAATGTTGATATCTTAGGTCCTTTGCCTTGGGAAAAATGCAGTGGAATGGCAAGTACAATAATTTCTTGGGTTAATCATGGAAAATGGAAAATAGTTAGGGAAGGACAAGTCTTAATTTCTGAATTAGAAACATGCTAATTCTTTTATTTTTCATTTTATTAATACAATTTTTCTCTTACTGGATATTTGAACCCTTAACTGAATTTTTAACTTGTCTACTAGATCTCAGATTTTTACCAACTTTTCTTTTATTGGTATTTATTTTTTTGTTTTCAACAAAAGAAAATGAAAAAATTTAGGAGTTGATGAATGCCGGCTAACAGATTTGAACTGATGACCTTCGCTTTACAAAAGCGCTGCTCTACCACTGAGCTAAGCCGGCATAAATTTTATTTTACATACAGCAAGGTGTAATTTGATAATTTATTAATTTAGATTTTGAAACTTTTATTTCGTTTTAGGTGTGCCTTTGTTTTTTTTGAATTGTATTTCTCCGGTAAGAGTTCTTTTTATAGGAAGATTTGCTACTAAAGCGGTCATTCTATCTTCTGTTTCTAGACTTACTGCTACTTCTTCAAAATCAATTTCAACGTATTTAGCAACTACATCAAGTATTTCTTTTCTCATCTTATCGAGTAAATCGGTTGTCAATGAGCTCATGTCAACTCTGTCATGAGCTAAAACTAATTGTAATCTTTCCCTTGCAGTATTAGCACTAGAAGTTTCTCTGCCTAGTAACTTGTTTATAAGGTCTCTGAGAGTCATAATTTTAAAAAATCTTTGTTTGCATTAATCTCATAAATTTATCTTTGAGGCTTTTCCCTTCATTTTTTGGATCGATAAATGGAATATCTTTTCCTGCAAGCCTTTGGGATACATTTATGTAACATTTTTTTGCTGGAGATTTACCATCTGACAGAGTTAGGGGCTCACCTCTATTTGTACTAATTATTACCTGTTCATCCTCTAAAACAATACCTAGTAATGGTAATGAAAGGATACTTTGAACATCTTCTATTGAGAGCATTTCTTGATTAGCCATCATATTGGGACGCACTCTGTTAATAAGCAGTTGTATTGGCTTGATATCAGAAGTATTTAAAATTCCAATGACCCTGTCTGCATCACGAACTGCTGATAATTCGGGGTTTGTAACTACTATTGCTTCTTTACAGGCTGAAAGAGCATTTTTAAAGCCATCTTCAACTCCTGCAGGACAATCTACAAGAACATAATCAAACTTCTCACCAAGTAATTCACTAATTTGTTTCATGTCTTCAGGTTTCATCCAATCGAGCATCCTTGGATCACCTGCTGGTAAGAGAGCTAAATTAGGTTCTTTTTTATGTCTAACTAAAGCTTGATCAAGACGACATTTTTTATCGAGAACATCTTGAGCTGTATAAATAATACGATTTTCCAGACCTAAAAGGAGATCTAAATTTCTTAACCCAAAATCAGCATCTAGAACAGCTGTTGTAGCACCACTATTTGCAAGAGCAATACCAAGATTGGCTGTCAGGGTGGTTTTACCAACCCCACCTTTGCCAGAGCATATTAATATAGTGCGAGTGTTTTCTGGCACAAAATAACGAATAATTCTATAAATAATAAGCTAGATTTATAAGGTAAAATTTTAGAAAGATTAAGTAATTATTAAATTTATCTTTTTTTTAGTTATTTAAAAATGTTTATTTATTGAAATTTACTATTTAGCACGTAAGGCGTAATGATTATTTTTTGATCTTCTAAAATAGCAACTTCGGGGTATTGATGGGTTGGTTTATCCTTTGGACCTATAGCAATAATATTGCAAATTCTTAATTGAAGAGGGTTTAAACATAGAGAGGCAATCGAAGCTTTTTTGTTCCCATTTTCACCGGCGAACGCACTACCTAATAATTTTCCCCATACATAAACGTTATTATTCGCGGAAACTATTGCTCCAGGATTAACATCCCCAATAATAAAAAGATCACCATTTGAAGATATTCTATCCCCAGATCTAACTGTGCCTTTATGAAGAATATCTATTTTTTGAGAAAATTGATCCTGAAATGATTCAACGTTAATGCCTCTACTATTTAATAATATTGAGTTGATTTTTAAAGACTTTCCACTTATGACTGTTTCTCTATTATTTGAATAGATATTGGAAAGATTGATATTTATTTTTTTAAGGTTAAGTTTTAATTTGGCTAATTCGCAAGAATTAACTTTCTCATTTGCAGTAATGAGATGAGCTTCAACTGGAATCTTGATTGCACTTAATTCGGAGATGAAATTTCTGTAAAGCTCAAATTTTTTGAAAGATATTGATTTTGTAAATTTATTAGATGAGTTTTTTAAAATTAATTTCATTATTAATTATCTCTTAATATCGCAATTTGATCTTCAATATCCCTTCTAAATTCTCCAGGATAAATGATAAGTGAACTATTATTGGATGTCATTAACGTTTTTATCAATTCTGAGTGATTTTCTAATGAGTTTTGATATTTTCCATCCCATATTTTTAAAGAATTATTGGATTCAAAACCTTTAAAAGATCTTTCTTTGATTCCACAAAATATTTCTGTATCAAAATTATTTAATTTACATTTCTCTCGAGCAAAAGCTAATATCTCTATTCTTTTTAATTTTGATAAGAAACTTATATTTGATGCTTTTAGCAAGCTTCTATCAATAAACATCTTACATAAAGTTTCAAGAGGTTCAAAAGATTCCTCTTTCCATTTCATTAAATGGTAATAAAAAACTACGTCGTCATTTGCAAGAAAGTCATTTATTTCAAGATTTTTTGGAGTAAATATCCATTTGTATATACTTTCATCTATCCATATATTTTTTTCTCTGATATTATTTTTGATTAAACAAATAATTTTTTCTAAAATCCAAGTAGAAATTTCGTTAACTCTATGATTGTATATCGTTCTATACATAATATTCCGTAAAACTAAAAAATGTTCAATAGCTATAACTCCTTTCGGCTTAATAGCAATATTTCCGTCAGGAGAAAAAGTGAGGGCTGAAATAATTCTCTCTAAATCAACTAATCCATATTTCGTTCCAGTGTTATAGCTATCACGCAATAAATAATCAAGTCGATCACAATCAATTTCGCTACTTATTAATGTTTTGATAGGATTTGAGAATAGATTTTGATTTGTAAAAATGTCTGAAATTTGATTGGGTAAATCGGATCCAAAATTTTTAAGAATTGAATTGATTGGCGAATAATTTTTAACTAACTTTTTAGACCAATGCTCATGATTGTGAGAAAATATAACTTCGCTTGTGTGGCTTAAGGGACCATGCCCTAAATCATGTAGAAGAGCAGCCCCGAAAAGTATAAATTTAAATTGGCTGAATTCAGGTTTTATCTCAATTAGTCTTCTGTAAATTTTTCTGGCAACGCAAAATACACCAATTGAGTGTGTAAATCTACTAGATTCTGCTCCGTGGAAAAGAAGAGAGGCAGCACCTAATTGTTTTATCCTTCTTAATCTCTGAAATGACAAAGTATCAATTAGCTGCATTATCATAGATTCTTCAGGTTTGTTTGAATCAATGATTATTTCTTTATGTATTGGATCATGAAAAATTCTTTTTCTATTCATAATTAAAAAAATGATCTATAAATAAAATATTTTTTTAATGATCATTATCTTTATTTAAAGTTTTGATAGAAGTTTCTTCGACTTCATTTTTATCAAACAAAGAGTTTAAGTATATTTCTGCATTTTTTACCCATTTATCTTCAGAATTGCCGTACTCCCTTGCCTCTGGAAAATCTAAAATTTTATCTGGAATTATTCCTCTACCTTGAATATTGTTTCCTTTAGGCGTTAAATAACTGGCAACTGTAATAGCAATACCACTATCCTCTCCTAAACTTTTTAGAGATTGAATAAGCCCTTTACCATAAGTTTGTTCCCCGATTAAAGTTGAACGTCCATTATCTTGAAGTGATCCGGCAAGAATTTCACTGGCGCTTGCGGTCCCTTTATTTACTAAAGTTACCATTGGGCCATCAAAATAAGTCTTTTTTTGGGAGATTATTGCATCCTTAACGCCATTCCTATCTTTTGTTTCTACGATTGGTTTTTCACTTAGAAAAGAGTCTGCTACTGCGATTCCAGAACTTACTAATCCACCAGAGTTATTTCTTAAATCAAGAATAACCCCCTCAACTTCTTTGTCTTTAAGTTCCTCTAAAGCTTCTTCAATTTTTTTGGGAACACTCTCACTGAATTGAGTTATTCTAAGATATCCAATAGTGTGAGAGTCATCTCTTAATCTCTTTGTCCTTACTGGTCTAAGGTCAACAGATCTTCTTTCTAAATCAATCTCTTTAATTTCATCAGACATTGAGGTTATTTGAACGAGGACTTTTGTTCCAGATTCTCCTCTGAGCTTTGAAGCGGTATTTGCTAGACCTAAGTCAGATGTAGATATCCCATCAACCTTATCTACTAAATCGCCACTAATTATGCCTGCTTCTTCGGCAGGAGAACCTGCCAAAGTTGAAATAACTTTGATTTTTTTAGTCATTTCATCTTCTCCTAATTGAAGACCTACTCCATTTATTTCGCTCCCAAAATTACTTGTTTTCAATAATTCATAATCTTTTGGTCTTAATATCCTCGTAAAAGGGTCTTCAAGTGGCCTTAACATTTCTTCAATTGCAGAAAAAGCCTCTTCACTTGTTTCAATTTGTTTCTGTAATGTTTTTTGTCTAATTCTTTTCCATTGGATATCATCTAACCTTTCAGGATCATAATATCCTTCATTTACCAACGTCCAAGCATCAAGCACAAATTGCCTGCTATCACTAAGTGCACTAACGCTTGGGATATACAAAAAATTGGTAGAAAAAAAACAGATCATTAGGATAACAATCCATTTTTTGAATATTAAAAATTTGTTAAAAGATGAATTCATTGGGTTAAGTGTTAACACCAAGTAAGTGAATTTTAAGTAAGCTCTTTATATCAAAGCTTTTTTTTTGGATGTCAAATTCCTCATCTGTTTATGACTGGTTTCAAGAGAGACTTGAAATTCAAGACATAACTGACGACGTAACTTCCAAGTACGTACCCCCTCACGTAAATATTTTTTACTGTTTAGGAGGCATAACTTTAGTATGCTTCTTAATTCAATTTGCAACAGGTTTTGCAATGACTTTTTATTATAAGCCTACCGTTACCCAAGCTTATAATTCTGTGAGTTACTTAATGACCGATGTAAGTTTTGGGTGGTTAATAAGATCTGTCCATAGATGGAGTGCTTCTATGATGGTTTTGATGTTAATTCTTCATGTTTTTAGGGTCTATCTAACAGGTGGATTTAAAAGACCAAGAGAATTGACATGGGTAACGGGAGTTGTTATGGCAGTTATAACAGTTGCTTTTGGCGTCACAGGTTATTCACTTCCATGGGATCAGGTTGGATATTGGGCTGTAAAAATAGTATCGGGTGTTCCTGCTGCAATTCCAATTATTGGTGACTTTATGGTTGAACTTCTTCGAGGGGGAGAGAGTGTTGGGCAATCAACGTTAACCAGATTTTATAGCCTTCACACATTTGTCCTTCCTTGGTCGCTAGCAGTATTTATGCTTATGCATTTTCTTATGATTCGTAAACAAGGTATTTCAGGACCTCTATAAACCTCTATAATTTTAATAACTTTATTTCTAGAATTGTTCTATATGTCCACATTAAAAAAACCAGATTTATCAGACCCAAAATTAAGAGCTAAATTAGCTAAAGGAATGGGTCATAATTATTATGGAGAACCTGCTTGGCCAAATGACCTTCTATATATATTTCCTGTTGTAATACTTGGAACTATAGCTTGTGTTGTCGGACTAGCAGTTTTGGATCCTGCCATGTTGGGTGATAAAGCTAATCCATTTGCTACACCTTTAGAAATTTTGCCTGAATGGTACCTTTACCCAGTATTTCAAATACTAAGAGTCGTGCCTAATAAATTGCTTGGAATTGCTCTTCAAACATTAATTCCTCTTGGTTTAATGATTTTGCCTTTCATAGAGAATGTAAACAAATTTTCAAATCCTTTCAGAAGACCTGTCGCAATGGCAGTATTTCTTTTTGGAACCTTTTTAACTATTTATCTAGGAATTGGTGCCTGTTTACCTATAGACAAATCTCTTACTTTGGGATTGTTTTAAATTATTATATTATTTAAAGATTAAACATATCTAAATCATTATTTTCTTCTCTTAGAAAATGGTGCATTAATAAAAACCCAACAATTGTCCATGTTTGATATGTTCTTGATTGTTGACCAACCCATGTACCAGTAGGTCCATCAAAATATTCTGCCCACTCTTGTTTTGGTAATTGATTTAGCTGACACCAATAAGACTCTTCGATTAAAGATCTCATTTCTTCCATTAAAATTACATCCTCAGAAGGAAATCTTTTTTGGTGTAAAAGAACCGAAGCCCCAAAAAACCAAAGTAAACTGGGCCAGTGACCTCCATTGTGATAGCTCCATGGCCAATTTTTAGGATCTGAGCCTGTTTTATTCTGCCATTCCTCTACATCCAAGTGAGGGTGACATATCCTCATTGGCATTTGTGCTATTAAATGTTGTCTGTTATGGAGTACTAACCTAAATAGTGCTCTTTGCTCTGAAGAGGGTAAGACTCCAAACATACATGCTAAAGAGTTTCCTAAACTATAAAATCTAAAGTCAGGTCTTCCTGTCCTAATGTTTCCTATTAGATATCCTCCTCCGTTCTCTAACCATTCTTGAAGCCATGAAGGTACTACTTGAGGTTGAACATTAAATTCATTAAAGTGCTGATCTTCACCGTACTGCTCAGTTGGCCTTCTTCTTAAGATTTGCATTGTTTGGCTTGTGACCCAGTAATGCTTTAAAAGAAAACTTTTTAAATCATCAACCCATTGACTAGTGAGAATAAGTCTTTGATCTAATAATCTACTAACGTGATCTTCACGACTTAATTCCATTAGGTTAATACAGCTTTTCAAACACCCATGAAGTAATACCTCGACTTCTAAAGGTGCGCCCCATACATCCATTGGTCTATCGATCATAAATGCACAGTCAGGAACAAAAAGTACAGGAGTCCCCTCAAATGTTGGATGTAGAACTAAATCTAGTAAAAGTTGAATACCTCTTTGAACACTTTGGCTTTTCCCAAAAGAAAAATCACCACTTTTGTTAACGTAATACCAACATAATATTGGCCACCATAAACTCGCATCAGCAGAAGTAATTCTGCCTATTGATCTCTGACCATAGTCACCAATTAATTTTCCTTTCTCTTCAACAAAACTAGTAGGGAATACCCCACGAGTTTGATAATTAGTGCTTTGCAACTCTAGACAAACACTTAAAAACTTTTTGACAACATCATACCTTTTCTGCGTAATGAGATAAATCATTACTGGAACATTATCTCTTAGAAATATTTCTCCATAATTTAATTTGAGTTTTTTTGAGGGATGTTCTAGAGCCGCAACACTGCCGACTAATTCCCCTGAAATTTCAACTAAGGTCTTTTCAAAGTGTTCTTTTGCATTTGTTACAATTTTTTCTTCATCTGAACTTGGACGAACTCTTAAATTTTTTTGACTAAATCTTTCTGCCATTACATTTCAATCCCTTTATATAAGACTAGTTCTTTAAACAGACTTTGAACAAAAATAAAAATTAATAAAAAAATTATGTATTAATGGTTGCATAATTACAGTCAAATGGTTTAGTATTTCCTTCTGGGCAAAAATATTTTTTTTTGTATTACTCAGGTATTTATTAGAAATTTAATTTTTGGTAATTTATTGAGTTTTTTGAAAATTTGATTATTCTCAATTTTTCAGCCAGTAGAAGGGATTTCCTTCAAAATGAGTTAATCAATTGTTGTTTAACTCTGCACCTAGAAAATTTAAAACTTAGGAACTGATGCTTTTATTGCGTCAACATTTGACCAAATTTTGTTTTGATCATTTAGAGATGTATTTGCAATAAAGGTGTGAGGTCCCGTCAAGAATATAAATTTGTTTTCAATTGCTAACTTTTAGTTTTTTTGAAAACCAACGGATCTGAGATCTTGGAAAGTCACTTTAGAAAATTATTCTAATGTGCACTCAAAGTAATCCTTAGTAATTTAAGGAGGCCGAATTTAAATAAATAAGTCTACCTTATTTTTATTTAGATAACGCAATTCATATTGAGTAGATTTTTCTACAATAGGATTTGAACACAACGGAGAGTTTGATCCTGGCTCAGGATGAACGCTGGCGGCGTGCTTAACACATGCAAGTCGAACGAACCTTCGGGTTAGTGGCGGACGGGTGAGTAACGCGTGAGAATCTGCCCTCAGGAGGGGGATAACGGTTGGAAACGACCGCTAATACCCCATATGCCGATAGGTGAAATGAATTTCGCCTGAGGATGAGCTCGCGTCTGATTAGCTTGTTGGTGAGGTAATGGCTCACCAAGGCTTCGATCAGTAGCTGGTCTGAGAGGATGATCAGCCACACTGGGACTGAGACACGGCCCAGACTCCTACGGGAGGCAGCAGTGGGGAATTTTCCGCAATGGGCGCAAGCCTGACGGAGCAACGCCGCGTGAGGGACGAAGGCCTCTGGGCTGTAAACCTCTTTTCTCAAGGAAGAAGATATGACGGTACTTGAGGAATAAGCCACGGCTAATTCCGTGCCAGCAGCCGCGGTAATACGGGAGTGGCAAGCGTTATCCGGAATTATTGGGCGTAAAGCGTCCGCAGGCGGCCTTTCAAGTCTGCTGTTAAAGCGTGGAGCTTAACTCCATTATGGCAGTGGAAACTGATCGGCTAGAGTATGGTAGGGGCAGAGGGAATTCCCGGTGTAGCGGTGAAATGCGTAGATATCGGGAAGAACACCAGTGGCGAAGGCGCTCTGCTGGGCCATTACTGACGCTCATGGACGAAAGCCAGGGGAGCGAAAGGGATTAGATACCCCTGTAGTCCTGGCCGTAAACGATGAACACTAGGTGTCGGGGGAATCGACCCCTTCGGTGTCGTAGCTAACGCGTTAAGTGTTCCGCCTGGGGAGTACGCACGCAAGTGTGAAACTCAAAGGAATTGACGGGGGCCCGCACAAGCGGTGGAGTATGTGGTTTAATTCGATGCAACGCGAAGAACCTTACCAGGGTTTGACATCCTGAGAACCTCTTAGAAATTTGAGGGTGCCTTCGGGAATTCAGTGACAGGTGGTGCATGGCTGTCGTCAGCTCGTGTCGTGAGATGTTGGGTTAAGTCCCGCAACGAGCGCAACCCACGTTTTTAGTTGCCAGCATTTAGTTGGGCACTCTAGAAAGACCGCCGGTGATAAACCGGAGGAAGGTGTGGATGACGTCAAGTCATCATGCCCCTTACACCCTGGGCTACACACGTACTACAATGCTACGGACAAAGGGCAGCAAACTCGCGAGAGCTAGCAAATCCCATAAACCGTGGCTCAGTTCAGATCGTAGGCTGCAACTCGCCTACGTGAAGTAGGAATCGCTAGTAATCGCAGGTCAGCATACTGCGGTGAATACGTTCCCGGGCCTTGTACACACCGCCCGTCACACCATGGAAGTTGGCCATGCCCGAAGTCGTTACTCCAACCCTTGTGGAGGAGGACGCCGAAGGTGGGGCTAATGACTGGGGTGAAGTCGTAACAAGGTAGCCGTACCGGAAGGTGCGGCTGGATCACCTCCTAACAGGGAGACAACAAAATGTAAATATTAATTTTGTCACCTTAGGTCGATCGGTATCTCAGATTCTTGAATTTTCAAGAATTTCAGTTTCTAAGTTTTTTCTAGGTCACACCCATCATTTTTCCTGGGCCATTAGCTCAGGTGGTTAGAGCGCACCCCTGATAAGGGTGAGGTCCCTGGTTCAAGTCCAGGATGGCCCATATCTCTATGTTGGGGGTATAGCTCAGTTGGTAGAGCGCCTGCTTTGCAAGCAGGATGTCAGCGGTTCGAGTCCGCTTACCTCCACTGCATACCACCTTTTACATACAGTAGGAAAATTTGTTGAGTCGTGTCCTTTTCGCTCTGAGCGAATCTAGCTTCCTATTTTTTTAAAAAATAAGATGCTGGATTCATTGAATCTTATTCATTGTTTTCAGAGAACCTTGACAACTGCATAGATTATTTAAAGACAATAAGCATCTATATAATGATGCAGATTTATTATTTGTGCTGATGCATCAAATAACAATTCTATTAAGCTGATGCTTCAATTATTGAAGTTATTGGTCAAGCTACAAAGGGCTCACGGAGGATACCTAGGCACACAGAGGCGATGAAGGACGTGGTTACCTGCGATAAGTCTCGGGGAGTTGGAAGCACACTTTGATCCGGGAATTTCCGAATGGGGCAACCCCAAGAACGACCAACTGAATATATAGGTTGGTGCGAGCTAACCCAGCGAACTGAAACATCTTAGTAGCTGGAGGAAGAGAAAGTAAATAACGACTCCCTCAGTAGCGGCGAGCGAACGGGGAATAGCCCAAACCGATGGTCTTGACTATCGGGGTTGTGGGACAGCAATATGGATCAACAAGTCTAGAAGAAACGTTTGAATGGCGTGCCACAGAGGGTGAAAGCCCCGTAATCGAAAGATGAGTTGACCTAGCTGTATCCCGAGTAGCACGGAGCACGTGGAATTCCGTGTGAATCTGCGAGGACCACCTCGTAAGGCTAAGTACTACTGTGTGACCGATAGTGAAACAGTACCGCGAGGGAAAGGTGAAAAGAACCCCGGGAGGGGAGTGAAATAGAACATGAAACCGTGAGCTTACAAGCAATGGGAGCCCGACTAATCGGGTGACCGTGTGCCTGTTGAAGAATGAGCCGGCGACTTATAGGCACTGGCGGGTTAAACCGAAAATGGTGGAGCCACAGCGAAAGCGAGTCTTAATAGGGCGTTTGTCAGTGTTTATAGACCCGAACCCTGGTGATCTAACCATGGCCAGGATGAAGCTTGGGTGATACCAAGTGGAGGTCCGAACCGACTGAAGTTGAAAATTCAGCGGATGAGCTGTGGTTAGGGGTGAAATGCCAATCGAACCAGGAGCTAGCTGGTTCTCCCCGAAATACGTTGAGGCGTAGCGTCTAGTGCTCCAGCAGGGGGGTAAAGCAACCATTTCGGTGCGGGCTGCGAAAGCGGTACCAAATCGATATGAACTCTGAATACCCTGTGTGTAACTAGGCAGTCAGACTGTGGGGGATAAGCTCCATAGTCAAGAGGGAAACAGCCCAGACCGCCAGCTAAGGTCCCAAAATTAACGCTAAGTGATAAAGGAGGTGGGATTGCCCAGACAACCAGGAGGTTTGCCTAGAAGCAGCCATCCTCAAAGGAGTGCGTAATAGCTCACTGGTCGAGCGATCCTGCGCCGAAAATGAATGGGGCTAAGCGTTATACCGAAGCTGCGGATAAATTTATTTATGGTAGGGGAGCGTTCTATATAGGGTGAAGCGTTAGCGTAAGCGGACGTGGACGGTATAGAAGTGAGAATGTCGGCTTGAGTAGCGAAAACATGGGTGAGAATCCCATGCCCCGAAACCCTAAGGGTTCCTCCGGCAGGCTCGTCCGCGGAGGGTTAGTCTGGACCTAAGGCGAGGCCGAAAGGCGTAGTCGATGGATAACAGGTCAATATTCCTGTACCAGTTATGTTTTGGGAAGGGGGACGGAGAAGGCTAGCCAGGCCAGATGTTGGTTACTGGTTCAAGCGTTCAAGGCTTTGAGAGATGGAGAAAACATCTTGAGCTGAGGCGTGAGTACGAGCTGCTACGGCAGCGAAGTTGGTGATGTCATGCTTCCAAGAAAAGCCCTATACCCGTTAAGGCATAAGTGCCAGTACCCGAAACCGACACAGGTGGGGTGGTAGAGAATACCGAGGGGCGCGAGATAACTCTCTCTAAGGAACTCGGCAAAATGGCCCCGTAACTTCGGGAGAAGGGGTGCCAGCGAGAGCTGGTCGCAGTGAAGAGGCGCAAGCGACTGTTTACCAAAAACACAGGTCTCCGCTAAGTCGCAAGACGATGTATGGGGGCTGACACCTGCCCAGTGCCGGAAGGTTAAGGAAGCTGGTTAGCTTTTAGTGAAGCTGGCGACTGAAGCCCCGGTGAACGGCGGCCGTAACTATAACGGTCCTAAGGTAGCGAAATTCCTTGTCGGGTAAGTTCCGACCCGCACGAAAGGTGTAACGATTTGCGCGCTGTCTCGGAGAGAGGCTCGGCGAAATAGAATTGTCTGTGAAGATGCGGACTACATACACCCGGACAGAAAGACCCTATGAAGCTTTACTGTAGTTTGATATTGTGCTCGGGCTCTAATTGCGCAGAATAGGTGGGAGACATTGACATAGTGCTTGTGGGTACTATTGAGTCATCGGTGAGATACCACTCTATTAGAGCTAGGGTTCTAACGCTTACCCGTTATCCGGGAAGCGGACAGTATCTGATGGGCAGTTTGACTGGGGCGGTCGCCTCCTAAAAGGTAACGGAGGCGCACAAAGGTTCCCTCAGGCTGGTTGGAAATCAGTCGTTGAGTGCAAAAGCAGAAGGGAGCTTGACTGTGAGACTTACAAGTCGAACAGGGACGAAAGTCGGTTTTAGTGATCCGACGGTTCTGCGTGGAAGGGCCGTCGCTCAACGGATAAAAGTTACTCTAGGGATAACAGGCTGATCTCCCCCAAGAGTTCACATCGACGGGGAGGTTTGGCACCTCGATGTCGGCTCATCGCAACCTGGGGCTGAAGTCGGTCCCAAGGGTTGGGCTGTTCGCCCATTAAAGCGGTACGCGAGCTGGGTTCAGAACGTCGTGAGACAGTTCGGTCCATATCCGGTGTATGCGCAGGAATATTGAGAGGATTTCTCCCTAGTACGAGAGGACCGGGAGGAACGCACCTCTGGTGTACCAGTTATCGTGCCAACGGTAAACGCTGGGTAGCCATGTGCGGAGAGGATAACCGCTGAAAGCATCTAAGTGGGAAGCCCACCTCAAGATGAGTATTGCCATGGCTTAAGCCAGTAAGGTCACGGGAAGAACACCCGTTGATAGGCTCTACGTGGAAGCTTGGTAACAAGTGCAGCGGAGGAGTACTAATAGACCGAGGGCTTGACCAAATAAACTTAATTTATTGTATTTAATTTATATAATTTTCTATGCAGTTCTCAAGGTTCACACTATCCTGGTGTTCATGGCGATGTGGAACCACTCCGATCCATCTCGAACTCGGTTGTGAAACGCATCAGCGGCGAAAATATTTAGGGGGTAGCCCCTTGAGAAAATAGCTCAATGCCAGGTAAAGAAATTTAAAAGGGTTTACTCTTCTTGAGTAAGCCCTTTTTTATTTTTGGCATTTAGGACACCAATGTGTGCTTCTTCCAGT
>QCRE01000016.1 GCA_003212005.1 Prochlorococcus sp. AG-459-M13 | reverse complement strand
TAATTATCGACAGCAATTAAAAGGAGATAATAACTATTTGAATGGAGCCAAGCGGATTTGAACCGCTGACCCCCTGCATGCCATGCAGGTGCTCTACCAGCTGAGCTATGGCCCCAAATCTCGAAACGTCAGTGATATCAATCTATCTTAAGATTTCTTTAGTAACGTCCGTAATTCCTATAGTACTTTATAGCGTTTGATTATTGAAATCTGCACCTTAAAATGCACCTTGAGATTTACAAGCTGTAGCATGCTTTCTGGGACTGTTCTTAAACAATTCCGCACCTACTTAAAAAGCCAAGTTGGGCACGGGTAGAGTTTAGAAGGCAGAAAAAGTAAGGGTAGACTTTTGACAAGAGTCTCTTTTAGTTATTTATCTGGGGAAAGAAGTATAGTTTTGTGGGGATTGATTTTGATGCTGAATATCAAGATGATATTGTAAGGACTATTAGAAAAATTTCAGACCTAATGCGTGAAAGAAATATTGAATTATCAAAAGCAAAAGAATTTCTTTGTGGTGGGAAAATTGATGATAACGGTAAAGCTTTTATTAACTGGAAATCATTACAAGATGAGTTTATTAATGTGGAAAGTAACTTGTGAATCTTTTAATACCCAAGCAGAATGGAGATGGTGGTTTAAAACTACCAAATATTAAAACTACCAAATATACAGGTGATTACTCGTTTATTTTTTTTGAGTAACTTTATTAATACAAATCATGGAATTTCAAGCTGCAATACTAACAGAACAAAAAAAACCACTAGTTGTAGATAATATTACACACAATGAAAATTTAAAAATTGGACAAGTTTTTGTTGAATTATATGTGAGTGGCATTTGTGGTTCTCAACTAGGGGAAATTGATGGGGTAAAAGGTTTCGATAAGTTTATTCCTCATTTAATGGGTCACGAAGGCTGCGGCAGAATTATAAAAACAGGACCAGGAGTATCAACAGTTAAAGAGGGAGATAAAGTTGTTTTACACTGGAAACAAGGCTCGGGAATTAATTCTGAAACCCCCGTTTATAAACATAAAGGTAGAGTAATCAATGCTGGATGGGTTACAACATTTAATAAATATGCAGTAATTAGTGAAAATAGATTAACTAAAATTCCAGAAGATACTCCTAATGATGTAGCCGCTTTATTTGGCTGCGCTATTACTACAGGTTTTGGAGTTATAGAAAATAACGCAAAACTGAAAATTGGAGAGTCAATTGCGGTTTTAGGTTCTGGAGGTATAGGACTAAATATTATTCAAGCAGCTAATTTAGTTTCAGCATATCCAATAATTGCAGTAGATTTATATGATGAACGACTTAAGCTTGCAAAGAAATTTGGAGCAACGCATATAATTAACAGTTCAAATGCAGATTTTGTGAAAGGAATTCAATCTATTGTAAGCGGTAATTTAGATGTATTTATTGATAACACGGGCTTACCTGAAATAATTGAACAAGGCTATGAATTACTAAATAAAGATGGAAGATTAATATTGGTAGGGGTTCCCAAAAAAGGTAAAAACATTAATATTTTTTCTCTTCCATTACACTTTGGAAAAACAATAACAGGTTCATTTGGTGGAGAATGCAACCCCGAGAAAGATATCCCTAGATATTTAAACCTTATGTTAAAAGGGAAGTGGTCAATAGAAGGACTGGTGACAGAAAGATATCCACTAAAAGATATAAATTTAGCTATTTCAAGAATTAGAGATGGTTCAGCAGTTGGAAGAGTATTAATAGATTTTTAAATTAAAATATTTGAAATTAAACAACCCTTAGTTTCTCAAGACTCACTAGATATAAATTTTTTAAATTAACTATAATTGTATAATAATCCAGGTTAAGTCTTCTTGATGAATACTGATTTAAATATTATTGCCAAAACATTAAGAAGAAAAATCATAGAAACATCATTTAGAGCCAGAATCGCCCATATTGGTTCTTGCCTATCCTGTATTGATCTTCTTGTTTACCTTTATTGGTGCGAGTTAAAAATTAATCCTTCAGAAAGCGAAAACATCCATAGAGATAGATTTATATTAAGTAAAGGTCATGGAGCTCCTGGCTTGTTTCAAGTTTTAGCAGCTAAAGGGTTCTTTCCTTTACATTTATTAGAAGAATTTGGAAAACCTGGCAGTGTTTTTCATGAACACCCCCCTAAGCCTGGTTATATTGCTGGTATTGAGGCTGCGACTGGATCTCTTGGTCATGGACTGCCAATGGCATTAGGCATGGCATTAGCTGAGAGGATTCAAAAGCTAGAATATCGTACTTATGCAATGCTGAGTGATGGAGAATGCAATGAAGGAAGTATTTGGGAAGCGGCAATGCTAGCTTCAGCTCAAAAACTCAATAAATTGACTGTCATTATTGACTACAACAAATGGCAAGCTACTAGTAGAAGCCAAAAAGTTATGGCTATTGAGCCTTTATCTGATAAGTGGAAAAGTTTTGGATGGGATGTACAAGAAATAGATGGTCATGACTTCTCTCAAATAGAAAATTCTTTTAACAAAGCTAGAGAGGAGTCAAAACCAAGTACTATTATTGCGCACACAATCAAAGGTAAAGGTGTTTCTTTTATGGAAGATGATAATAATTGGCACTATAGAATTCCTAATGCAGATGAATTGCAAAGGTCTATAAGAGAATTGGAAGATGGCTTATGAGAAGTTTATTTGCTAAAGAAATAACGAGCATTGCTAAAAAGAATAAAAAGGTAGTTCTTCTTTCAGGGGATATTGGTAATCGTATGTTTGACAAATTTAAAGATTTCGCTCCTGAACGTTTTATTAATTGTGGAATCGCTGAAGCAAATATGATGAGTCTTGCTTCAGGCATGGCTCTTTGCGGATTGAGACCTGTGATATATACAATTACTCCATTTACTACAACGAGATGCCTTGAGCAAATAAAAATCGGAGCAGCTTATCATGACGCAAATTTGTTAATAATTGGAACTGGTTCTGGACTTTCATACTCTGAATTAGGGCCAACCCATCATTCACTTGAAGATATCGCAGTAATTAGAAGTATCCCAGGAATAAGAATCCTTACTCCTTCTGATCCAGAAGAATTAAAAGTTCATCTAAATGAATCATTATTATTGAATGGTCCTACATATATAAGAATTGGCAAAAAAGGAGAACCTAATATCTTTTCTAAAAATAATAACTTAGGGATTGGCAAAGCAAACCTTTTAAAAAAAGGTTCAGATGTATTAATCATTACTATGGGGCCAATTGTTTCAGAAGCTCTCAAGGCATCAAATGACTTATCAGGGGAAAACATTGATGTTGCCGTAGCCACTATAGGCTCAATAAAACCTCTTGACAAAAAATTCTTAATAGAACAAATAACTAGAAACTATAAATATTGGATTACTTTAGAAGAACATGGTTTAGTTGGAGGGTTAGGAAGTTTAATCCTAGAATGGGCTCTTGAAAATAGTTATCTTTCAAAATTAAAACTTAAAAGAATTGCAGTTGAAAGTAAATTTATAAATAGATTAGGGAATCAAGATTACACAAGAAAAATACTAAAATTAGATAGTTCAGGGATCAAAGAGACTATTAAAAAATTATGCTTAAACTAGGACTCGATTTTGATAATACCCTAATAAGTTATGATTCAATTTTTTATGAAACTGCTTGCGAACTAAATTTAATTCCAAAAGAACTTAAAAAATCAAAAACTGCTGTACGTAGCTTTTTAATAAATCAAAATAAAGAAAAAAAATTTACAGAATTACAGGGTGAAGTTTATGGTTCAAAAATAATTGATGCTAAACAAACTGATGGTATGTTTGAGGCTTTAAAATTAATTCAAAAAAAAGGTTATAAATTGGCAATTGTAAGCCATAAAACAAAACACCCTATTATTGGTCCAAAATATAATCTTCACAAAAGTGCTCTTAATTGGCTAGAGAAAAACAAATTCTTTGATGAAGAAGGACTTTTTATTAATAGAAAAAATATTTTTTTCGAACAAACCAAAGAAAAAAAAGTTAAGAAAATTGAATCTATAGGCTGTACTCATTTTATTGATGACCTGCCTAGTATTTTAAATCTAATTAATGACGATATTGTTAAAATACATTTCAACCCGGGTAAAGAAAAGTTTCCTGGAAATTACTTAAGCTTTTCAAGCTGGAAAGAATTAAAATATGAGAAAATATTTTAAATGTCCTATAATTACTTGTATATATATGAGCATTTAGAGCTTGAGGGTTTTATACCAGATAAAATTTCTTCAATTTCAAAAGGGAAAAATAACAGAAGTTTTTTAGTTATTAAAGAAAATAAAAAGTTTCTTTTAAAATATTATAAGAGGGATGACTTTATTAAAAGAAATCGATTAAAAGCTGAGTTAAATTTTCTTAATTTAATGATTAAAGGAGGTTTCAAGAATGTCCCAATACCTATAAAATTCAATATCGAAAAAAATTGGATACTTTTAAGCTGGATGGATGGGAATAATATTAAAAAAATTAATAAATCACATATTAGAAAACTAATATTTTTTGTTAACGAGTTACAAAGTTTAAGGAATAATGAGTTAATTAATACAATTCAAAATGCATCTGAAGCCTGTTTCAATTTAAATGATCATATAAAAATAGTTTTCTTTAGATTAAATCTTTTAGAGAAAAGATTAGGGAACTTAAGTTTTCTTCCCTCAGATATATACGAAAAATTTAAAAAATTAATTTCTTTAATGATTTATGAATTTAAGAAAATATCATTAGAAATTAAAACAAAAGACAAGAATTTACTTTTTTTAAACCTTAACCCTAGACAAAAAATCTTATCGCAATCTGATATTGGTTTTCATAATATTTTTATTAATAATAATGATGATCTATTGTTTTACGATTTTGAATATGCCGGATGGGATGACTGCTTCAAAATGATTTCAGATTTAGTTCTTCAACCAGAAGGATGCTTAGATTCAAAATTTTTCCAAATTTCAAAACCTTTATTAAATAATTACATAAAAACTATTGAGGATAAAGAAAGGTTAAAGCAAACAATTTTTTTGTATAGGATTAAATGGACATGTATATTATTAAATAATTTCTTTTACATTGAAAAGGAAGAGAGAAAAATTGATTCATATATTTTAAGTTTGGCAAAAGCTAAAAGTTATTTTAATAATTCAGAAAATAATGCAAGAGATTTCATAGAATTCTTGAATGTAAATTATTAATTCCAAATTAAGCTTTTAGATCTCAAATAAAAGATAATTTCAAATAAAAATAAATATTTTTGTATTTGAATAAAAAAATAAAATTATTCTTAATTTATTTCTTGAAGTTAATAAGTGAAAAATTAAAAAAAGGAAAATTTACTATATAATTGGATAAAAAATTTTTGAGTCAGTGCAAGAATCTAACAAACATCATAGTTACTTTAATTGCCATATCTGCCAAAAATCTACTGCTAAGCAAATTAAAAAAAATTGGAAATTTAAGAAATCAATCTCTTCTGATCATAATTTAATAAAAAAAAATTTTATTATTGGCATTTGTGAAAACTGCGGTTCAGTCGTAAAGGATATTTCTAGTGAATGGCAAAAAGAGACAAACTTAATTTACGAAAATTTTTCAATGTATACAAGCAGTGGTGGTAATGAGAAAACTATTTTTAACCACGATACAAAAAAACAAACACCGAGATCAGAATTTATTTTAAGTTCACTTAAAGATAAATTTGACTTAACCTCAAAATTAAAAATATTGGATATAGGAGCTGGTAACGGAGTATTTTTAAAATCTGCATCTACTATTTTACCTTTCGCATCGCTCTACGCTCAAGATATTAGTAACATATTTCAAAAAGAGGTAGAGTTAATAACAAATTTCAAAAAGTTTTTTCAGGGTAGCCTAGATCATATAAAAGATAAGTTTGACTTAATAGCAATGATACATGTACTTGAACATATAGAAAATCCAATTATGTTTCTAAAAAACGTAAAAAAATTACTCTCATTGAACGGAATGCTTTTATTAAATGTTCCAAATTCTAAATTAATACCTATAGATCTATGCGTATTTGATCATTGCACTCATTTCGATATTTATACCTTAACAAAACTTTTAAATAGAGCAGATTGGAAAATTGAATTCATATCAGATTCTCTAATAAATGGAGAAATAGTTGCTCTATTAAAGCCAGGAGTTAGTAGGGTTGGTATAAAAAATTCACAAAATTTTTTATTGAACAACTTAAATTATTTAGATTCGATGGTAGATGCCGCTATTAATTTAAGAAAAAATAAAGAGATTAATATATTTGGATCTTCTCTAGCAAGCATTTGGTTAGCAGGTCAACTTTCCGATTGGGCAGGGTGTTATGTTGATGAAGACGAAAATAAAAATAATACGAAAATAAATGGGAGATCTGTATTAAAACCATCGTCTTTACCAAATGATTCAAATGTATTTATACCTCTTGAGAAAAATATTGCAAAAGATATTTCTAAAAGATTATCTACATCAGTGATAAATTACTATTTTGTTAATTAAAAGTAAATTTTTATGGAAGATAGATATTTAAATGAAGACGTAAAAGATTTAAGTTTATATAACTATAAAAATCATGGGTTCCAGATAGTGAAAATAATGGGACTTAGACATAAAGTTGAAAAAGTAAAAAATATCCTAGAGATGGCTTTAGAAAATGCTCAAAAAAAATTTACTAAACTTGGTTTTTATGAGAATGGGGTTCTCGATAAAATTGCAATTTCAAAAGTACTTAGTGATAAAAAAAATAAATTAGATCCTGAAACCAGACAACTTTTGACTGGACAGTTTCCAATAGAGACAAGACTAAATGAACATATTCTTAATTTAGCGAAAGATAAAGAATTGATTAGACAATTAAATGCAAAAACAAATGCAAAAATAGATAAGATTCATATGCCTCCAATGGCGAGATTTGTTTTGCCTGAATATTTAGAAGCTGCAGTTCCTGCTCATCAAGATTCCTCTTACAATAAGCATATGACTGATTTTATTACTTCTTGGATTCCCATTGTTGATATAGACGAAAAATGTGGTGGGGTTACTGTATTTCCAGGAGTTATGAAAGAGATTGAAAACCTCAATCTAGGGGATAATGGGCAGTGGTTAGAAAGCTTGAAAATTAATAATAAAAATTCAATTAACTGTACTCGTATGAGTTTAGGAGACATTTTAATTTTAAATAAAAACACCATACACAAATCAATGAAAAACAAGTCGAGAATGGTAAGATTTAGTTTAGATATTAGATATATGTCACAAGGGTCAAAAACTGAAAAGCACTATTTTTGCTTAAATTCCAATAAAATAATAAAACCAAATTAAAAATGACTGATACAAATTTTGACAAGAATTCAGGAACTAAGCTTTATAATCATGACGAAGAAATTGAGAAGCTAATTCTTGCACACATCGAGAATTTCAAAACTGAGCCTCTCAATATTTTAAAAAATTGGCAAACTTTTATAAGGCGCCAACCACTTAAAAAATTTCTTTTACACTATGAACTTTTTTTGAAGACGCTCAATATTCCAGGGGATATCATTGAATTTGGAGTATATCGAGGACAAGGATTAATGACATGGGCTAATTTATTAGAAGCAAGGGCAATTGGTAATAGAACTAAAACAGTATACGGTTTTGACAATTGGAGGGGATTTACAGGTTTTTCTGAAGAAGATGGATCAGAATCCGAAGGCGCTGGAAAGAAACTTGGAGGATTTGACCCCTCATCATTCAAAAATGAACTGTCAAACTTAATTTCTATTTTCGATAAGGATAGATTTATACCCTGGAAAAAGAGAATAAAATTAATTGATGGACAGGTTGAAGAGACAATACATCCATTCCTTAAAGACAATCCTGGATTGAGATTTTCTTTGGTTCATTTCGATATGGATTTATATTTGCCTACTAAAGTTGCCTTAGAAGCTATTTATGATCATGTTGTATCGGGCGGAGTAATAATATTTGATGAATATGCTATTCCTGATTGGCCTGGTGAGACAAAAGCCGTAGATCAATTTTTAGCAAAATATCCACATTTAAAACTTAATACATCTGAATGGACAAATGCTCCAGCTGCCTGGATAATAAAGCCCTAAATTTCTTGTTTATAACAAGAATTTAGTTCACTAAACTAGAAGAAATAATTTTTTAATTAATCTTTTAAAAGAAAAAATATATTAATAATTGCTTTAAACTTAATTTTTCAACCATTTTAATTTGTAAGAAAAAAAAATAATGATTTTTAACGATTTACAGGAATTAAAAATTAAATGTTTTTTAAACATACATATTGATTAAATTAAGGCATCAAGATATTTAATTAATATTAGAGATTTATAATATAATTTATATTTCAGAAGTTAAATAATTTAAATGGCAAGCAGTGAGTCAAATCCCCTTGGCTCCACTTAATTCTTTTCAGTGATGCTAATAGTTTTACAACTGCGTTATGTAATAACATAACTTTATTAAGTACTTGTCTAAGTTTGTTTAAGCAATTCTGCACCATAAAATGCACTTATAAGAATTTGATTTGTTGCAGAAATGAAAAATCATCAAATTATTAAATTTAATAATTTATTATTTTGGTAAATATGTTTTTAAAGAACCATTCGGCGATAAAGAATTTGAAATCTCAGGTTTAATTAATTTCAAAATTGAAACATCACTATTAAAAAGTTTCTTACATAATTCATAGTAAGTCAGACTTTCTTCTCCTCCTAAATGATAAAGACCATTTGATTTATTCTTTATGATTTTTTCTATAACATTAAATATAGAATCCAAATCAATTGGGGAAACATATTTATCGTTAAAAGCAAAAATAGTTCTTTTACTTTTTGCTTTTTCTTTCCACTCTTGAATAATTTTAGTTGATGAAGTTAAAACTTTAGTTAATCTCAAAATCGTGCTGGAGGTTTTATAGTTTTGCATAATATAATTTTCAACCAATAATTTATAAACCCCATATTTTGTTTTAGGTTCTGGTTTTTGATTAATTGTATAATATGGATTTTGACCAGAAAAAACCGCACTAGAGGATAAAAATATTATCCTTAATCCACTATTGCTACATTTATTTATTGCATCAATTGTTCTATCAACATTTATAAACCTACTATTAACCTCATTATTTTCACATCTCTCAATAGAAGTTTCAGCGGCACAAAATATACAATACGAAAAGTTGCTTAGTTTTATTTTTTTATCGATATCATCTTTTAAATCATAAATTATAAATTCAGAAAATTTTTTATGACTTCTTGATGTCCCTTCACAAAAATATCCTAAACTTTTGAACTTTTTTAATAGAAAATTACCAATTTCGCCAGACGCACCCAAGACTAAAATCTTTTCTTTTTTTATTGGTATAACCATAAAATAGTTTTGCATTTACTTTGCTTAAATTATGTAGCAAGTTTCGATATAAATAAATAAATAATTATATAAAAATATATTTGATTAAAATTAAAATAATCATAAATTTAAAAAATTTACGAAATGGCTTTCAGAATAAATAAATATTTAAGTGAAGTCGGTTATTGTTCGAGAAGAGTAGCAGATAGACTAATTGAAGAAGGTAAAGTAACCATTAATGGTAAAATTCCAAAATTAGGCACCATAGTAGAAAATGGTGATATGGTAGAAGTTGAAGGCAAAGCAATAGGAAAATCAACTAAACCGAAAAACGTATACATAGCATTTAATAAACCTGCTGGGATTGTTTGTACAACAGATAGAAGATTAGAACCTGCTAATATCATAGATTTTATTAAATATCCTATAAGAATTTTCCCTATTGGAAGATTGGATAAGCCCAGTGAAGGTTTGATTTTTCTAACTAACGATGGAGATATTGTAAATAAAATACTTAGAGCAAGAAATAATCATGAAAAAGAATACATCGTAAGAGTTAATCGTCCAATTAATAAAGGCTTTATTCAAAGCATGAGTAATGGAGTTGAAATATTAGACACCATAACTAAGAGATGTTTTGTAAAACAATTGGGGCCAAAAAAATTTAAAATCATACTTACTCAAGGACTAAACCGTCAGATTAGGAGAATGTGTGATTCCTTAGGATATAGAGTAAAAAATTTACAACGTACAAGAATTATGAATATTAAGTTAGACGTACCAATTGGTAAATATCGCGAATTAACCAAAGAAGAATTCTTCGAATTAAATAGATTACTCGAAAATTCTTCAAAAACATCTTACTAATCAAAGATTATCTATTTTTAACTTAATATTGTTTTTATAACAGATTTGTGATGGATAGTGATTCCATCAAACTTAGTCAATAAAAAAAGAGTCTTGGGAAATCTTTATTATGAATTGGTTTTAAAAATTCAGGGCATTAGGATTCTTACCTCCTACCTATAGCTACCAGAGAAAATAAATATATATCAGGGTTTTATTAATTCTAAAAAAATCTACTGATAATTTTCTAGACTTTTACTAACGTATTACGATTTAATAATTAAAAATCTAATACAGAATGATAAGCATCTATATAGCTTTTAGCAATAATTTTTGAATCCCAATATTTTTTTGCTTTTATTCTTGCTTGTGATGAAAGTTTTTTATTTCTTTCTTCATCCTCTATAGTCCATTTTATCCCATATGCTAAAGATTTAGGATTGAATGGATCAGCTAAATATCCTGTTTCTTCGTGACTAACAATATCAATCAAACCTCCAATTTTGAATCCTACCACTGGTGTTTCACAGGCATGAGCCTCAGAGGCAGTTTGTCCAAAAGCTTCTTGAATTGATGGAACAACCATTACATCTGCAGCTGAATAAACAACTCTAAGAGATAAATCATCTTTAAATGAACCCAAGAACTCAACTGGAAAATTATTTATAAATTTTTTCTGACTTAATTCTCCGAAAACTAAAATTTGAATCTTATTTTCAATATTTGAAAAAAAAGAATCTCTTAAAATCTTTAGTGCTTCCTCTAAGAGATGAGATCCTTTTCTAATATCTTTAGTTCCTCCAATTGCTCCAAATAAAACAACTTTCTTACTTATATCAATACCAAGTATATTTTTTGCATATTGCTTATTTATAGGTTTCCAAATTTCGGTATTAATTGGATATGGAATTAAATGTATTGGCCAATTTTTCATTAAAGAGCTTTTTTTAACGCAATCATATAACCAACTTGAGGTAGCTACAATATTCATTGGTTTTGTCCATGACCTTTTCTTTCTATTCCATGTCCACTTATTAATATCAAAACCCTTTTCTTCAAAAATCCTACTTTTTGATGAATAATTTTGTCTATATCTAAAATCATTTATTTGTAGGCCATCTTTATCAATAGGTGGGTGGGTGTAATGCTCAGCTCCACAAAAAGGCCATTGGTCATGCAATGTCCAAAAAATTGGGCCTTTTAATTTTCCTACTTCCTCAATTGAAATTGTATTATCTCCTAACCAGTGAAGATGGGTTATTTTTTTTGATGATTGATTATTATTTATTTCTTTTAATAGGCCTGTGTTAGGAAAAGCAATATTGTGAGCTGACTGATTAGTTGTTTCAAAATTACTTTTTATAAATCTTGATATTCTTGGTTGCAATCTTTTCCAAAAATATGAATTATTATTAAGACAATAAACTGTTGGATCAGAACTATACTTCTTAATAACCTTCATAGAAGAATTAACTAAATAATCACTATCATTTTCTACAAGACATTTGTGAATTCTATAAGCAGCTCTAGAAGCTCCCCCAACTATATCGTTATTACTTAAATGAACTATGGATAACATTATGTTATTAGATCAAAATTATAATCTTACTCCATTTTTTCCAACTAAAGTAGTTAACTAATGCTTTCGATATTTTTTATTATAAAATTTATTTATCAAAATAAAAAATCTTTAAAATACATTTTTTCTATAAAACTTTTATCAAATTAGTTATTGTTGTATCCCAGGAAAAACTTTTGTATTGTTTCAAAAGCTGTTTTCTTAAACTTAAATATTTTTCGTAAGGATTAAAAATATCCATAAGCCAACTATAAACAATTAAAGGATTTGTATTAGCTTCAAACATCCTCCCAAAATTAGATTTTGGTAACGTAGAGGAAATACCCCCAACATCATGACAAATTACTGGTACGCCAAGTATTAAGCATTCTCTATTAGATATGCCAAAAGCCTCAGCTTTTGAGAATAAAGTACCAAAGTGCCACGATTTTAATTCTTTTATAAAGAGATCTAAGTTTAAAAACTTGTCTATAAATCCAACATACTTGATACATTTATGATTTGGTAAAGTGTTTTGTTTTGGTCCGACGACTCTTATTTCAAAAGGTATATTATTTTCAATAAAGATATCTGCTAATTTTATCAAGAAATTGCCGCCTTTTCTTTCCCAATCTAGGCCAATAAATCCAACTACTATAGGACTATTAATTGAGGGTTTTGGAGGAAAAGAAAGCAATTTATTTCTATCAATTTCTTTGATATCTATATTTGCACCTCCAGGTACCATATAAATCTTTGCTTTTTTAATATGGTAATCATTAATTAATGAATTCATCGCCCAATTAGAACGGCAAATAATTCTATTGGCTCTTTCATAATTCAATTTTTCTCGATTAATTATCTTTCTTTTATAAGTATTACTTATTAGATTTGTTACCTTATATTCATCAATTATTTGTGAAATTGTAGCGTCAATATAAAAATCTACATCCCATTTTTCAGGCCAGGGATAACTTGGTAAAAGTGGATAAATGCTTAATATTTTTAATTCATGATCTTCTAAATATTTTATCTGCTCAATCAACTTATGTGCATAAAATTCACTCCATTGAAATCCTTTGGGTTTACCATACTTTAATAATTGAATAAAGTTCCATAATGATTTCCAATATCTTAATTTTTGATAATCAAGACTAACTGCTTCATCTATAAAACCATATTCTTTAGCAGTTTTGAACAAGTTATATGGCAATCCTCCGTGAGTATTGTATAAATTAGCATCTCCATTACAAATTAAATATCTTTTTTTTAATTTTTTCATAAATTATTATTGTTGATACTTATCAGAATAATCCTTAAAGGTCAAAATCATATTACTAGAGTTAGAAATTTATTAGCGCTAATTTTTAGATCAATAATATAATTTAAATATTATTTTTTTTACAAAAAAAATTAATTATGGAATTTATAATAAGATATTTTCTATTTTTTTGTATTTTTAACTAAGATACTATGGAATTAAATTCCAGAGTATTTTAATATAGTTTCTTAACAAGCATAATTTACTTTCTGAAATTGGAAAAAATAAATCCTAATTTAAGGACAAGAATTATAGCTATTTCCTTATTTAAATCTTGTAGACCAAAGCAATGGACAAAAAACATACTAATTTTTGCTGTTATTTTGTTTTCTTTTGTCTTTAATAAATTAGTATTTATTAATTGTTTATTAGGCTTTATAAGTTTTTGTTTTGTTTCATCTGCAATTTATTTATTTAACGATATAAAAGATATCTCAAAAGATAAATTACATCCTCAAAAGAAGTTTAGACCTATTCCTAATGGAAATTTACCCATAAATATCGCTATCAAAAGCTCTATCTTCTTAGCATTTTTAGGTCTTATCTTTGGTTATTTAATATCATTTAAATTCTTCATGATAATCATTATTTATGGAATTATTCAAATAGCATATTGTTTAAGACTAAAAAAAGAACCAATTCTAGATGTTTTATGCATAGCGTCTGGATTTATGTTGAGAGCCCTTTCTGGCGTGGTAGCTTCAGAAATAGGTTTTTCTCCTTGGTTTATCTTAACGATTGGTCTTCTAGCATTATTTCTTTCTGTTGAGAAAAGAAAAGCTGAATTAAACTTTTACATCAAGGAATCTGTACTAACCAGAGAAATATTGGATAAGTATACTTTGCCTCTACTTGAACGCTATGAAAATTTATTAGCCACTAGTACTTTTATAAGTTATAGTTTATGGGCAGCAGGACCATCCTTAAATGGTGCACAATCTTCATGGATGTTATTATCCTTACCTTTTGTATTAATAGGTATTTTTAGATATCAATTCATAAGTGATAATCAAATTTCAATAATTCGTAAAGCTAATGGGAAATATATTTCAACAGAAAATCCTGAATTAATTTTGCTTCATGATAAAGGTATTAGATTCTCAATTATTGGATGGCTAATAACAATTATATGTGTAGGAATATTTCTGCGTTTTTAATAGTTTTTCTTCTAAGTGGGTTTATGCATATTAAATTAATTACAAACTTAAAAATATTTAATTAATGAAAATCTTTATTCCTGGCGGTGCTGGTTTGGTAGGCATAAATCTCATAGCAGCAATTAAAGAAAGATATCCAAATTGGGAACTAATAGTAGTTGATAAGAAATATCAATCAATAAAAGTTGCAAAAAAAATCTTTCCAAATGTTAAATTTATTTGTGAGGATTTAACTAAAGATATCAATCAAAACTGGCCTTCAGAAATTAAAGAATGCGATGTTTGTATAATGCTTCAAGCTGAAATTGGATCAAAGAGATCAAATTTATTTGAATTAAATAATGTTTTATCTACCAAAATAATTCTAAAGCAACTTAAAATTGCAGGCATTAATAGACTTATCCATGTAAGCAGTTCAGTAGTTAATTCAAAAAGTAATGATCTATATACTGATACTAAAAGGAAACAAGAATCGCTTGTGATAGAGAGTTTCCCAAAAGGGGTAGTATTAAGGCCTACCCTAATGTTTGGGTGGTTTGATAGAAAACATCTTGGATGGTTAGCAAATTTTATGGTCAAATTACCTCTTTTCCCAATACCTGGGAGAGGAGATTTTATAAGACAACCACTTTTTGTAGGTGATTTTTCTTCTATAATTATTAGTTGTATTATTGATGCATCTATTTCAGGGAAATATAATATATCTGGTTTGGAAAAGATTAAATACATAAGACTAATGAAGATCCTAAAGGAAATTAAATCCTCAAGAATTTTATTTATCCATTTACCCATACCAATATTTGCTTTTTTATTAAAAATTTGGGCTTTAATTTCAAAAAATCCTGCATTTACTACTTCTCAACTATATTCTCTTATTGCTGGAGATGAATTTGAAATTATTGATTGGCCAAATATTTTTAATGTTAGATCTACGCCATTTAAAGAAGCATTAAAGATAACTCATAATCATAAAAAATATAGCAAAATAAACATTCCTTTTTAATTAAGAACATCTATTTATTTTAAAGAGTTAACTAAAAAATCAATTAAATTAAAATAATTACTCTTATAAAAAAACCATAAAATAGAATTATTATGTGTAATCGAAATTAACCTTGCAAATATTTGTGAACCAAAAAGGCTAATATATTAATAGATAAACAAAAGAATAAAACTAATTTTTATACAAAGGATTTTTAAGAAGATTTAAATCATTTTTTTCTTTTAAATTCTTCTAATACTAAATGAATAATATGCTTTTTTTTAGAAAAACAGGTTCTATTTTTAAAAATACAATTATCAAAAAAGAGTTCCCATTATTTATTTTGGCAGGATCTATTGCTGCCTTAATAAACGTAATAAGCAGAATTATATTGACAATTTTTTTAAATTTTGAAATTTCTGTTTTTATTTCTTATTTAATAGCTATGGTTACTTCATTTTTACTGCAAAGAAAATATGTTTTTAAAAGTACTAAAAAATCTTATAAGAGATCCTTTGCTGCATTTTCGCTAGTAAATGTTTTTGCTCTAATACAAGTATGGGGCTTTAGTTTATTAATAAAATTTTGGTTGATTAACTTTATCGCATCAGTTCCTCTTGTAGAGTTTATTGCACATTGTTTCGGAGTAGGAATTCCAGCTTTTACAAGTTATTTTGGCCATAAATATATAACCTTTGGTGATAAATTAAGATAATAAGAAAAGTGATTTAAGTAAAATTATGAACTAGAATACCAAAATAATTTATTTTAGGAATAAAGATATAAATTCTTATGAGGAATAATTATTTCAAGAGTGCATTTATACTTGGAGGAACAAGCACTATTGCCCAATCTATATGTATAAAATTGGCTGATAATGGTTGTAAAAAATTCCATCTTGTTAGTAGAGATCCTACAGCTAACAAAAAATTAATTGAAAAGTTGAGAATTTTTTATAAAGCTGAGGTTACTACAGAAAAGAATGATTTATTATTAAATACTTCTCTAGTAGATAATTTCAAACCAAAAGTAGATTTTTACGATATGTATTTAATCGCTCCAGGCTTAATTGGAAATAATGATCTTGCAAATTCAAATTCAAAAGAGGCATTAAAAATTAATTCAGTAAATTATGCTGGCATTGTTCCATGGCTAATAGAAATAATGACTGAAAAAAGGATTAAATTTAAAGGCAGTTTGTGGGTATTAAGTTCAGTAGCTTCAGACAGAGGTAGACCTTCAAATTATCATTATGGAGCTTCTAAGGCTGCACTTTCTGTTTTCTGTGAAGGACTTCTTCTCCGTTGTGTTAATAAACCTTTTTCAGTAAGAATTATAAAAGCAGGTTATGTATCTTCTCCGATGACTGCTGGAGCCCCTAAGTTTCTTTGTACTTCGCCAAATAAAGTTGCCTCTATACTTACAAAGGCTCCTTATAGAAGAGGAATCGAATATCTTCCATGGTGGTGGAATTTAATTATGTTCGCAGTTCGAAGATTACCCTCATATTTAGCTGCAAAATTATGACCAAAAATAAAAAAAATATTTCTAAAACTATTTCTGGATGGGGTTGCAACTCAAAAGCATTAGTAAAGATTCTAAATCCTAAAGACAAAGAAGAATTACAAGAAATAATTTCGGATTCTAAAAAAAATTCCATTATTGCAAGAGGTCTTGGAAGATCTTATGGCGACGCTGCGCAATTAAATAATGGATCTGTTATCAATCTTGATTGTTTTCAACATATCTATTTAAATAAAGAACAAGGCATTGTAAATGCTGGGGGTGGAGTTAGCTTTGACAACTTATTAAAAAAAATAATCCCCCATGGTTTTTTCTTACCAGTCTCACCTGGCACAAGAAATGTAACTGTTGGAGGTGCTATTGCCGCTGATGTACATGGTAAAAATCACCATGTAAATGGAAGCTTTGGAAATCATGTAATTAATTTATTGATAATTGATGGTTTAGGTCAAATCAAAAGCCTAAGTCCTAGAAAAGATGCCAATAAATCTGAAAAAGATAAATTTTGGGCAACCATAGGGGGTATGGGTTTAACTGGGGTAATTATTGAAGCCACATTCTCTCTTATCCCTATTAGAACCTCAAAAATTAGTGTGGATACTTCAAGACACAGAGACATTGATTCCCTAATGGAAAAAATGATTATTTGTGATAACAAATTTCAATATAGTGTTGCCTGGTTGGACACACTTAATAAAAGAGGAAGAGGAATTCTTACGTGTGGTAATCATGCAAGACCTGAAGAATTAAAAAAGAAAGTTGATATTGATAGCCTTTTAGAATACAACCCAAAATCAATAGCTACTGCGCCTTCCTTTATACCTAATGGGATATTAAATAGATTAACGGTGAATGCTTTTAATGAAGCTTATTACAGAAAAGCCCCAGAATCAAGGAAACAAGAATTACAAGACTTAGCAAGTTTTTTTCATCCACTTGATGGGATTCAAGAATGGAATAGAGTATATGGCCCAAAAGGCTTTCTTCAATACCAATTTGTTGTACCTGATTGCTCATCACATTTAATCAAAGAATCTATAGAAAAATTTAGAAAAATTGGGATACCAAGTTTTCTCTCTGTATTAAAAAGATTTGGGGAAGAAAATTCTTCTTTTCTATCATTTCCAAAAAAAGGATGGACTTTAGCTGTTGATATTCCATTATCTATTACTGAACTTGATAGGACATTATTTGAATTAGATATGAAAATAGCTGAAGCTGGTGGGAGAATATACTTAGCAAAAGATTCAAGGCAATCATCAGACATTTTTTCGTTAACTTACCCTAAGTTAAATGAATGGAAAACAATACAAACAGAAATGGATCCAAAAAAAATTTTTTGTTCTGATTTAGCAAAGAGACTAAATTTAATTTGATAAAATTTCAATTAAATATAGATTTCTTTTCTTATAAGAATAATATTCCAAAATTTTTTAAATTAATTTTAAGATTTAATTTTTAAGAATAATAGAAATCATCTTCATCAAAAAAGGGGTTATTATTCTTATATTTGTAATTGATAATGTAAGAATCTCTGTAATGAAAAAGAATTTAAAATAATTTCTGTTTTATAAAATTAAATTTTTCTATATACTATATCCTGAAAGTTAAGTAAGGGAAAAGTAAATTTTTTCTCTACTATAAAACCATTATCTAGTAAAAATTTTAAAGGACTAACACTATTTTTATAAATTTTATAGTTAGATGATTCTAATTGAATTAAAACTACATTACACTTTTTAAGAATTTTTGCACTACCTTGTAGGACTTCAATTTCAGCTCCTTCAACATCAATTTTTAATAATATTTTCTTTGAAATTAACTTATCAAATAATAATTTATCAAGAGTAGTTACTTTTACTTTTTTTATTTGCTTGGATGGTTTACCTCCTAAGATATAATTTTTAAACTTTATCCAATTATTTGAGATATTTATTTTCTTTATTGTACTTGTTGAACTCATATTATTAATATATAAATCAACATATCCATCATAATTTGAAAGTGCGTATTCAAAATATTCAATAACATTATTTTTTGCTGTATTTTTTTTTAGTTTCTCTCTAACTTCCTTCTGCGGTTCAAAAGAATATACAGGAATGTTTTTATTGATAACTCTTTTAATAAACTCACCTTTATGGGAGCCTACATCTATAACCAAGTCAAAATCTTTATTGCCATAAAATGATTTCAATCTCCAAGTATGAAAATAATCAAAAAAATTATAAATATATTCTATTGTAAATGATAAAATTTTTTTATTCATCATGAAAGTTTTTTAAATAAAAAAATATATATCAAAAATAATAACAATTTTAATATAAGCTAACATGAATCAATCTTATAAATTTTAAATTTGGAAACTGATACTGGTTTCAATCAAGTTTTAATTGGATGGATAGTTGGGTTTATAATAATTTGGCTTCCAGGAATAATAAGTCCAGTTCCAAAAGCTATAAAGTTTCCATTAAGTGCTGTCTTTTATGTAATATCACTAACTATTTTCAGAATATTTAACTTAAATTTTATTCCATTTCATTTATTTATTTCTAGTTCTTTCTTATCAATAATTCTTAAATTTTACTTAGGAAATGAAATAACAAATGAATATAGATACTTTAACGATAAGAGTAGAGGTTCAAAACATAGCAATTTATACTATTCAATAACCATATTTCTTCTGTTTTTATTTTTATTTATTGCTATATACAAATTCATTATAAATCCAATGGGGTGCTGCGATAATGGGTTTAGATGGGATTACTTAGCTGAAATTTCTATCAGAGAGAATAATATTAATTTTTATCCTCCTGTAAGTTCTCTTGATTACAGAAAATATTTTTATCCTGATGGTATACCTTTAGGCCTTGTCTCTTTATTGATTCCATTAAGGTGGTCAGGCTTAGAAGGGAATTTTGGAAGGCTTATGGGTTTGCCTCTAATTTTATCTCAATTCATTGCAGGAATATTTCTAATGCAATCCCTTGCAACGGTATACAAAACAAAATCAGTAAGTATATGGAAAGCAGCCTTAATTATAATGTCAACATCTTTAGCTGCTAATTCTTTAATACCTTCAGAAGCATCACTTTTGGTTTTGGGCTTAGGCTCAAGTTCCTTAATTATGTTAGATATGAAAATTAAAGGAGTTACTATTAAAAAGTTAGTTGTTTTTGGTCTATTAGCTTCTTTATGTTCTTTAGTTAGAGAATATGGATTATTACTAACTGGTTCTGTTTATATATTTGTTCTATATGGGATATTTAATTGGAATTTTGCAAGAAATACTTTCCTTAAAACTAAATTACTAAATACGCTAATAGTTTCTATTACTTGCTTACTAGTTCCTTTTTTATGGTATTTGATGAATTATTTAAGATCAGGGAATCCATTTCTTTCATTACCTTTTTTAGGATTTAGTAATCACCCAGTTCATTCTGCATATTTAGAAAGTACATATGAAGCTGTTCTTTTAAAATCATTTTCATTATTAGAAATCTTTAAAATGATTTTTTGGATTATTTGGTCCTGTCTTCCTTTATTGATATTACTAGTACCAAGATTTAATAAAAAATTATTTGCTTCAAATAAATCATTAATAATATTATCGACAATACCCTTAATACTTTATATAAAAGCTATTGGTGCTTCTCCAGCAGGTTATGGATTCCAATTTAAAGTTTTAATGCCAGGAATATTTATATTATCAGCAATATTTATAGCAATTATAGATATTAAACCAATTAAATTTTTCCTTTTGGTACTGATTAGTTTTAAATCGATTTTAGACTTTGCAGTTGGGCCTGGAGCAAGGATATTTTGATAAAAATAGCTATAGATATTCCTATAAAGGAATAAAAAATTATTGGTAAAAGGTTTTTAAGACTCTCCTTGAATGATTCTTTTTTGGGCCACCACCAAAGCAATATAAAGGGTAATGAAAGGATAATTCTTTCATCATTTAGACATCCAATCGAAGTTCCAATAATTATAAGTATTGGATGACGAGAAATCATTAAAAGACTTATTGGTAAAAAAGTTAAGGAATCAGGATGTCCCCAATGTGTATTAACCCATTGCGTTAAATGAGTCGTAGCTAATCCGAATGTGGCTAATAGGGACAAACTATTGCTGAATCTCTTTTTCAACGCAAAATTAAGAATTATCAGAGTTAAGATTAGGGCTATGTAAGCAATTCCAGGGGATCCCATTAAGGCTAAAATTTCACGACGTTCACCACACCACCCTAAAGCTTTAGCTATTGAAGGCTGAATAATACGATAGGCAAGTATTGGTTCTTTGAGATTTTTTGCGAAAGGGTCAATACACTGAGCCAAAATAACATCTCGACGAGTAGTTCCCGATCCTTCCCCGAGAAATAGAGTTAATCTCGGAGAAAAAAGGAGAATACTAAATACCCAACTAATAAAACCTATAATTATTGAATTCATCTTTAGTAAACGTTGCATTAAATCAATTTGTGAAATTTATCAATGTAATTTAACCTTGCAATAAGTACAGGTGTTTAGAGTATGGCCTTTTAAAATTGCACCTATTAGATTTAGTCTTTCAACTTCTATTCCGTAAAACTCCCAATTAATATTAGAAATAAAAAGTATTTTTTTATTCTGAAGAAAACTTTTTAATTGTTCTATTGTTGCATTGTCGTCAAAAAGAAGTGATAATTCAGGACTCCATATTGTTGTAACTTTCTTTCCAAGTTTACTCATTTGTGAAGCTAGAACAGCATCATCAGTAACTAATAATGATTTATTTATATTTTGAGAATCTAATATCTCATTAATTTTTTTTATATTTTTTTCTTGTAAATCAAAATAGTTTTTATTTCCTTTTCCATATCTATCTTG